>JAGHUD010000033.1 GCA_018065005.1 Candidatus Physcousia equi
GACAGAGCTGATTTCCCGGCTCTCAAGACCTGCTTTATGGGTAGATTCCTCGTGTTACACGAATACGTGCGTGAGGAAGGTGGCTTTTTGAGGCTTGACTAGTTATGTATCAAGAGGCAGAATACACAGGGGACGATTCTCCTTATCGTTCCAGTGCCATGCGCTTTGCATACCATGTCGATGGCAAAAGCCTTTCTCCCTATCTCGTGAGTATCGGAAACAACATACTCCAGAAGGCGAAAGGCGATGCGCACTATAGATCATACTTGCAATCAGCATTAAACTTTGAAAAGATAAAGAATAAGAATGCTACTCAGTTCGAGAAGTTCGAAACAACTGTTTCAGAAGCGCGGAGGGCTCTTTCAGCACAGACATCTAACGAAGACCATACTGCCGCCATCAGCAAACTGAAGCGGAGCCTCAATACACTTCCTGTGTACAACGATGCAGAATTTAAGGACTGTTGGATGCGTATTTACCAGCTAAGCCATCGCGGCATCCTGCAACATTACATGTACTCCAATGCAGAATATACCAGTTTGAGCAAAACCGATAAGGCTCTTGTCTATGGCTACATCCTAAAGAAAGATATGGATGAATGTGACTTATTGGCTTCAGCTAAGGCCAATTCTGACAAAGAGAACTTATCTGGAATAACGAGGGAAGTGAGACATGAGATTGCACGTCACGAATCCATCCTGCAAAAAATTGAAAAGCAAAGAAAGGAAGAGGAAGAAAGACAGCGTCAAAAACGACTGGCGGAAGAGCGTGCAAGACAGGAAAGAATTCAACGCGAACAAGCACAGAAACGTTGGAATGACGATAGTTGGTTGGATGGCAAATGGAATTTAGTAACCCAGTTGGGCGTAACTACAATTTATATAGACACTGACAGGCAAACTGTAAAGCAATATACAAAGTTATTTAGTAGTAATCCTTTTCAACCTGCTCATCTCGATTATAGTGGTAGATATTCTATTTCTAATGGAACCGCCAATGGCGTTAATTGTAAAATTATTAGCTTTGATATTACACAAATTATAGCATATCCTGATAATGGCAAACTGATGGATCAGGGGGGATATTATTTTCAAAGGCGCTAATTCTAACATTTTTAATGTGCTAATATGAGTAAAAAACAAAAAATAATCGTATGTATTCTTTTATGCATACTACTAACTACGGCAAGTGTTTTACTTTTTTATTCCAAGTCAATAACACAACAGAAAAAAGCGTTGGCCGATAATCTTATTGAGCAAGAAAGAGTTTCCCTTCTTACCGACTCCCTCTACTATAATTTTGAGAGTACGGATCTAAAAATGGTAGACTTGAAGGGCTATGTCCATACTTTGGAATTTAAGGAAATTGCAGATTTCAATGGTTTAAAGCGCTCCATCCTCAACTTATCACTGATCTTTGATAAAAAAGGAAACGTTGTTGATGTCAAAGCGCTATATAAACAGAGTGACAAATATTATACCGCCACATTTGAACGCAACGATATTGGGCAAATTGAAAGTATTGCAGTAATAACTTCATACATTACAGGAGGCGGTGATAGTTATAAGGGTAGCTTAATATATCATTTGAGATACGACGACTTGGGTCATGTTTCCGGGATTTCATTGGAAGATTTAAGTGAAGGAGGCCGAGGTGGTGAAATGAGTGATTCCGAAATAGCATTCTCTGACTACGTCCAAAGTAAGGGCTACACGAAACGCACAATGGACTATGATGACGGAATAACTGTAAATCATGAAAGCATTCATTTGGTTGACGTTGAAAACGATTCACACGGTAATTGGATTTCTCGCAGAGGCAAACTGACAAACAGAATGACATATTCAGAGTTCTATTTCGATGAAGAAGAAGAGAATACTGAGCAGGTAGAACAAGCCATAATGAATGAAGAGCGTAGTATAACGTATTACAAAAAAGAAGAAATTGATTTTTCGCCATATTTAAAGTAGAGCAACATGAAGAATAAAGTCTTTATAGCCATACTTGCTTTTTTTTGTTTAGTTATGATTGCATTAGGTATATATGGCTACAATCTGTATAATGAATCAATCGCGATAAAAGATTTAGAAAAAATAAAACAAGAGAAAAACACAATCGATGTAGAAGCTGACGAAGCAGAGTTGAAACGTATAAAAGCTGAAAGAGAATCCTCTTTAGAAGAGGAGCTGAACACAAGCCTTGCCAGAGAGAAAGCAACCGATGAGGAATTTGAACAGATGACATCGTATATAAATCAGAATCGTGTTGAGTCAGGATCGCTGCTTGCCTCTCTAAGAGGCACTTGGGAAGGTGGTGGAACGGTAGATGGTGCCTATGTCGTGCTAACAGTCATGGCCTTTGATGGTTCATCCGGCTGGGCTTATACTAGCTATAAGGGCAGGACGATTTGGAATCCAGGTACATTGACAGTCAAATCGATGGGAAACAACGAATACGGTGTTTATAATGATGGGGACTTGTTTGCAAAATACACTAACAATGGTAATCTAATAGACAAAAATGGTGTTACCATGAAAAAAGTCTCCAATGATGTTCCTTCTGAACCATTCACGATAAAAGTTTATTTCTCGAACACATTCTGCAAGATGGGAGAGTACGGAATAGAGGAACAATACGTGTATAAGCATCTGATCGAGCAGAGAGAGGGAGTAAGAACAGGAAATACAACTTTCAGAATCTTCTCTCGTGAAAAGAATGTTCTACTGTGGGAATACGACTGTGGTCGCGCACAGAATAGCAGAACAGACAGGGTCAGGAGGGCCATAGACGTACAGTTTTTGGGAAAAGAGACTCATAGTGGCGAACAATCAAAAGTTACACTTGAAACAGATTATTCCAACGGCAACATTCAAATCTATACATCTTCTACTAACAGCGATTTTCTGATGTACAACTGCACTTTGATGGAATTCTAAGGGTCACAGGGGACAGGCACCAGTGACCCTCGAATCAAAAACGCCCGGCATGAGTCACTCTGATGATTCATGCCGGGCTTCATTTATGACCGAACACTTGTTCTTTGCTGCATGGAAACAGACTCTCTGCCATACGCAAAAAAATCTCCGCAGCAAGGAGTTATCGAATGCTTACGGTAATTCTCTACGTATCGACGATGCGTACAAACGTATCGAACGATGCGTAGAGAATTGTCTGTCGGGAAAATTGGAATTAACGCAGCAGAATATCTCTTTCCACGCTCGGCCGCAAAGGAATCCTTGGCAGACCGAAGTGGAATCCTTGGCAGTACTTCATAGCTAATAGTGTTTCTGTGACAAAGATAAAGGGAATATTTGGTAATGGTGTGCGTTACTAATGTTTGAACTTCTCGATGTTCAGCACGATTTCCTTCAGCATGGTGCCTACGTCCTGTGGCTTCATGTTGTAGCGTACACGCAGGATGTGTATCAGCTCACCGCAGGTGATGGTTGTCGGCCCGGTGAACTCCATGCAGTATTGGCGCTCGAGCAGTCGGAGTATCTCCACTTGCTTGGCGGGCAGGGAATTGATGCAGTTGTTGACAGCAGCCGAGGGTAGGAGGAAGTTCTTGGCCATCTTGCCGGCCTGTCGGAAACCCTCCTCGATGTTGTGCATCCATCCCACGATGCCGGCGCTTTTCTCCTGGAATCCACGCTCTACCCACTCTGTGAATTTGTAGTAGCATGCGTTTGCCACGCCTTGCACATCGTCATAGTGCTGGTGCATCTGGCTGCGATCAAAGCTGCGTTGGAGGTCGCCAATTCCAGAACCGAATCGCTCTTTAGAACCCACCTGCACCACCGTCTGGTCCATGACTCTGGGGTTGCGCCCCGTTACCTGCGTGTAGCACTCGTCAAAGATCTTCTGTGACAGCATCTGCTCCACCTCTTTGTCTACGGTGTCGGCTCCGAGGCCCGACTTGTTGCCCTTGACCACGGCGCTGAAGTCGGTGTCGCGCGTAATGGTCTGACCAGCCTTGAGACTGACCTTGTTGCTGTTGCTGACGTTGACGATCTCGATGTCGTCGGGCGAGACGAGCTTGCCCCTCTGCTTGGTAAGCTCAATCGCAGCCTTCTCCTTGTAGAGCATGTTAACCTTGCGGTTGATAGCCTGATTGAAGTCGTTGAAGCGCGCACGGATATTGTTGGCATTGGGAGAGTTGTAGTGGAGCAAGGCCATCTGGTTGTACTTCGACGACTGCAGCTCCATCATTCTCTCTTCCAGCGCCTTGAGCTTGTCCACGCTTCGGCCGCTTGCCATGTATTCAGCGTAGGCCTTTTCGGTTTCCTTGACAGCCTTGAAGCCCTTCTGCAACTCTGCATTGTGGGTGGTCTCCATCAGAATCTCCTCTTCGGTATACACCCTCTTGGGGTCGGCCTTGGCAGCGAGTCGCTCTTTGTGTATGATATCATCGGCCTTGGCGGCACTCTCGCGCAGGGCCTTGGCGCTGGTCTTGCCCTGGGCTATGGTCTTCTGGGCAAACTTGTCGGTGGCAAACTTCTTCAGGCCCTGGGTCAGTTCGCCGACGTCCTTGCCAAAGATACCCAGTCGCTGCTTGACGCTGGCGCTGAACTTCTCGATGGTGCCAGCAGCCTTTGCGGCGAGGTCGGGGCGCACCTTGCTAAATACGGCTGCTCCGCCCTTTACGGCCAGTCCGATGCCGTACTCCCAGGCAAACTGCTCGCCCACGGCAAGGGCGCCCACTTTGAAGGACGACCACTCGTCGCCTCCCTTCTCAACCTCCTCTATCATGAGCTGAGGTACCTTGCAGGTGAGCATGCCCACCTCGCTCCATCCCAGCGTGGCGACTCCTACGGCAAGGCGCGTCTTCCATCCGCCATGCCCTTCGAGGAAGGTTTCGAGCTGCTCGCCCGTCTTGGCCATGGCCCGCATCAGTTCGCAGGTCAGCCCCAGCTCCTCTACCTTGTTGTATTGCTCGTTGTCGGCAATCGTGCCTCGCACGTATGAGTTGTAGGCATTGCGCACGCCTTCCCACTGCTTGTCGTCGTATCCGAACTTTATGCTGTAGCCATCCAGCATCATCTGGATGAAGTTGAGCAGGACCGGTTTCTTCTGGGCTGCACCGAGACGTTCCAGCGAGCGCTTCATGCTCTCCAGCGCCTCCGTCTTCTCTTGGTCTTCCTTGCTGAACTGACGCATTTGGTCCAAACTCATGTCGCGGTATGGCTGGCTGGTGAACCACACGATCTGTTCGTTGCGGTATTTCTCCCCCTTGTACTCGGCCTCTACCACCAGTTTTACCTTTCTGCGCGACGGAGCATCGATTGTACCCGTGGCAAAGAGGCGCAGGTTGAACGTGAGGTCGTCGTCCACTTCATCCAGTGCATATTGGAGATTGACTTTCTCGATAAACTCCTGGTCGCTCAGACCTTCTGTGCCTAGGCTCTCCACGTCGTTGTCCAGAGACGATTCGGTCTCTACAGGCTCTGCAAAGACGTGGAGGTTATACAGTTGGTGCCCATCCACCTCCACCGGATCAGGCAGGGCTTGTACGAGTTGGTGCGTATCCTTGTTCCAGGATAGTATGGCTGCTCTGCACGTCGTCTGGCAGGGAGCATAGCGCTTGCCGTCCTCCGTCTCGATGATGAGGCTGGAATGGTGGCTATGTCTCAGTGAATCATATTTTTCTATGTAGCAACCGATAATCTGCGGGCAGCCGAGCTTGAGGCCCATCTGCATGCGGTAAATCACAAAGTGCTCAGTCACCTCCTCAGCCTCCTTCGTCAGTACCTTGATGGTCAGTTCGTGGTGGGTGCAGGTGCCGGGCTTGTCCGTTGTCTTAGCCACCTCGGTAATCTCTGCATATTTCAGCAACGGGTCTTCATCGTCATCGCTTGTACACACCGTGTAGGTCTTTTCGTTATCCATCGTGACCTCCACGCTGGCTATCTCACCTTCTTCGAATCCGTAAAGGTAGAAAGGCAGTTGGGTTACCTCATCCGTCACGGCCGGTAGGGTGAGGTTCTCCTGTTGGAAGAGAATCTCGCGCTTGACAAGTTGGAAGTGCACTCGTTTGGCAAACCCTCCCTTCGCAGAAGGCAGCGTAAAGTTGATGACGCCTTCCTCGGGCATCTCTTCTGCATCGGGAACATTGACCACCGCTGCCATGTAGTCGTCGATGTAGCTGTGGCCCGATGTCTCAAGGAATCCGTCGCCCGTGATCTGTATGAGTCGGGTGAGGGCCTCGTCGGTGACCTCGTGACCGCTCTTGTCAATCTTTACGAAACGAGCATATACAGACGGACGTTTTGCCGGATTATTCGTGGGGCGCAGGGTGTTACCGAAATGCTTTGTGACGCGCATCTCGTAGGTGTACTTTTCATCTTCATCGTCTTCATCTTCATCCTCCTCCTCCTCTTTGCCGTCTTTGTCACTGCTTCCGTCACCACTGCCTTTCGGTCTTTTCGGCCTTCTGTTGTGGGTATTCCAACCCATGAAGCCACCAGCTGCCGCTGCGCCTACTCCAATGATGATTCCGATGGGCACTTTGCTGGAGTCTTCCTTGCCTGCCTCCTCGTCGGCATCGGTATCTACCACCATCGAGCCTCCCTCTTCGTTGGCATCAGCGTTGGTTTTGACATCTTCTTGCTGAGACGTGGGCGTCTGGCTGCCTGCTTCATCGGAATTTAAGCTCTGGATGGCAGCGTCAAAATCACGCTCAATGCCAATGGTGATTTTTACATGTGTCGTACATGAATTGTCTACGTAATCGCCCATGCCACCTTCTGCCGTGACCAGAAAGTCTGCTATAATTACGTAGACTCTATCATCAGGGGTGGAGGTTAATGTTTTGCGGACAAAGGGAGAAATCTTGTGTACACCGTATGTGAAGGAATTGGGTAAATGGTCGCAGTCACAATGATAATTGTCAACATGCTTTTTCAAACGATCCTGAAATCTTTCCGGGTCCTGAGTCTCCTCCGAGTCATAATAGTATAGCCAGCCTTGACCATTTACGTCATCCGACCATTTACCGTTTCCCATATACTCACCCTTAATCTTGTACCTCATGGAGGAAACCCCAAAGCCTTTGTATTTGCCTCTCAAGATATTTAAACCAGTAGAAGCGTCAAAAGAAATAGTCACACTACTTCCTTTCTTCATCATACCTTCTATCTCAATGGTGCGGGTGGGATTCTTCTGGTCACTTTTTCTCCTGTTATAGCTTTCTATATGCTTGTTTATGTATAAATTCTCACCAGAGATGGAGAACGAGACTGATGCCTCCTCCGTATTCACTGACTCCGAATAATTGTTTCGTACCTCGAGGCGCTCAGGGATACGCGTCGTAATATATGAATCGTCCTGTGCCAAGATGTTCGCTAAGCCAAGTATAAGGAACATGACGGTAAGGAATCCTTTCTTCAAGAGTTTGATGAAGGTGTTTTGTGCGGATGAGGTGGTGAAGCGCATCTCGCCGATCTCGCTACCGGCCGGTATGTCTTCGTCTACTAATTGGCTAATCACTTTCTTGATGTATTGCTCCGTAATCTTAGTCTTCTTGGAGCGTTCTGTCGTTTTCTGTTCACTTATCTGTGACTTTTCTGCTTCTTGCTGTGTCTTAGCTTCTTGCGGCTGTTTTGATTTTTGCAGCTGTTCTGCTTCTTGCTGCGGCTCCTCAACTTTCTGCTGCGGCACTTCCACTTTTTTCTGTGCGTCAGTGGCTGGCAGAACTACGGCATCCTGCTGTATTTCGTGACCAGGAAGTACTTCGTTTTCGTGTTGTACGAACCGTGTGATTTCGCTGATAGTTGTTGGCGTAGACTTTAAAACGGGTTTGCCGCATGTCGTACAGAAACGAGAATCGTCGTCCAATAGGGTTCCACAGTGGATGCAAAACATGTCGTGAGGTTTTTGAGGTGGTTGTTATGTGTCATGTAAAAGCAAAACAACGGAATAACCAGAAACATGTTTCCGTTTATTCCGTTGCTAGGAAAGTCTGTTTTACAATTGTGCGGCGATAAATTCCTTCATCTCACCCCAGTGCTCTTCGATGGAGAGGAGGAGGTGGAGCTGGTTGTTGGCACGCACGAAGTTGTGGTTGGGGTACTTCACCTTCCAGTACTTATCGCCATTGAGGTAGTCCCAAAGGAAGCGCACGCACTGCATGTAGGGAAAGAGGGCTGTGGCATAGGGAAGATTCTCGATTTCGATGGAAAGGAGGAAGGACTTGGCGCTCTCCAGGTAACCTTCGGTGAAGGCCTTGAAGATGTCGATGTCGAACTGTACCTCCGACATCTCGGGATGATCCTCAGCCACCTTGTTGGCTCCGGTGCGGAGGAAGTCGCCATAGTCGGAGAAGATGAAGTTGGGCATGACGGTGTCGAGGTCGATGACGCAGAGCACGTTGTCCTGATCGTCGAACATCATGTTGTTGACCTTCGTGTCGCAGTGGCAGACGCGCTTGGGCAGCTTGCCTTCGCGACCGAGACGCTCGGCCTTGCACATCTCCTGTGCGCGCTCCTCAATCTGTGCGAGCATGTCCTTCACTTCGGGCTCGTCGGCACGTCCCGCAAGATTGTCCTTCACAGCCTGGTGGAGCTGTTCGAGACGGAACTCCATGTTGTGGAAATCCTTGATGGTCTCACCCAGTTCAACGGGTATGTCGGCAAGCATCGCCTGGAACTGTCCGAACGCCTTGCCTGCTGCGCGGCTCGACTCAGGATTGACTGCCTGCTTGGTGATGGCATCGGGGATAAAGATCATCATACGCCAAAATCCAGGCTTTGACGCTCCACCTTCTGGTATCTCGACATAGAGCTTGCTGGCATCATCCTTGGAGGGCATGAAGGTGAGCACCTTGCGGTCGATGTCGGTCTCGCCACGATCAATGAGTTTCTGACGGATGTGTTCTGTCACGGCCTTGATGTTGCGCATCACCATGTCCACGTCGGGGAAGACGTTGGTGTTGACACGCTGGAGGACGTAGTTGGGGGCATCAGCCTCTTCGGTAACCACCTTGAAGGTGTCGTTGATCAGACCTTCGCCCAGGGGCTTGATTTCTTTCACTGTGCCACGGATGGCAAATTGAGATACGATGTTTTGCATATAGGTTAGTATGTTTTGGTTTGGTTATTCGTTTTGATGGAGATGGGTGGGGCGACGACCATACCCAGAGGACTGACGGCGACAGAGGCTGCTCGTGGAGCGACATGCCCTCGCCCGACGAACTCCGCCCGATGGGTGGGTCATCTATCTTCCGGATAGCTGGTGCCGGTCATGAGGGTGCCGTTGGGACTTATGCCTTCGGCAGAGATGGTGAGTTGTGTGGTGTGGGCATTGTTATAGAAAGTGACGGTTGCCTGACCGTTGTCATCGAGCTGAAGGTCGGGATTCCAATAGAGCGTGCGCCGGTGGTCGGGTGTTGAGGGAAGCGGGCGTTTAGAGTAGTCCACATGGTAGAAGTCATCGCAAGAGGAGAAGCCCCACAAGACGATGCGACGGTCGCGGTAGGTGGCATATTGTGTGCCGTCTTTGGGTATGCGCAGGTCAACGGTCACCATGGGTTGGTTGGCTTGACGATAACGCTTATCTCCCTCTCTGCGGGGTGCGTAGTCGGTGTAGACATACACCTTGTCGAGATTGTGCAGGTGGTTGTATTTCTTCATCACGCCTGGCGGCTGCTCGAATGAGGTATTTCTGCCGCTGTAGCGTGGTTCGATTTCGTAGTTGCGCTCCATGTTCATATCCATAATGTATGTGCGCGCGATGTTGTTGATGAAATCGGTGGCTCCCACATAATAGCCTGCGCAGAGTCCTGCATCGCATGTCGCATTGAATGCATCCTGTGCATCCAACACGAGGGCTGGCTTCGTGATGTCGAAAGACTTCAGTCCTCCATGGTTGGCACCGATGATGACCTCGTTCATCAGCGTTGCTTCGTCCACGCGCACCAGTTTCTTGCCCAAGCGTCGGGGCGAGAGGTTCATGCGTGCCTGATAGTAGCTGTAGGGCTTGACGAAACGTGGATAGTGCAGGTTGAAGCGCACATAGTATTCCGGATAGTTGATGTCTCCATTTCCATATATGTCCGGCCTCAGTTCTGCGGGTTGCATCCATTGGGGGGGATTTCCATTCTTCCACTTCTTGTGGTTGCTGGCAGCACAATAGAGGCGACAATAGTTATAGAATTTGGGGGCTTGGATTCGAAAGAGCCCCTTGTTGAAGGTGAGCATGTCGCCATATACAGCATTGGTGTTTCCTTCAGAAGCCTTTCCCGGTGTGATAAATTCGGCATGAAGGGTGACTTCATGATTGAGTGCTGCAGCCAATTGGAACGATTGGCTGTCAGACACCTTTGCTTCGTACTGATTGCGCAGAACTTTGCGCCTTTCGTCCATGTCGCGTGCTTGTCTTTGCACGATGCGTCGAGTCAATTCATCATCCAGCGGGCACCATGTTTCCGTATCGTATCCCGGTGATTTAGGCTTTCCCAGAGAATAGTAGAGCAAGTCTGCTGCCATCACGGCACGTTTCAGTCCTTTCCACTTTTTTATGAAGCCTTCGGTCATGTAGAGTGGGTATTCCATCCTCGCCTTGACAGAATCATAATTCTCGCCATTGATTTCTATCGTGAGCGATGGGTCTTCACTGAATTCATCCTGCTGGTTGAGGGGCTCATATTGATGGACAGAGCCGTATATCCAGGGGGTGTGCTCGTAGGGTTGTCCTATGGCAAACTTGTTGGGCACAGCCATTTCTGTCCAATTGTGGCGACGCCATCCCTGCACCATGAGTAAGAGGTCGAGCGCACGTTGGTGCTCTTCATCGTTGCTTTCGAAGTAGTATTCGGGTTGCTCCACGAACCCCTTTATCTGGCTTGCCAACAACATCTCGGTGAGGATGGTGCCGCTGTCGAAGGTGTATTCGCTGTGGTTGGCATCGCGCACGGCTATCGACACCGTGCCCTTCTCCGGACCTTTCACTCCGAGGGTCACGGCGTCAAACGGACTGATGGCATCGTCCGTCACACCGGTGAACGTGATGTTCTGACCATTGAAATCTCCTTTGCGGATAAAGACCAGACGGTCAGCCCATACGATGCCATCTGCGTTGAACACTGTCAGCTGAGCAACGCCTGTCTTGAGCTTGTCTTGCGGCACACTGATGCGATGCCTCTGGCTTGCCGCCAACGTCTGATAGTGACAAAGCATGCCATCCATCATCACGGTCACGCCCAATGTGTCTGCAGCAGCATGACCCACGCATTGGAGGTCGGCAGAAAGAGAATCGCCCATGGTCACCGTCATCGTCACGCCGTGCTCAACCGCCTTTGGCAATTCTGCTTGCGAATGGTTTTCGTCCCACTGAAATTCAGCCTTGAGGCGCTCGTCGGTGACATTGAGCTCCACGACACCGCGTCCGCGACTTTCGGTGGGGGCTTCTGCCACGATCTGGCCTTCTTTGTTGGTGACCACCAATTTCCCCTTCAGGTGCTTGCCTTCCATGTCGTTTGCCTCAAACGCAATGCGCTGGCGCGTACCCTTGACAAGGTGTCCGCCTTCGGGGTAGAAACTCACATCGGCTTGGGGCTTTTCGTATTTCACCTTGAAGTAGCGACGCAAGGGACGAAGCGTCATGTCCTGACTGTAGGCTCCCGGCTGTTTGGGCTTGTCATAGACGGGAAAGACGCGGCTGTAGAGTTTGTCGTAGTCGCGAAAAAAGTCTTTCTCGAACTGCTGGCTGTAGAACCAATCCTTCGTCTTCCTCGTGTGGGGATGCTCCGTGATGCCCCAATTGAGCTGCCAGCGGGTGTAGGCACGCAGCTCGTAGTAGCCGGCATAGAGCGAGTCGGTCAGGACGAAACACCCGCTACCCTGACCTTGTTCGAGCTTGATGTTTTCGCGCTCCACAAGGAAACCGTCTGGCGAGAGCAGTTCGACGTAGAGCAGACCGCTCAGTGTGGAGGGGGTGCCGTTAGAGAGCACGGTGTAGGCTTTGAACCACAGGGTGTCGCCCACAAAGTAGTTGGTATTGTCCATGTGGACGAACACCTTCTCTTGCTGCAGGCTCTTGCCGAATGTCTCCAAACGATTGATATAGCTGTCAAGTCCCTGACTGCGCATCACTAGGGCACACAGCATCAGCAACCAGGCACAAAGCCATCGCCTCGTCCTGACATTCATGTATTTTGTCATTGCTGGGTTATTCATGTCTTCATGGTTGTCCTGACAAGAGCATGGCTCCTCTCGGGTATAACGAAGGCAAAGATAAGAAAAAAAATAATACCTTACGCACAAAACAAGGAAGAAAATAGCAAAAAAGGCATTTTTTGTTAGGTCATATAAAATTAATCTACTAATTTTGCAGCCGAATCACAGAAAAACAAGCAATTGTTAATTATCCATTTGTGTAAGTGATCAGAACAGGAACGTCACTTACATGGTTGTGGTAACATTTTTTTTTTATTACTTACCTATTATTTTAATTACTCACCTATGAAAGTCAGACTGACCCTTGTGACTGTACTTGCTGCGCTCTGCCTCACCGCGTGCAACAAACAAAAGAGTGAGAGCAAGGAAGAGAGTGCCGACTCTATCTGTGTAGCAGAACAGGCATCCAACCCCAACCTTATCGAAGAGTTGCCCAAGTACTGGGACCAGCATACGGCTTCTGCCCACTACATCATGCCTCTTGAGCAGGAACTCGACCGAAAGGTTGAACTCACCGATATGGACCTGCGCGCCAAACTATCTGTCGACGACATCGACTGCGAGGAACGTAGTATCACCTTCACCATCGGTCTGCCTGAGGTCTATAGCAGGGAGTCCATCCTTAACCTGACTGCGGACGACACCCTCCTCATGGAACAGGAGGAACTCATCGTGAGCACCGTAAACAACGACGATGGATGGATAGAGATTAACTGCACCAACGACCGCATGTTCTACATGAGTGGGAACGAAGGCGGCAGCGACTTCACGGCAATGAGCGACAACGACTGGATCTTCTATCACGACATACGCAAGCTGCGCTATCCCATGGCAGAGGACTTCGTCTTTATCGACTGCGACCTCGACCCCATGGCGCCCAAGCACACCATCACAGCCGACCAGCTCAAGGACTACTTCAAAACGCTTGAAGACTACCGCCGCACGTTCGACTACAACGACTGTATCATCACCCTCCAGGACGGTCAGATCAGAAAGATGGAGCGCCTCTGGAGACCCTAACGCCATGTTTTGCAACGGCGACGGCCTCCCTGTCATAACTACGTTTGCCTGAATATCACAACCCCTAAAAAATAATAACAAAACAATGAAAAAACTTTTTATCATGGCTGCTGCTGCCATCATGGTTGCCTGCGGCGGCAAGAAGACTGTAGAAGGCGGTGAGACCACCGACCCCACAACAGAAGCAACGAGCGTGCAGGCCATCGCCTGCGAGGACGAACCTGGTGTGACCATCTACGCTCCTCTGCCCACCACCAAGCAGGAACTGCTCGACAACTTCATGAACTGCAAGGTGAACGGAATGGAGAGCAACCGCGTCATGGAGGTCGACGAACTCCAATGGCTCAGCTCTCTCCAATACAACTGCTTCGAACTTGCTGGCCACAGTGTCGTGCTCGTAAAGGTTTGCCACGACAGTATGCCTGCAGAGTACTTCTACCTGCAGTACGACCCCGAGCAGAAGTGCTACATCCAAATGAATACCGCCATGGAAACAGAAACCAAGTGGGGCATGGCTGACGACACCTTCATCACCTTGTCTAATGGCAGCACCATGATGGACGATAACACCGACGAGTATCTCATGTTCCTCCAATATGACGACAACAACGAACTGCAAGAGGCTGGCGAGAAGGTGACCTACAAGAATGGCGACCCCGAGAAGAAGTGGCCCAGCGCAGAAGTCGTTGACGAACTCCTCAAGTTGGGCATCATCTGGGTGGACGACATGGAATGGGCTTCGCTCATCAAAATCGAAAAGGCTGAAGAAATCTAAACGCAGAACTGCTTCGGCAGCATACGCAACAACTCCAATCATCCTCTTCCGTTGCAGAATGGTATCTACTGCCACGGAAGAGGATTTCTTTTTGCGGTGCCACCATGCTACACCTATGCATACGGGGCGCTGCATTTAGTCCATTTTTTAGTTTCTGCAGCGGAAACTGAAAAGTTCTGCTGCAGAAACTTTCGGTGCTCCAACACACAAGGCTGCGCTTAGCGTTTCCCAACGAAAAAAAAAGCGGCGGCACGCTCCACCCTTACGGGCAAAGCGTGCCGCCGCTTTTTCGCATTACATTATTGTTGGTGCTTGCGCATAGGCTTGATATCGAAGAGATAGACACAGAGCAGGAAGAAGAGGATGAGCAACGTGTTGATGCCCATGTGCACCCGAGTGCCCCATTCAGGCGGCAAGTGGAGCATGAGAAGATAGAAAGCTGCTGTCATGAGCGTATAGAAGATAATCTTGCCCATGGGATAGCGGATGGGGTTCTTCCACTGACCGAGCACGTAGCTCATCACCATGCCGGTGCCATAGCCTGCCACACCGCCCCAGGCGCATGCCATGTAGCCATAGGTGGGAATGAAGACGAGGTTGACCACAACAAGCACCACGCAGCTTGTCACAGAGATGACGGCGCCCCAGATGGTCTGATCGATGAGCTTATACCAAAAGGAAAGATTGAAGAGCACGCCCATCATAATTTCGGCTGCCATGACAATGGGCACCACCTTGAGTCCTTCGCGATAGTCGGCTCCGATGATGTGCTGCAAGAGGGGCATATAAGCCTCCACACAGAGGAAGGCGAGAAGCGTGAAGATGATGAAGTACTTCATGCCCATCGCATAGGTTTCCTTGCTGTTCTTCTCCTTGGCTATGCTGAACACGAGGGGTTCGTAAGCATAGCGGAAGGCTTGTGTGATCATCGCCATGATCATGGCTATCTTGACGCACGCACCGTAGATGCCTAACTGCTGCTTGGCATCGGCGGCATCGCTCACCAAGGGGAATGCCATCTTGTCGAAACACTGGTTGAGGATACCTGCTATGCCCAAGATGAGCAGAGGCCAGGAATAGCTGAGCATACTCTTGGTGAGGCGCCAGTCCAGACGCCAACGGATGCGTAGCAGGTCGGGCACGAAGAAGAGCGTGATGGCTGCGGTGCACCAAAGGTTGATGAGGAAGATGAAATAGACATGCGTCTTGCCCAATACCACAAAATAGAGCACGTTGAGCGCGATGTTGAACAGGATGAACAGGAGCTTGAGCGATGCAAACTTGATGGCTCGCTTTTGGAAGCGAAGATAAGAGAAAGGCAAAGCCTGCAGGGCGTCGAGCACAACAACGGTGCCCATCATCTCCAGATATTCGGGGTGTGCATCGTAGCCCAACGATTGGCTGATGGGCTCGATGAAGAAGAACAGTGCACCCAAAAAGAGGGAACAGAGCAGAGCTATGATGGTGAAGCCGGTGGCAAAGACCGTGTCGGGGCGTTCTCCTTCCTTGTTTGCAAAACGGAAGAGGGTGGTCTCCATGCCAAAGGTGAGGATGGGGAGAAGGAAGGCGACGAAGGCATAGATATTCGACGACTCGCCATATTCGCCCGACGACTGTGGCATGTAGTGGGTATAGAGGGGCACGAGCAGATAGTTGAGAAACCTGCCCACGATGCTTGATAGTCCGTAGATGGCCGTATCCTTGGCCAGGGTTTTCATGCTTGCCATATTCTATTACTTAGTAGCGGTTTAGAAGAAGAGATAGGCAACACCGATGGCTGCCAACACCCCGACGAGATCGGTGAGCAGACCGGCTGCTACGGCATGGCGTGTGTGGCGTATGCCCACGCTGCCAAAATAGACAGCAAGGATGTAGAAGGTGGTGTCGGTGGCACCCTGAAAGATGCACGAGAGGCGACCGACAAAGGAGTCGGCACCATAGGTGGTCATCGTGTCTACCATCATGCCGCGCGCTCCGCTGCCGCTCAACGGTTTCATGAGGGCGGTGGGCAAGGCCTCAAGCCAGTCGGCGGTGATGCCTATGGAACTGAAGATCCACCGCAGACCGTCGACGAGCATATCCATCGCCCCCGATGCGCGGAACACACCGATGCCGACGAGGATGGCTACCAGGTAGGGGATGATGCGGATGGCTGTGTCGAATCCACCTTTTGCTCCTTCGATGAATGCTTCGTAGACGTTCACCCGCTTCAGCATGCCCACAACGAGAAAGGCACAGATGACACCGAAGAGCAGGATGTTTGCCACTTGCGTGCTGCCCGTATTCATGGTTTCGCGACTGATGGCGGTGGAGAGCCAAATGACGCCTGCCGTGAGCACACACATGCCACCCATAAAGAGCAGGACGGGCCAATTCAAGAGGTTGATGCGCTGATAGGCAGAACAGATGAGCACTCCTGCAAGGGTGGCTGCAAGCGTTGCCAACAGAATGGGGATGAAGACGTCGGTGGGCTGAGCTGCTCCAAGTTGCGCACGATAGACAAGCACGCTGACGGGGATGATGGTCAGTCCGCTGGTGTTCAAAACGAGAAACATGATCATCGAGTTGCTGGCTGTAGCGTCCTTCTCTGCCAACTCTGCTGACACCGCGTCGGCATTGTTGTCTTTTTGAGGCTTGTCGAGGCGGTTGTTCTGCTTGTTCAGCTCTTGCATGCCCTCCATGGCTTTCAGACCGAGCGGCGTGGCAGCATTGTCAAGACCGAGCATGTTGGCACTGATGTTCATGAACATGTGACCAAACACGGGGTGACCTTTGGGTATCTCGGGAAAGAGCCTCGTGAAGAGCGGAGAGAGCCAACGTGCCAGCGCATTGACGAGCCCGCCACGTTCTCCTATCTTCATCACACCCATCCAAAGCGAGAGCACGCCGGTCAGCCCAAGACTGATCTCGAAGGCGGTCTTAGCGGAGGAGAAGGTGGAGTCCATGATGGAGGGGAAGACCTCCGTGTCGCCCATGAAGAGCAACTTGGCTGCTGCAACAACGAGTGCAACAAGAAAAAAACCTATCCAAATATAGTTGAGCACCATGGTTTCTTGTTCTGTTGAAAATTCGTGCAAAGGTAAACAATATGCATCGTTCGTGCAAATTTTTCTGTTTTCACTTTCCCGTTTTCGGTATTTTTTTGTATCTTTGCGGCGCAATGGAAGAAAATTTCGACATCAGACAACAAGGACAGCAACGCGAGAAGGACTTCGAAAACGCGCTGCGCCCACTTCAGTTTGAAGACTTTTCTGGACAGCAGAAGGTGGTGGAAAACCTGAAAGTGTTCGTAGAGGCGGCAAAGTATCGAGGCGAACCACTCGACCACACGCTCTTGCATGGACCTCCGGGACTGGGCAAGACAACGCTCTCCAACATCATCGCAAACGAACTCGGCGTAGGATTCAAACTCACCAGCGGTCCTGTGCTTGACAAGCCAGGCGACCTGGCGGGCATCCTCACTTCGCTCGAGCCCAACGACGTCCTTTTCATCGACGAAATACACCGCCTCTCACCCGTGGTGGAGGAATACCTCTACTCTGCCATGGAGGACTACCGCATCGACATCATGATCGACAAGGGCCCCTCGGCACGATCCATCCAAATCGACCTCTCGCCCTTCACGCTTGTGGCTGCCACCACACGCAGTGGCTTACTCACGGCACCCTTGCGTGCCCGTTTCGGCATCAACATGCACCTCGAATACTACGACGCGCAAACGCTGCGCAACATCGTGGAGCGCTCGGCAAAGATTCTGGGACTTCCCATCGATGCCATGGCGGCTGGGGAGATTGCAAGCAGAAGCCGCGGCACGCCCCGCATCGCCAACGCGCTGCTGCGACGGGTGCGCGACTTCGCTCAAGTCAAAGGCAACGGAAAAATAGACATTGCCATCGCTCGCTATGCCCTCGAAGCCCTCAATATCGACCGCTACGGACTCGATGAAATCGACAACAAGATTCTCACCACCATCATCGACAAGTTCAAAGGCGGACCGGTGGGCATCAACACCATCGCAACCGCCATCGGAGAAGACGGAGGCACCGTTGAAGAGGTCTATGAGCCCTTCCTCATCAAGGAAGGCTTCATCAAACGCACCCCACGAGGCAGAGAAGTCACAGAACTCGCCTACCGACACCTTGGCCGCCCCCTGACCGGACGACAAGACGGCTTCATCGGCGACCTCTTCGACAGCATCCCCACCTAAGTCCATCGGCGCTCAACAAAGCCGCTGTCATTAAAGTCGCTGTTATTATATGGAGGCGCGTTGCGCCGACCCATTACCATACTCCACCCTCTCCCCACCATCACCACCGTCCCCTCCCTCCCCCACCATCACCTCCCCCTCTGCCATTCTCGGCAGCCCCTCAAAAGAAATAGAACAAAATCCATACGTATTATGAACACACTCGAAACTCTTTTCGCGAGCAAACTGCTCAAGGTTAAAGCCATCAAGTTGCAACCCACCAATCCCTTCACATGGGCTTCTGGTTGGAAATCGCCTTTCTACTGCGACAACCGCAAGACGCTTTCCTACCCCGACCTGCGCTCTTTCGTCAAAATCGAGATTGCACGCCTCATCAGCGAGAACTTCCCCGACTGCGACGCCATCGCGGGCGTTGCCACAGGTGCCATTCCTCAGGGAGCCCTCGTGGCCGACTTGCTCGCTCTGCCTTTCGTCTATGTGCGCAGCAAGCCAAAAGACCACGGACTGGAGAACCTCATCGAGGGCGAACTGAAGCCCGGCATGAAGGTGGTTGTAGTAGAAGACCTCATCTCCACAGGCGGCAGTTCGCTCAAAGCTGTCGAAGCCATCCGCAACAACGGCTGTGAAGTGGCGGGAATGGTGGCAAGCTACACCTATGGTTTCGATGTTGCAGAGAAGGCATTCAAGGATGCCAAGGTGCAGCTCATCACCCTCACCAACTATGAGGCTGTTGTGGCAGAGGCACTCCGCATCGGCTACATCAACGATGAGCACGTGCCCATGCTCAACGAATGGCGCAAGGATCCTGCCAACTGGAAAAAAGACTAACCACACCGAACCGCTCAAAAACAGAACATGACGAAATACGAAAGCCAAATCAAGCAATGCGCAGCACCCGTCGATCGTGTCTATGCCAAGCTCGCCGACCTTCGCAGCATAGAGACACTCAAAGAACAACTCTCCGACCCGAACGCGGCTGAGACCATCAGCCAGCGCGCTGGCGACAAGGTCAAGCCCGAGCAGATTGCCATGATGCAAGAGAAGGTGCGCGACTTGCAATGCGACCAAGACTCTGTCTCTTCCCACGTAGACCAATTCGGCATGGACATCACGCTCCGCATCATTGAACGCGAAGAACCCAAGCTCGTGAAGATGCAGCTCGAAGGCGCACCCATCCAAGCAACGCTTTGGATACAGCTCCTCCCCGGTCAAGACAACACCACACGCATGAAGCTGACCCTCGGCGTCGACATGAACTTCTTCATCCGACAGATGATTGGCGGAAAACTCAAGGACGGAGTGGAGCAGTTCGCAGAGATGCTCGCGCGCATTCCATATTAAAACACCTCACACCAAAAAGCAACGCGGCGCCACGTCACACAGCCCTACTGCCACGTCTGCTTGACACTTCTTAAACTACGTTTTTTACCAACGTACATCCTGTCCGCTTAACAACAATAACAGCTCCCCTCTCAATCTCGAGAGGGGAGCAAATCATAACGCTCCCACACAATGAAACTCTGGCAAAAGAACTTTGAAATAAACAGCGAGATTGAACGCTACACCGTCGGACGCGACAGAGAACTCGACACCTTCCTCGCCGAGCACGACGTGATGGGCAGCATGGCACACATCACCATGCTCGAATCCATCGGACTGCTCACAAAAGACGAACTCACCGCCTTGATGCGCGAACTGCGCGACATCCTCAAGATGGCTCAGCGCGGCGACTTCATCATTGAGAAAGGCATTGAGGATGTCCACTCGCAAGTGGAACTCATGCTGACACGACGACTGGGCGATGTGGGAAAGAAAATCCACTCCGGACGCTCGCGCAACGACCAAGTGCTCCTCGACCTCAAACTCTTCACACGCCGACAACTCCAGCACGTCGTCGACGACGTCGAGCAACTCTTCGAAGAACTCATCCAGCAGAGCAACCGATACAAGAACGTGCTCATGCCGGGCTACACCCACCTGCAGGTGGCAATGCCGTCCAGCTTCGGACTTTGGCTCGGTGCCTATGCCGAGAGCCTCTGCGACGACATGCTCTTCCTTCAGGCTGCCTATCGCATGACCAACCGTAATCCGCTTGGCAGCGCAGCCGGCTACGGCAGTTCGTTCCCGCTCAACCGCCAGATGACCACCGACCTCTTGGGCTTTGATTCCATGAACTACAATGTTGTCTATGCACAGATGGGACGTGGCAAGATGGAGCGCAACGTCGCCTTTGCCATCGCAAGCGTTGCAGGTACCATCGCCAAATTGGCTTTCGACGCTTGTCTGTTCAACTCCCAGAACTTTGCATTCATCAAATTACCCAACGAATGCACAACGG
This sequence comes from Candidatus Physcousia equi, assembly GCA_018065005.1. Classification (GTDB taxonomy): domain Bacteria; phylum Bacteroidota; class Bacteroidia; order Bacteroidales; family Bacteroidaceae; genus Physcousia; species Physcousia equi. The sequence continues at coordinate 20,511 of JAGHUD010000033.1, forward strand.
GCTCGAGCATCATGCCACACAAGAAGAACCCTGACGTGTTCGAACTGACACGCGCCAAGTGCAACAAACTGCAAGCACTGCCACAGCAGGTCATGCTCATCATGAACAACTTGCCCAGCGGATACTTCCGCGACTTGCAAATCATCAAGGAAGTCTTCCTACCAGCCTTTGAGGAACTGCGCGACTGCATCCAGATGACCACCTACATCATCAATAAAATTCGAGTCAACGAGCACATCCTCGACGATCCACGCTACGACCTGATGTTCTCCGTTGAGGAGGTGAACAGACTGGCAGCAAGCGGAATGCCCTTCCGCGATGCCTACAAAAAGGTGGGACTCGACATCGAAGCAGGACAGTTCACTCCGCAAAAGGAGGTGCATCACACCCATGAAGGCTCCATCGGCAACCTCTGCAACGAGCGCATCCAGGCACTCATGAAGTCCATCATTGCCGACTTCAACTTCGAACGCGTGAAGACTGCTGAAACTAAACTGGCACAAGAGTAGCCTGCAACATGCGTGTCCGCCATTTCCTAATCTTCCTATCATGTCTCATGCTGGCTGCGTCGTGCAGCGAGGTGGGTGTTGTGTCCAGCCGGTTCTGTTCCAAGTATGCTAAGTTCAGCGTTGACAACGTCATCTCCATCTCGCAGCTCTATTCCGCTTGTCAGAGCCCGGGCGAATGGTGCACCATCACAGCAGAAAACGACCGCTACATATTCGCCAACCTGAAAGGAAGAACGCCCATCAACAAAGTTGCACTCGGAGCCTACACGGGCTTCTATCTTGGCATCGGTGGATTCATCGTCGGGCTCCCCAACACCAACGAACCAGGCTATGACACGCCCATGGTCACATGCTACGACCTGGCGTGCAGCAACTGCGAGAAGGAGAGCGGCTACTTATCCATACGACTCGAGATGAGAGAATTTGGCTTTGCAGCTTGTCCTAAGTGCAAACGAAGCTACAACCTCAACAACACAGGGACCATCTCTGCAGGAGAACCGGGCATCAGCCTCTACCGCTACCGCGTCTACTACAGTCCTGAACGCTACGGCGGCACGCTTTCCGTCGACAATGGCTACCGCTAAGGCCAAGCATTTTTTCATCATCACCCAGCCTGCGCAAGAGTTGCCAACCAGCCCCAACAACAAAACGCAAAGCAATAAGCAAACAAAACCACCTTCACAAACATGATTGTCTGCATTGCCGAGAAACAATCCGTAGCACAAATCTATGCCAACGTGTTGGGCGCAACGGCTCAGCACCAAGGTTTTTTTGAGGGTAACGGCTACCAGGTGACCTGGACATTCGGACACCTGTGTGAGCTCAAAGAGCCCAACGATTATTTTACACACTGGAGACAATGGAGCCTTGGCTATCTGCCCATGATTCCACCACGTTTTGGCATCAAACTGAAGGACGACGAACGCGTCAAAAGACAGTTTGCCATCATCAAAGATCTGTTCCTCAAGGCAGACCTTATCATAAATGGAGGAGATGCTGGCCAAGAAGGTGAACTCATCCAGCGGTGGGTGTTGCAGATGACGGGGGCAAAGTGCCCCGTCAAGCGCCTTTGGGTGTCCTCTATGACCGAGGAAGCCATCCGAGACGCTTTCAGCAAGATGAAAGACCAAGAGGACTACCAAAAACTCTATGAAGCGGGACTCGCACGCGCCATCGGCGACTGGCTTCTTGGCATGAATGCCACACGACTCTACACCATCAAGTATGGCAGAGGGCGCGCGGCTGCAAAAGCAGACACGGCACCCGATGCGACACACAAGAACAGCCGCACAGCATCCAATCAGACAGCCCAGCGCGCCACCGGCTCCGTTCTTTCCATTGGTCGAGTGCAGACACCTACGCTCGCCCTCATTGTCAAGCGCCAACTCGAGATCGAGCATTTCGTTCCACGTCAGTCATGGGTTCTTTCCACACTCTACCGCGACATCAAGTTCTCTGCCATTACGCGCGACGAAGAAGCCGAAGCAGAAGATGCCGCTCAAGTGGCAGAAGCTGCCAGATTGGGCAAGACGCTGAAACCGAAAGGCCCTATCTACAAAACACTCGAATACGACACAGAGCAACAGGGAAAAGACATTCTTGATGCTATCAAAAACAACTCATTCACCGTCACCAATGTCTCCAAAAAGCGCGGCACCGAAGCACCTCCTCGCCTCTACGACCTCACCTCGCTGCAGGTGGACTGCAACCGCAAATTCGGATTCTCTGCCGACCAGACCTTGCAACTCATCCAAAGCCTCTACGAGAAGAAGTTCACTACCTATCCACGTGTCGACACCACCTATCTGCCAGAGGATGTCTACTCCACCTGCCCAGGCATTATGAATGGGCTCTACAAGACCCGGTTTGGCAACACGGCTCCCTACGCCGACCTCATCCGCCCATTAGGTGGCGGCAAGCAGCTGCGCAAGAGCAAAAAGGTGTTTGACACAAGCAAGGTGACCGACCACCACGCCATCATCCCGACTGGCGTGACGCCGTATGGACTCACCGAGTTTGAGCAGAAAGTTTTCGACCTCGTGGCTCGTGCCTTCATCGCTGCCTTCTATGACGATTGCAAGTTTGAGACCACCACCGTCTTCGGCACCGTCCCCACCACCATCGACGCTGACAAACTCGTTGCCCCCACTGCCACAGAAATCCTCTTCCGCACCTCGGGAAAAGTCATCACAGACGAGGGGTGGAAGGTGGTCTACAAGAAGGCAAACAACGAAACGCCATCTCCCCTTTCCGAAGCCACACTCCTCGGCAAAGACGACCACGCGGCAGATGCCACAGCACAGGCAAGAGACGGCAACCAGGCGGATGCCACCACGTCGGGCATCCTGCCCATCTTCAGCAAAGGAGAACAGGGACCGCACGTCCCCTCCCTCGCCGAAAAATGGACAACGCCTCCCAAACCCTACACCGAAGCCACTATTCTGCGCGCCATGGAGACAGCAGGACGCTTTGTTGACGACGCAGAACTGCGAGAAGCCATGAAGGAGAACGGCATTGGTCGTCCCAGCACACGAGCAGCCATCATCGAAACCCTCGTGCGTCGCCACTACATCCGTCGAGAACGCAAGACGCTCGTTGCTACACCTACTGGCATCGATCTGATTGCCACCATCAACGAAGAGCTCCTCAAAAGTGCAGAGCTCACAGGCCGCTGGGAAAAGAAACTTCGCCAGATTGAGCACGGACAATACGACACGGCTGCCTTCATCGCCGAACTCAAAGAGATGGTCACCGACATCGTGCGACAAGTGCTCAGCGACAACTCCAACCATACCATTGATTGATCGCCCCAAGACATGGTATCGTGAATCCCGAACGCCCACTTTGAAAAGAATTCCTGAACGTCCACTTATATGCACTACCTCCTTCTCTTCTTTCTTCTTATCCTCACGTCATGCACGGGGCAGGGGGATTCGTCCGGCAAGAGCAAGTCGCGCCAAGCCTCTATTGGGCAACCCAGCGAGGTCGTGCTCATCGTGGGCAACGGCATCTCGGGCACAGACGTTGTCGATTCTCTCGAAAACCTACTCACAGCCAACGTGCCTGGTCTGAACCAAGGTGAAGACTACTTCCGACTCTCGCGCATCCCTTCTTCTATGGACAAAGGTGAGTTTCGCAAGATACACAGCCGTGTGCTTGTCAAACTCGACCCCAACGCCAAACATACCACCCTGGGCACGGCGAACGATGTCTATGCACATCCACAGAGACAGTTGCTCATCTCCGGTCCATCGCTTGACCAACTCCGCTCTTTTATCACGGCACACGCCGACGACATACGCCAGCAGCTCCTCGACAACCAACTCACCATGCAGGCATCCTATCTGCGCACACACCATTCCGATGCCATGCGTCGCGACCTCCATGCTCTCTTCCGCCGCAGCGTGGATGCACCTGAAGAGATACAGTTCACCAAACGTGGCACCGACTTCCTATGGGGCAGTTCGCGCACCACCGAGAAACAACTCAACATGGTGTTCTTCAAAGCCCCACTGCCTACCCAAACGCCGTCCGACCCCGAAACCCTGCTCGCCTCGCTCTGCTACACACGTGACAGCGTGCTCCAAGTCAACATACCCGGTGACCAGCCCGACCAATGGATGGAAACCGTATGGGAGCACGACATGCCCCTGGTGCTCGTGCGGCAATGCAACGACACGCTCATCGAGCTGCGTGGCCTTTGGCAGATGCACAACGGCGCCATGGGAGGTCCTTTCGTGGCACGTTGCCACCTCAATCCCAAGACCTCCACGCTCTTCTGGACGGAAGGTTTCGTCTACTCCCCCTCCACCACCAAACGCGACCTTGTCCGGCGCCTCGAAGCTGCCTTGCGCACCTTCCGCTAAATGATCACCCATCACCCACCAAATCCTCACTCTGAGAACGATTCGTCCCCTTCTCTTGCACTTTTTTTGCAAAAGATTAGGTCGTTTCGTTTTTTTTTGCTTATTTTGCGCCATTGTGCGAAGAGTGAAAAATCTCCTCTACGGATAACACCTGCGCACCCATGTGAACCGTGAACAAAGTCAATTACTAAAACAAAAGTAAAATGATGAACTCTGAAGAACTGGTTGCCAAGGAGGCAAGCCAAGTAATCAACCCCGAGACCGTAGCAGCAACCGCTGCCGAAACCACCCCCACCCAAACCACAGAAGGCACTCCCTCCGCCGAAACAAACGAAGGCGCAGCTGCCGTTCAGGACAGTGAACAAGACACCGTCGACGTCACCCTCTCCATTCTCAAGACAAAGGAAGAGGTGCTCGCTCGTGCACAAGAGATTGCTGCCAGCGAAGAAGGTAGCGACCGACAGGAACTCGACACCCTGAAACAACTCTTCTACAAATACCGCAAGGCTGAACTCCTCGCCGAGCGACAGGCATTCATTGAAGCTGGTGGCGAAGCCGAACAGTTCATGCCTGCCATCGACGCCACAGAGGAAACGTTCAAGGAAGCCATGCAAACCATTCGTCAGCGACGTGCCGAACAGCAAGCTGAGCAGGAGCGCATCAAGCAAGAGAACCTGAAGCGCAAACTCGCCATCATCGACCGCATCAAGGACATGGCTTCGTCGCCCGAAGATGCCAACAAGGCATACGATGAATTCAAAGCCCTCCAAGCAGAATGGAAGGAGATAAAGGCTGTCCCCGCAGAAAACGCCACTGAGTTGTGGAAGAACTACCAACTCTACGTAGAACAATTCTACGATCTCCTGAAGATGAACAGCGAGATGAGAGAATATGACTTCAAGAAAAATCTGGAAGCAAAAACCCGACTCTGCGAACTGGCTGAGAAGCTCGCCGAAGAGAACGATGTCATCAGCGCCTTCAACCAACTCCAAGGACTGCATCAGGAATACAAGGAGATTGGACCCGTTGCCAAGGAACTACGCGAAGAAATATGGACGCGCTTCAAGGCTGCAAGCACGGTCATCAACAAGCGCCACCAAGACCACTTCCTTGCCATCAAAGAGAAGGAGGAGGAGAACCTTCAAAAGAAGAGCGCGCTCTGCGAACGAGTAGAAACACTCGATCTCACCGGACTCAAGAGCTTCGCCGACTGGAACGCAAAAACAGAAGAGGTCATCGCCATACAAGCTGAATGGAAGACCATCGGCTATGCACCACAAAAGATGAACAATACCATCTTTGAGCGTTTCCGCTCTGCCTGCGACAAGTTCTTCCAGCAAAAAACTGAATACTTCAAGAGCGTAAAAGACGAACTCAACGACAATCTCCAGAAGAAGACCGCTCTCTGCGAACAAGCAGAAGCTCTTCAGGACAGCACCGAATGGCGCAAGACCAGCGACGCGCTCATCGAAATGCAAAAACAATGGAAGACCATCGGCGCCGTTCCCCACAAGTTCAGCGATGCCATCTGGAAGCGATTCAACACTGCTTGCGACAAGTTCTTCGAAGCAAAAAATGCTGCCACAGCTGACCAGCGCAACGAGGAAAAAGAGAACCAGGCACACAAGGAGGCCATCATCGAGCAGCTCCAAGCCATACTGCAAGACACCACGCAGAACGATGCCGTACAGAACGTGAAGAAGCTGCAGGCTGAATGGAACGAAGTGGGCCACGTGCCCTTCCGCGAAAAAGACAAGCTCTTCCGTCGCTATCGCGAGGCATGCGATGAGCTCTACAAGCAGTTTGGCATTGCTGCACAGTCACGACGCCTCAACAACTTCAAGCAAAACCTGAAGCAGAACATTGAGGGCGGCAGCACACTCAACCGTGAGCACGACCGCATGATGCGTGCCTACGAAGCACTGCGCAGCGAGATTCAGACCTACGAGAACAACATCGGTTTCCTCACCGCCAAGTCGAAGAAAGGAAACTCCCTCGTCGACGAGATGATGCGCAAGGTGGAGAAGCAGAAGGCTGAACTCAGTCTCCTCGCTCAGAAGATCAAGACTGTTGAGCAGGAAATGAAAGCTGCCCAGTAAGGCCGTTCCACATATTGATATAGCAAAGCCGCCATGGTTGCAAGATACGTTGCAGTCATGGCGGCTTTAACTGTACTTTATTCAAGTTTTGCAAGTAACCTAACGTTAATTTGAAGAATTTAATATAGGCGTGCTTTCATCGAACTCAGGTTAACATAATGGGTATAATGTGCTCACTCTGGATACAAGTGGCACAACCCTTTGCTGTTATGGGTGGGTTGTTGTAAGTGTTGTCAAAGTTCTTTTGAAAATTTGCTACACTCTGCGCTTCGCATGCGCGCATCTTGCAAAATTGCGTTGTAACCTTCATCCTCCATTTTCCCATGTAACGTGCGGAATGCAAAATAAGCGTGGATAATGTAGGTTGGTCTTGAACCTTCATTAAATGGGCTGTTTTGTAAAGATATCATCACGCGGTGAGTCAGAAATACAAGGTTTTGTCACATGGGGTGCATAGGCGAGAAATAGAGGTGTGCTTGAAAAAACAGAACATTCAAGCCGGTGCTTGTTGGTTGCGGTCGGTTCTCCATCTGCTAATTCTCGTACGATAATCCCTGATGTTTTCCTCTTTCTGCCATTTATTTCAACCTATCCATCCAGTCATTTTGTACGCCACGCCCGTGATGCTTGTACGCCACGCCCGTGGCGTATAGAATACTTCCAGCGTTGGGTGTCATTTGTCTGTCGGTGCGGTATTTAAGATGATGCATAGAGATTGTCATGACAAGCGTATACGCGAAAGACGTCGCTACAGTTTTGACGATGTTGGTTTGGCCATGCTACTTCCAAAAGCATAGAACTACATAACAAAAGAGGATGTGTCAGAAATGAAATGCCCTTTGAAAGTTACTTTCTGGGGACATATCAAACTGGCACGCCCTCTTTTTATGAGAATAAGTTTGCAATAACTCTGATTTCTCCTTGACCTTACATGCCAACGTAGTGTGCTCTGTGATGGCTGGGTCTAATCTGGATGTAGACACCATCGGTGCGGATTTTGTCCCACATCTGCTGTTTGGCCTCGTCCCATGAGTCGATTTCAAACCTCATCTGTGCTCTGATGGATCCTGTGTACAATGCATGATCCATCTCGCCATAGGCATCAACTCTGTGGGATTCGATATCGAAGTCTGGCAAGCTTGCAATCTTTACGTGATTCTTGTCCAGAACATCTGCTTCCAAGTCGAACGAATAGTCGGATGCCACACTCTTGTTTACATTCAAGGCCAGCGAAGAGACAAGTGTCTTGCAGACGTTTTCACCATCCTTCTCCTCGGTCAATTGGATGGTAACCTCTTGGTCGCTGCTCGTTACATAATTACCCAACTCCCCCAAATCGGTCTCGATCTTCAGCGTCACACTGTTAGAGTTGCCACATGCAGAAAATACAATTGCCACAACGGCAGCAGCAAGATAATTGAAAACTTTCATAGTTGTAATTAAAATAATAAGGTTAATGATATGATTTGTAACACTCTGTTTCCTTAAAACATTACACTCTGTCTTAAAACATTTGCAAAATTATAGTTTAATTGCGACATCTTATTGGTTCAAATTGTCTCAATTTCTAATTCTTTTGTAGTCTCATACTTTTAGCAATATTTTTTTTTGTACTTTTGCAAACATATTTTGTTTCGCGTATATGGAAGAAAGGGAAAACATAGAATCGGGATATTTTGGCAAGGATATGCCGGTCGTCGAATCGGTAGAAGAATATAGTGACTTCACAGAAGTCTCGTCGGGGCGATTCTTCCGTGTCATCAAGACGCGCAAACAGGGACGATGGTGGATGCTGAAATGCCTTAAGCCCGAATATGCCGAAGTGCCGTTCTACCAGCACATGCTGCAGAAGGAGTATGACGTTTTAATCCTGATGAGTCACCCTAATGTTGTGATGGCACTGTCTATGACAACCATCAGCGACTATGGCCTTTGCATCGTGATGGAATACATCGATGGAAAGGTGCTGAGCGCAGAGGGGGTTGCAAGGCCAGAACGCTATAGGCTCATGATTCAACTATGTGATACACTTGACTACATCCATTCTCTGCAAATTGTGCATCGCGATCTCAAGCCGCAGAATATACTGGTGAGCAATAACGGACATAACATCAAGCTTATAGATTTCGGACTGTCGGACACCGACTCGCATGCGGAACTGAAACAGCCAGCCGGTACAGTGGCCTACATCTCACCCGAACAGCTTGCATCCAATCGGCCCGATGTACGCAATGATATCTACAGTCTGGGACGTGTCATGCAGGAGATGGCAATGGGGTGGCAATACAAGTGGATAATACGTCGCATGTTGGCACCCATCGACAGCCGGTATGCCAATGTATCCAATGTGAAACGCAGCTTGCAACGTGCGCATCGCATTCCATACATTCTCTCTTTGATAGCAGTCTTTGCCCTTGCTATCGTTGTAGGACAACTTATGAAAGGGAAGCAAATGTATACCCCTCAGATAGATGGGTTGAACGTCAATGTCGAGTTGCTGAAGGCTCGTGCCGATTCGTTGCAGGACAAGCTGGATGCAACTACTGCGGAGTGCAGTCAGCTACACAGAGAGTTGAATCAGAGCGCACAGGAGATATCACGCCTGCAACAGCAGAATGATGCCCATGACAAAGAGGAATTGGCTTACGACAAGATGTTGAAAACAGGCAAACAGCTAATTGACAAACGCCTCAAGGATACGAATTTCTATAGCTATAATAATGACAACGACAATGGCAATGTAATACGCTATAGGATTTACACGGATGTTTGCAACGAAGTTCAGGAATTAGTTAAGAAAAGTACCCAAATCAGTCAGGCAATGCGGACTAATCTTTCCACTGAACTTACTAAATATATTTCGAACAAATACATGGAAATCGTAAATAACTGATAACTATGGCCTACACCTTATTGCACGAATTGATAGAGCATACAGCAGGCCGAAAGATGCAGACACCGAAAGACTTTGGGTTATTTAATCCTTCTGTCTCGGATTGCCGAAATATCGTGGGCAGCGCAGGATGTATAGAAATGACGATACCAAGAAAAAGAGATGCTCGCCTATGTGAACATCTCTTTTTTTGTTGGGCTACCCGGACTCGAACCAGGAAAGGCAGGACCAGAATCTGCAGTGTTACCATTACACCATAGCCCAATCTCTCCGAAAGAATACCTTTCGTTTTTGATTTCGTGTGCAAAGGTACGACATTATTTTGGAATGCACAAATATTTTTCTAAAAAAATGCAGCTTGAGCAAAAAAAAGCTGTCATCCAGTACATTTCACGCTTAAAATTTGACATTTCACGCGATTCAGCGTAACTTTGTAAACTTATAATATATTAATGTATGCACATGCGCGCACAACCCGGCAAGCAAGCCAAAAGCGTGTCGCACGCAGAGGGTGCTTCTCACACCCACCAGAGTCGCATTATTATCCAACACCGCAACAAACAAACCAGAATGATTCATACAGAACAACTCGTAGATGCCGTCATTGAAGGTCTGCAAGACAAAAAAGGCCAGTGCATCACCCTTGTCAACCTCACACAGATCGACGACACCATTTGTCGCTACTTCGTGCTCTGCACAGCAGGATCCCCGAGTCAATCACAAGCCCTCGCCCGCAGCGTCGACAACAAGGTGCTGCAAGCCGGAGGCGGGCACCCCGCCACGGTGGCAGGTCAGCACCACTCTCTTTGGGTAGCCCTGGACTACGGCGACGTGATGGTCCACATCTTCCTCCCCGAGGAGCGAGCATTCTACGACCTCGAGCACCTCTGGGCAGACGCACAGCTCACAGAGATTCCCAGCGAAGACTAGCCCAAGACATAAACCGCAACAAACGAGCTCTGCTCCCAAAAGCAGAATCCATTGCACACAATCACAAACATGAACAACCAATCCAACATAAACCCCAACAACGGAAAGAAGCCACGCTTCAATCTGTCATGGATCTACATCGCCATTGCCGTAGCCCTCGGCTACCTCTTCTTCACAGGTGACAACCACGCCAGCAACGGCACCATGAAAGAAGCCAAGTACAGCGAATTTCAGGAGTACCTCACCAACGGATGGGCGCGGCGCGTCGTCATCAACCAGCAAGAAGGCGAACTGCGCATGTACGTAAGCCCCAACCACACAAGAGACATCTTCAAGCGCGACATCGACCCCAAGCAGGAAGCCTACCTCGAAGTAAAGTGCCCAGAAGAAGGCATCCAGGACTTCATCGACAAGGTCAACAGCGACTCCACCTACCTGGCAACAAACAAGAAGGTGGAAGTAGAATATGAAAACAGCAGCCGCTCCCTCATGAGCATCATCTGGCAGTTTGCCCCGCTCCTCATCATCCTCTTCTTCTGGATGTTCATCATGCGGCGCGTAGGCGGCGGCGGTGGCAGCGGCATCTTCAGTGTGGGCAAGAGCAAAGCCAAGCTCGTAGACAAGAAGACGGGTCCCAAAGTCACCTTTGCCGACGTTGCCGGCCAAGCCGGAGCCAAGCAAGAGGTGCAAGAGATTGTGGAATTTCTCAAGAACCCGCACAGATACACCGAGTTGGGAGGAAAGATACCCAAAGGCGCACTGCTCGTAGGCCCTCCGGGCACCGGCAAGACCCTCTTGGCAAAAGCCGTAGCAGGCGAAGCCGATGTTCCCTTCTTCACCATGTCAGGTTCCGACTTTGTGGAGATGTTCGTAGGCGTTGGTGCCAGCCGCGTCCGCGACCTCTTCCGCCAAGCTAAGGAGAAGAGTCCCTGCATCATCTTCATCGACGAGATAGACGCCATCGGTCGCGCACGTGGCAAGAACCCTGCAATGGGTGGCAACGACGAGCGCGAGAGCACGCTCAACCAGCTCCTCACCGAGATGGACGGTTTTGGCACCAACAGTGGCGTCATCATCCTAGCAGCCACCAACCGCGCCGACATCCTCGACAAAGCCCTCCTCCGAGCTGGTCGCTTCGACCGCCAGATACACGTCGACCTGCCCGACTTGCCCGAGCGCAAAGCCATCTTCCAGGTGCACCTGAGCAAGATCAAGACCGACGACTCGCTCGACCTCGACTTCCTCGCGCGCCAGACGCCCGGATTCAGTGGAGCCGACATTGCCAACGTCTGCAACGAGGCAGCACTCATCGCTGCCCGCAACAACAAGAAGTCGGTGGAGAAGGAGGACTTCCTCTCTGCCGTGGACCGCATCATCGGAGGATTGGAAAAGAAGACTAAGGTGATGACGAACGAAGAGAAACGCACCATTGCCCTCCATGAGGCAGGACACGCCACCATCTCATGGAACCTGCGATATGCCAACCCGCTCGTCAAGGTCACCATCGTGCCGCGCGGACGCGCCTTGGGCGCCGCCTGGTATCTGCCCGAAGAGCGACAGATAACCACCAAGGAACAGATGCTCGACGAGATGTGCTCGCTGCTGGGCGGACGAGCCGCCGAAGAGCTCTTCACGGGCCACATCTCCAGCGGTGCCATGAACGACCTCGAGCGCGTCACCAAGCAGGCCTACTCCATGATTGCCTACCTGGGCATGAGCGACAAGTTGCAGAACATCTGCTACTACGACCAGCAGGAATACTCCTTCCACCGTCCCTACTCTGAGGACACAGCGCGCCTCATCGACGAAGAGACGAAGCGCATGATAGCGGAGCAGTACGAACGAGCCAAGCAGATCCTCCTGGAGAAGAAAGAAGGCCATGCCCAACTCGCACAAATCCTCGTGGAGCGCGAAGTCATCATGGCAGAAGACGTAGAAAAGATCTTCGGGAAACGGCCCTGGGCAAGTCGCACCGAACTCCTTCTCGAGCAGAACGAGCAAGAGCAAAAGACCAGCGACAGCGAGTCTGACCCTACGCCCGACACGTACTCTGACGACTGCGCGCACCCTGCAGACTGCGAGCGTTGAGCCGCGACAGCCATTAGACAGGCACGTCTCCTACGGATGGTTTCCGTCCCCCTCTCAGCCTCCTCTTCTTTTTCTTAGTCCATCCCACCACCAAAAGCAACAACAACAATGAACAACCTCATCCTTCGCACCCTCACAGGCATCGTCTTCGTTGCCGTACTCGTAGGCAGCATCGTCTATGGTCCTTACAGCTACGGTCTGCTCTTCTTCCTCATCACCGTGCTTGGCGTCATGGAATTCTGCCACATCGTCAACCAGCAGGAAGGCATACACACCAACACGCTCATCACCTCCATGGCTGGCGGCTACCTCTTTCTCGCCTTCTACGCCTATGTGAGCGGCATCATCCCCACAGGTGCCATCTTCCTGCCCTACCTCTTGAGTCTCATCTATCTGCTTGTGAGCGAACTCTACCTCAAACGCCAGAACCCCATCGCCAACTGGGCATATGCGATGATGTCGCATCTCTACGTTGCCCTACCCTTCTCGCTGCTCAGCATCCTGGCCTTCCAGACCGACCCCATGCACCCCATCTTCTTCCCCACCTATCGTTTCATCTTCCCCCTGAGCGTCTTCATCTTCCTGTGGGCAAGCGACTCGGGTGCCTATTGTGTGGGGTCGCTCCTCCACAAGACCTTCCCTACCAAACTCTTCCCACGCATCTCCCCCAACAAGTCGTGGGTGGGCAGCATCGGTGGAGGCATCATTGCCATGGGCGCAGCAACACTCATCTGGACCTTTGACGACTCACTCACCCTGCCCCAATGGCTTGGTTTCGCACTCGTCGTCACCGTCTTCGGCACCTGGGGCGACCTTGTCGAAAGCCTCATCAAGCGCACGCTCGGCATCAAGGACAGTGGGCACATCCTGCCCGGCCACGGCGGCATGCTCGACCGCTTCGACAGCAGCCTGCTCGCCATCCCCGCCAGTGTCATCTACCTCTACACGCTGATGATGACCGCCTAAGCAGGGCGGCAAGGGCAGCCTGGCGGCAAGGCGCTACAGTGCGTCGACGTTAACGTCGACGAAGAGTGAGGCAAGCACGAAGAAGAAGACGACAACGACGACGACAACGACAACGACGACGACGAAAACGACAACATCAACGACGACAACAACATCAACAACACAATATGGAAAAGACATTTAAAAGAACCACCGTCACCTCGGCGCTCCCCTACGCCAACGGTCCTGTCCACATCGGGCACCTCGCCGGCGTTTATGTGCCGGCAGACATATACGTGCGCTACCTCCGCCTCAAGAAGCGCGACGTCATCTTCATTGGCGGCTCTGACGAGCACGGCGTGCCCGTGACCATACGTGCCAAGAAGGAAGGCATCACCGTGCAGGACGTAGTAGACCGCTATCACAACATCATCAAGAAGTCGTTTGAAGACTTCGGCATCTCGTTCGACATCTACAGCCGCACGACCAGCAGCATCCACCACAAGTTTGCAGCCGACTTCTTCCGCAAGCTCTACGACGACGGAAAACTTGTGGAAAAGATAGAGAAGCAGTACTGCGACGCCGTCACCGGCGAGTTTCTCACCGACCGCAACATTGTGGGCACCTGCCCACGATGCGGAGCCGACGGCGCCTATGGCGACCAGTGCGAGAAGTGCGGAGCCACCCTCTCCCCCTCCGAGCTCATCAATCCCACCAACAAGAACAACCCAGGTAACCCACTCGAACTGCGCGACACCAAGAACTGGTATCTGCCCCTGGGCGACCACCAGGAATGGCTCAAGGAGTGGATTCTCGAAGGCCACAAGGAGTGGCGCTCCAACGTCTACGGTCAGTGCAAGTCGTGGCTCGACATGGACCTCCAACCCCGCGCCATGACGCGCGACCTCGATTGGGGCATCCCCGTTCCCGTAGAGGGTGCCGAGGGCAAAGTGCTCTACGTCTGGTTTGATGCCCCCATCGGCTACATCAGCAACACCAAGGAGCTCTGCGACGCACAACCCGAGAAGTGGGGCAGCTGGCAGCAGTGGTGGCAGGACGACGAGACACGCCTCGTCCACTTCATTGGCAAGGACAACATCGTCTTCCATTGCCTCATCTTCCCCACCATGATGAAGGCACACGGCAGCTACATCATGCCCGACAACGTGCCCTCCAACGAGTTCCTCAATCTGGAAGGCAACAAGATCTCAACCTCCAAGAACTACGCAGTATGGCTCAACGAATATCTTGAGGAACTGCCCAACCGCCAGGACGAGCTGCGCTACGTGCTCACCGCCAATGCGCCTGAGACGAAGGACAACGACTTCACCTGGGCGGACTTCCAGGCACGCTGCAACAACGAGCTCGTTGCCGTCTATGGCAACTTCGTCAACCGTGCGCTGCAGCTCACGCAGAAATACTACGACGGCATCGTGCCCACACCCGGTGAGCTCACCGACTCCGACCGCCAGACGCTCGCCGAGCTTGCCGTGACCAAGGAACGTGTGGAGCAGTTGCTCGAGAACTTCAAGTTCCGCGACGCACAGAAAGAAGCCATGAACCTCGCACGCATCGGCAACAAATACATCGCCGACGAGGAACCCTGGAAAGTCATCAAGACCGACCCCGAGCGCGTCAAGACCATAATCTACGTCTCCCTCCAGCTCACAGCCAACCTTGCCATTGCCTTCGAGCCCTTCCTGCCCTTCTCCAGCGCCAAGCTGCGCCAGATGCTCAGCATGGACAACTTCTCCTGGGAGGAACTCGGCAAGACCGACCTGCTGCCCTGCGGCAAGCAACTCGCCAAGCCCACACTGCTCTTCTCGAAGATTGAAGACGAGGTCATCCAGTTCCAGATGGACAAACTGGCAGCCACCATTAAGGCCAACGAAGAAGCCAACTATGAGGCAACGCCCGTCAAGGAGACCATCACCTTCGACGATTTCCAGAAGGTGGACATCCGTGTCGGCACCGTGCTCGAGTGCCAGGCTGTGCCCAAGATGAAGAAACTGCTGCAGTTCAAGATCGACGACGGCACACCCAAGGGCCGCACCATCGTGAGCGGCATACACGAGTGGTATGAGCCCGAGCAACTCGTGGGCAAGCAAGTGCTCTTCGTGGCGAACCTCGCACCCCGCCAGTTCAAGAACGGGCTCGTCTCCGAAGGCATGATACTCTCTGCCACCGACTGGGACGGCAAAGTCGTTGTCAGCTCCATCGAGCGTCCCGTCAAGGGCGGTTCGCAGATGAGCTAACGCGCGCGATCATTATATATATATATATGTACCGCTTACCTCAGACACCTGTGAACATGAAGACATTCTGCTTTCTGCTGGCCTTGCTCCTACCCCTCTTGGGAGCAAGTGCCCAGTCGACGTTTCTCCCCGAGACCGACCTGACCCACCTGATGAGCGACGATACTTGGTATGACGACCAGGGCAGCGGACAAGTGGCAACTCAAAGCACGCACGCCTACGAGACATTCGCACAGGAAGGATTCGTGGAAGGCAGAGTCGTCAGCAACACCATCGAAGGTCTGGAGCCAGGCACCTACGAACTGCAGTTCTATGCCATGGCATGCCTCACAGGGCGCAGCGGGCAGACCGGCTCGGGCGAAAACATCGCACAAGTCTTCGCCAACGCCACGATGACAAGCATCGAGGTGGTGAAAACCTCCACCGCCCAAATCGTCACACCTGCCCATCTCCACACCCTCACCTGCTATGTGCTCGACGACGGAAAACTGGAATATGGCATACAGAACATCGCTGCAGGCGGAGACTGGTATGCCTGCCAGAACGAGAAGCTCACCTACAAGTCAGGCGAATACCCCAAAACCGCCACCATCAGCCTCGCCGTGGATGCCCACGACTACGGCACCTTTGTGGCACCCTTCGACGTAGACCTCAGCAGTCTGCCCAAACTCGAAGCCTACACCATCTCTACACTGGGAGCTGACGGGAAGACACTCCTGCCCACCCGCCTGACGAGCAGCAACACCATCCCGGCATACACCCCCGTCTTGCTCTACAACTCCGGCGAGCAGGATGTAGTGCAAGAGCTCTCCAACATCACCATCCAGCCTGGCGAAGGGCGCACCATCGACAACGGCATCCTCCACCCCACAGAAGACAACTGGCTGGCGGGCGTGCTGCCCGAAGTGCCCGGCGGAAAGGTGGGAGCCCCCAACAACAGCTACGTCCTGCAGACCCACAACGGGCACACCGCCTTCTATCTCGTTGACACAGAGAGGGCCACGCCCAACGTGCGCAAAGGTCGCTGCTATCTGGTCATGCCTGCCCCCACCACAGAGGCGAAGGCAGAAATGATCGACATCACACAGCAGAGCACCGGCATCGCCCCAACAAGAGCACGACCCACGCGCAGCAAGCTCATCTACAACCTGGCAGGACAACGCCTGCAGCAGGCACCGAGAGGATTGAACATCATCGACGGACACAAGGTGATGAAGTGAACATCTGCAACAGCCGACAACATTATGAAGAAGACTTACACCACCCCACTCGTCAAGCAAAGCGCACCACAGACCGCCGGACCGACGCTCATCAGCCTCTCGGAGTATGCCGACGACTCTGACGCAAAAGTGAGGGAAGAAGGATGGACCGACACCTGGAGCAACAGCGAACCGAACCCCACCCCCTACGCCCTGCGAGACAGTGCAGAGCAATGAGCAGGGCTGCCTCCTGTGCTTTTTTTGCATTTTTCTCGTAAAACATTTGGAGAATTGGAAGAAAGTCCGTAACTTTGCACCCGCTGAGTGAAACATGCCACCACGGCAGCGCTGCTCAGCCTATACAGCGGTGAGACTCGCTAGCTCAGTTGGTAGAGCATTACACTTTTAATGTAGTGGTCTCGGGTTCGAGTCCCGAGCGAGTCACCCCACTTAAAAAGGAGCATCACACGTGCTCCTTTTTTTTGTTTTTTTGCACAATTAAAAAAAAGTTCGTAACTTTGCTCCGGACTTATCAAAATGTAAAAAAAAAAACAGAACAAATGCTATGAAACTCCTAAAAACCACGCTTTGCGGCTTGTTCCTGACCATGGGACTGCAGTCAGAGGCGCAAAACTCCATGGTCATCCACTACATCAATGGTGAGACGAGCACCGTCCCGATGAAAGACATCGAGAGCATCACATTCGACGAGATCGAAGAAGAGGACGACCCCGAGGGAGAGGAGACCACCCCCGAGTTTCCTGCCAACGATGGTAGCCAGACACTCTATCAGACCGACAAGGCCTACAACCTCATGCTGCTGCTCCAGAAGACCGACGCACAGCGCGCCATGAGCCGCAGCATGTTCCCCGAACTCACCGACGACCAGTTTGCCACCATCAAGAAGAAGGCTGACGAAGTGTGCCAGTATTGCACGACGGATGCTGCCCGCATCGATGCCCTCAACACTTGGGTGAAGAAGAACATGACCTACGACCAGGCACCCACTGAGCCCTGGACCGTCTTCAACAACCTCAAGGGTGTGTGCCAGGCCTACTCCAACCTGCTCAAGGTGATGCTCCTCACGCAAGGCATTCCCTGCGTGGGCATCAACGGTTGGTATGGCACAGTCGGTGCCCACGCATGGGTGTATGGCTATGCCAACGACACCAAGGAGTGGTGGGTCTGCGACCCCACGAACAGCTACACGGTGAACAAGATGACGGACTACAAGAGCTACAGTAAGCTAAATGCTGAGTTCACCGACATCGAGCTCTTCGAGGACGACCAGTTTGCCTACAACCTCTATAGCGGCTACTTCAACGTCTGCCGCATAAAGAAGGCGGGCAAGAACCTCGTCATCCCCTTCAGCAAGGAGGGCTTCAAGATCAACTCCTTCAACCCCAACGTTGCCATCCCCAGCACGGTGCGCGACATCTACATCGGTGCTAACATCGAGACCATCGGCACACAGAGCACACGCATTGGACTCAAGGCCTATCCCGCACAGGACGAACGCTGCCATGTCGACGAGGGCAACGCTGAATTAGGCAGCTATGAGGGTGTCATCTACACACGCGACTATGCGCGCAACCTCAACTCCATCCTCTACATCCCCCGACGCATGACCACCATCACGATGATGCCCATGGAGACGGTTTGGAAGAACACCATCACACGCCTTGAGAGCGTTGAGGTGATCATCTTCCCCGCAGGCACCAAGAAGCTGGAAGCATACGCCATCGAGGATTGCCCAAGTCTGCGTCTTGTGCGCGTGCCTCAGGGTTGCGACGTGGATGCACAAGCGGTCTACAAGTGCTCCAACAATGTCGAGATCGAATACTACTAAAGCATGGAGGTTGAAGAAAGAACAACTTTGACCCTCACCCTGCTGCAACGCAACATCGCATGGAAACAGCCCGAGGCAAATCGCCGGAGCACAGAGCAAGCTATGCTGTGCGCTCCACAAAGCGACCTCTATCTGCTGCCTGAGATGTGGGCAACCGGATTCGCCACCACCCCCCAAGGCATTGCCGAAGAGGATGGTGGCGAAAGCCTTGCATGGATGAAGCACATGGCGGGGCGCCTGGATGCGGCTGTGGCTGGCAGTCTGGTGGTGCGCGTGGGTGAAGGGTTTCGCAACCGTTTCTATTTTGTGAAGCCCAACGGCGAGGTCTCCCACTACGACAAGCACCACCTCTTCACCTACGGCGGCGAGCACCGCCATTTCGAGGCGGGCGACAGCCGCGTGGTGGTGGCTTGGCGCGGTGTGCGCTTCCGCCTGGCTGTGTGCTACGACCTGCGGTTCCCCACCTGGCTGCGCAACCATGAGGACTACGACGCACTGCTCTGCGTGGCAAGCTGGCCTGCCTCGCGCATCGACGCCTGGCGCACGCTGCTCAAGGCGCGAGCCATCGAGAACCAGGCATACGTGTGTGGGGTGAACCGCGTGGGCGACGACCCCACTTGCCACTACGCGGGTGCTTCGGCTTTTGTCGATCCTTATGGCCACGCCACCGAGTGCGAGGGCGAGCAAGAGGCTTCGCTCACGGTGGTGCTCGACGGGGGGCGCTTGCGGTCGTTTCGGGAGAAGTTTCCGGTGTTGAAAGATCGCGACATCATGATGTGATTTGTGCTTGCCTGGATGGCAAAAAAGTTTCTGCTGCAGAAACTGTCGGTTTCTGCAGCAGAAACTTTTTTTGTCTGGCAGGAGGCTCTTTTTGAGACGCCACAAAAGGGTGGGATTTCTCCTTCCCTACTTTGCCATTTCGACGCAGAGAAGGTCCTGAAGATGACGCCCCGTCTGGCTGCTTCCGACCTCATTGACGAGGATGGAAAACGCGAGAAAATGCCCATTGGATGCCGTGAGATAGCCCGAGAGCGTGGACACACCCCGCACCGTGCCCGTCTTGGCACGCACATTGTTGTGGGCTGCAGTGCCGCGCATGCGGCTACCCAACGTGCCGTCCACCCCGGCTATGGGGAGCGACTCCCAGAGCGCATCGAACACCGTCTTATGGGCATAGGCATAGCGAAGGATGTCGACGACGGTGCGCGGCGTGGTGCGGTTGGCATGTGAGAGACCGCTGCCATCGGAGATGACATACTCGTCGGGGCGCCCACCGGCACGAGCTACCATCTCGCGCACCTTTTGCTTGCACGCCTCATAGGTCCAGCGCTCCGTGTCGCGCAGGTCGCAGAGGTTGAGGAGCATGGACTCGGCATAGTAGTTGTCGCTCAGCTTCATCATGCGGCGCAGCACAGCACTGATGGGGGTGGAGAGCGTGGTGAGCAATTGGGCGTCGGTCTCGTGGGGCGAAGAAAGGGTGCCCCAGGCGGACGACTGCGAGAAGGTGGTGCCGTTTTCCATCAGTGCGCCATAAAGCGACTGACTGAAGGTCTTGGAGGGATGGCGCTGCCAGAACCACGACTCGGAGGCGTCGCTCAGGAGGCTTTTCTGGGGTTCGTAGCAGTAGACCTTGCCGTCGATGGAGTCGAGCGCCATCGCCATGAATTTGCAGGCGACGAAGTTGACTGCCTGCTTGTCGAGCGTGGGGTCGAAGCCTCCTTGGACATAAAGATTGCCCTTGAGGAAGGGACGCTCAACAGAGTCGGTGGGGAGCCCGCTGACGGTGTCGAACGCCACTGGCTGATAGGCACTGCGCGCGGCTCCGTCGACAAAGATGTCGGTCTGGAAGTGGAAGTAGGGCGAGAGGGCTGACAAGGCGGCGATGCTGACGAAGAGCTTCTGGTTGCTGGCGGGGATGTAGAGCTGCGTGTCGTTGTAACGAAAAATGGTGGAGTCGGCAGTGAGGTCGTAGACCGTCATGCCAACACGATAGGAGCGCGTCACGGTGCGAGAGCGTCCGCCTTTTCGCCCCTTGCCCTTGCGCCCGCTGCGCACCGTCACCTGCGTGGTGCGGTGGCTCTGCAGGACGTGGTCGAGGCGGCTGCGCAGTCCGTAGAGCCAGCGCTCGTCGGGCGAGAGGTGGATAAGGAGTGCCTCGTCGGTGGTGCTTGCCAAGGTGTCGTCCACCTCTTCTTCTGCTTCCTCGTCGTCGAAGGTTTCTTCCTGGGCATGCAGGGGGAGGCTGAGAAGGATGAGGAGAAAGAATGCTGTGAGGGGACTGAGGTGCTTCATATGGGTTGTGTTTGTGGGATTACGGGTGCAAAGGTACGAAAAATTTGCCATTTTGCCATAAAGTTCGTAATTTTGCTCCCACTTTGATGAAGGGTGCGCTGCCATTTGCCCCCTCCTATAAAACAAAACGCTATGAAACGAATATGTCTGCAGGAGATTGACTCTACCAACAACTATGTGAAACGCTTGATCGCTGAACGCTGCGCTGAGGCGTGTGACGAACTTATCGTGACGACCGACGCACAAACGGCTGGGCGCGGGCAACGCGGCAACTCGTGGGAGACGGAGCCTGGGAAGAACCTCATCTTTTCGATGCTGGTCCATCCTGACTCGTTGCTTCCGTCGAACATCTTTTTCCTCTCTGAAGTGGTTGCGCTGAGTGTCTGCCAGGCACTGAAGACGTTCTTGCCCCAAGCGGAGGGCTGGAGGATGAGGGTGAAGTGGCCCAACGACATCTATTTTGGCGACCGCAAGATTGCGGGCATTCTCATCGAGACGGACCTCATGGGCAGGCGTGTGGCGAATGGCATCATCGGCGTGGGGGTGAACATCAATCAGCAGCACTTTCTGAGCGATGCGCCCAACCCCATCTCGCTGCAGCAAATCAGGGGCTGCGACACCGAACGAGAGGCGGTGCTGGCAGCTGTGCTGGAGCACTTCGTGCGGTTCTATGCCATGATGCAGCGAGGCGAGACGAACGACTTGCACGCACGCTACAAGGCGGTGCTCTATCGCGGCGAGGGCTTTCATACGTATGAGGATACAAAAAAAGGTCGGTTCGAAGCCCGTATCCGGGATGTCGAACCGACCGGTCATCTCTTGCTCGAAGATCGTCAGGGAGTGGTGAAACGCTATGCCTTTAAGGAAGTAGCGTTTATCATTCAGAATCAATGAGTCAATTGTGCACGAGTGTGCCGATTTCCTCGCCTGCCATCACACGCTCGAGGTTGCCCACGATATCCATATTGAAGACGTAGATGGGGAGATTGTTTTGCATACACATAGCCGTGGCGGTGACGTCCATCACCTTCAAGCCACGGGAGATGACCTCGGCGTAGGTGATGTCGTGGAACTTGGTGGCGGTGGGGTCCTTCTCGGGGTCGGCGGTGTAGACACCATCCACGCGAGTACCCTTGAGCATGACGTCAGCCTCAACCTCGATGCCGCGCAGACTGGAGCCTGTGTCGGTGGTGAAGTAAGGACTACCCGTTCCTGCGCTGCAGATGACTACTTCGCCTCGCTCCATGGCTTCGATGGCTTTCCACTTGGAATAGAACTCACCGATGGGTTCCATGCGGATGGCTGTGAGGACGCGGTTTTTGACACCGGCTGCATCCAACGCACTGCTTAGAGCGAGTGAGTTGATGACGGTGGCACACATGCCCATCTGGTCGCCCTTGACGCGGTCAAAGCCTTTACCCGCTCCACTGAGTCCGCGGAAGATATTGCCGCCGCCAATCACGATGCTGATCTGCACACCCATGTCGTGCACAGCCTTTATCTGCTGGGCATATTCAGCCAAGCGCTTCACGTCGATGCCGTGCCCCTGTTCACCCATGAGGCTCTCGCCACTGAGCTTGAGAAGTATTCTGTTAAACTTCATTGTCTGCTTTCGTTTATGAGAAACGTTCTTGTGAGAAACGTAATTATGAGTAAAACGTTCTTATGAGAAACGTACTTGTGAAT
Organism: Candidatus Physcousia equi; assembly: GCA_018065005.1. GTDB lineage: Bacteria > Bacteroidota > Bacteroidia > Bacteroidales > Bacteroidaceae > Physcousia > Physcousia equi. Next base: position 43,122 of record JAGHUD010000033.1, read on the forward strand.
AAAAACTTTCTTGTGAGAAACGTAATGATGAGTATGGTTCTTATAAAAATGTACTTGTGAGTAACTTTCCTGTGAGAACGTTCTTACACAAAACTTACTTGTGAAAAACTTACTTGAGGGTGATGGCAGGCGAAGCCGTGACAGTACCGCCCGTCTTGGTGTATCCTCCGACGGGAAGTTGGATGCTGCGTGCCTTCTTGGCAGCGTCGGCAGTGACGGTGATGGATCCTGCCTCGACGAGCAAACCGCCATCGAGCTTCATGCCGACACAGCGGTGTGGGTCATCAACATCTGCTGCGAGTGTGCACTTCCCACCGGTGGCAGTAATGTTGATGACAGTGGGGTTGTCAAACTCGTTGATGGTCACCTTGCCGTCGGTCTGTATGCCTCGCGTTCCGTTGCCTTGCGCTGCTATGGTGATGTTGCCACCGCTGATGGTGATGATGTCGTCGCACTTCAAGCCCTTGCAGTCTTCCTGACTGAGGGTGGCATTGATGGTGCCGCCTCTCATTATGATTTGTCCATTCATCACCTCGTTGGGGTCGGGCGTGATGCCGTCGGCGAGGGTGAGGGTCTCCACCTGAATGGCATCGCCCATGGTCTGTTCGTTGACGGTGATCTGACCTCCATTCATCATGAAATACTGACCGCAGTGGATGGCATCGGCTGCAGCCTTGGAGATATTGATGGTGCCTGTGGAGCGTTTGAGCTGCAGGTATTCCTTGCACGAGAGGCCATGCTTTGTGTTGGCAGCGATGCTGAGCGAACCGCTTCCTTCAAACTCCAAATGCCCCTTGCAGTAGAAACACGCCTTTTGGGTGCCGGCTGCTGCATCAGTGAGTTGGTTGGTGGTGCCTTGGACGAGTTCGACAGCCACGCGCTTTCCGCATTGGATATCCAAGGCTGCGCCACGCTGACTTTGGAGGTTCAGTCCGTTGAGGATGAGTGTTGTCTTGTAGGCACCGATATAGGTGAGCGAACCATCGCTACTGCTGCCTTCGAGGACGATTTCACACTCGTTGCTGGTGTCGTTGTTGACCAAGGTGACGTGTGCGCCATCTACGATATGCGTGATGCTGGCATTTTTTGTCATGCTGACCTCTGCATTGCCATCACTGAAGGTGACGCGCACCTCTGGCACAACGACAAGGCTGTCTATCTCGGACATCTTGTATGCCTGCCCCTTGATGGTGATGTTGCCATCCGCAACGGGCATTTCGCCCAGGGTGGCAATCTTCATTCTGTTGTTCTCACCGTTCTGCCAAAGGCGCATGTGTGTCTGTGCCATGGCAGCTACAGCCATGACGAGGGAGAGTGAAAGTAGGATTGTGCGTTTCATTTCTGGATCAATTTGATGGTTTCGCCATTGAGACTGATGATATAAATACCCTTCGTGAGATTGCCGAGTGATACTCGTGTGTTATTCTCCACGCGCGCCATTTGCACGAGCGCTCCCTTCTCATTATAGAGACAAAGGAGTCCCTTGCCATTGGCTGTGAGCACGCCGTTGGTCACGAGGAGCGACTTGCTCTGCGCAGGCAGTGCATCAATAGCGGTGGGGGTTCCTCTGAAGTAAAGCTTCTTGAGTTCAGACTGAGGCAGAGTGATGTCTCCGTCAGTAGTAGAGACTACGATATTATTGTCGCTGAACGTGATTTTGATGACGCTGGTGAGTTCTACACTCTGCTCCGTTGTGTTGCTTTGGATGGCGAGATAGCGATAGGGGGTCTCATCGGCCATAGCACCCAGCGCTGCTGCAGCAAAGAGTGCGGTGCACAGTATTCTTTTCATTTTCCTTGTTTTTAAGCTTGTTTTTTTAACTATAAAGCATATTAAAACTCAAATTCGTAACCCGGCAAGGTAGCGTGGATGCGTTTTAAATACGGTACATTAGAACTCAAATTCGTAACCCGGCAAGGCAGCGTGAATGCGTTTTATGTATAGGTACATTAGAACTCAAATTCGTAACCCAGTGAGATAGCATGGATGCGTTTATGGTAGTCTTCATCGAAAGCACGAGTGATGACGTACCCCGCCGACACAGAGTGCTGTTTGTTGAACTTATACCCTACGCCTACACCAGCGCGTACCTTTTTAAGATAGAACACGGGGGTATTCTTGTCTTCTTCGTGCACGGCATTAAGATTATTGTGGCACTCCACACTGATGTAGGGGCTCCATTTCACGCCTTTTTTGTCCAGTTCGACTTTGAGTCGGCTGCGCAGTATGTGGTCGTTCTCTGCTTCCTTGATGTCCTTCTCGGTGAGGGGATATCCATCTTTGAGTTCCTTCACTTCCGCGATCTCTCCCGTTTCGGCGTCCATCTGTTTCTCTATGTCGAAGCGATACTTTGTTTCGTCCACCTCTCTTTCACACTTATGGGTGTATTGATAGCGTTCGCGTAGCGAGAAACGTATGGTGCGCCAGAGTTTGACGGTGCCTGTAACTTCAAAGTTTGCACGATGTCTCGATGCCCAGTAGGCCGGCGTTGTCTTGTAGCCATTCCAGATGGGGTTTCCGTCTTCGTCGAGTTTGAGCGTCCCATCGTTGCGTGTCTTGAAGTGGTCTTTGTATTCGGCAGCATATCGTATGCCCAGATAATTATAGGAGGCGCCGAACTTGACGTGTTTGCCCAATCTGTATCCGACATTAACGCCCGCCGAAAGTCGTCTCATACGTGAGGTATTATCCTCTGTGCGTATTTCCGTTTCCACGCCCACGCTCCATCCCATGGGGAGGTTTTTCTTGACACCGATTTCGGTCCACAAGCAGAAGTCATCATCGTCATTGATGTCATCTGCCAGCACATGAAGCTGCGGTGCTATGAAACAGGCGAAAGCAATGGTGAGTCTTGTAATTTTTTTCATAGTTGAAAAGTTAAGTTGGTGGGAGAGAGCGAACTCCTCTCTTACTTCATTCGAGGCAAGCGTGTCACATCTTCGATGCTGCTGCCCTGATCCATGGGCTCATCGTAGTAGATGCGTATGATGGCGCTGTCTTTGAGGAAGTCGATGGTGCCCACTTCGATGCGCAGAATCTTGAGTCCCGTGCGCTTTTCGAGGTCAGCCTTCAGTTCGCCTCGCTTTTCAGGAGCGATGAGCGCCACATTGTCATACTTGATATATTTGGAGCAAGAGTCCGTGATGATTTTGCTTGATTCGAAAATCCATGCCAGGAAGATGAAGAAAAGGTTGGCGAGCAAACAGCAGGTGATGTCGTCCCACTGAATTTTATCGAACATAGCGTTCACGACGCTGACGCTCACGAGCATGAAGAGGTAGGTCATCTCACGGATAGGAATAGCCTCCGTGCGGTAGCGTATGATGCCGAAGATGGCAAAGAGTCCGAGAGCGGCACCCGTCTTCATCTTGCTGCCCTCCATGAGGCTGACGAGCAAGAAGATGCTCATGGCCATGATGAGGAAGATGAAGAGATAGTCGCGACGCTTCGACTTAGGATAGTAGAAGAATCGTGCAATGATGCCCACCACGGCAAAATTGACCATGAGTCGTACAATGAGTGAATAGAAGTGGTCCATGTTGCCCATTTCTATTCCGAGAAAAGTTACCAGATTAGGAGTAGCTTCTTCCAGGAAAGTGTATTCTTCCATAAAATAAAATGTATTGAGTTTTGATTATTAACAAAGGTTACCTCATTCTTGCATGCGCCGTTATTCTTCGTGCATGCGCCGTTGTTCTTCTTGCGTGCGCTTATTCCACGTCACTTGGATTACTTTGTCAGCGTGAATGGTCCATCGGGCAGGATGTGCTGTTTTTAGAGGGCAGTACTTCTCTCTGCTGATTCTTGTGCAGGCAGTTGGTGACCGATGAGTTTTCCTATTCTCTGCAGTTTCGGTTTGAAGAGATTTGCTTTGAGGGAGGGGTTGGTGATGACGCTTCCGATGCAGTACTTACTGAATCCACTTGGTTTGATGCGCAGTTCGCGCAAGATGTCGAGCACAGGACTAAACACATTGCCATCGCGCTTGAGTTCGATGATCACCAACTGTCCGGTATGGGCATCCTGGTCGGTCTCATGGTTGTGGAATCGGACATCGAAGTCGATGGTCAGTCGTTCCGTCTTGCCGTAGTTGACGAGCGTGATGCGGTGGAAGTTGTTCTCCACGGTCTCCCTTATGTCGCCGTGTGTGAGGTTGACTCGTTCGAGCAAGAACTCGTCCGAGTCTTGTATTTGCCCCTGTCCTGGGACGTTGATACGTTTCTTCTTCGTTCTGCCGTGGTTATTTTTTGTCTTCACTTCGAGGAAGGTGTCGCCGCTGTCCATATAAGTTCTGACGCGCACCTTCTGTCGGGGCGACCGTCCGTTGTGGTGATCGAGGAAGAATTGATGCTCCTCCGTGTCCCAGTATATCGTTTTGTAGGCGGCTATTTTGCTTCCTGCATGGAACTGCGCATAGTATTTCCCTTGCGCCAGGCGAAGCAGTTCGGCAAGATGCTCCTTGTTGGTCACGAATTTCGTGTCCGTCCGGTTCATCAGTCGAATCTCCTTCATTAGGTCGAGCGTGATGGGCTCGAGCTGTTCCAAAAGTCTGCTTATACGGCTATCAATATCCATTTACGTGATTTTTTCGCACTTTTTCGCTGCAAATATACGGTTTTTTTTCCACTTTAGTACAAAATTCTTGCAGAAAAGAAAAATATTTTCTATTTTTGTACAAAAAATTACTCGCTATCTGCCGTTTCAAAGCAGATTTTGCAACAAAAATAGCCATTTACATCTCACCTCATCTTGCCCCCGCCACATCGCCCCCCACCCGCTCTGGTGTGTGCAAGACCAAGAAACAACAAATAAACAAAACAGCAAACCTATATGATTGAAGTAAAAGAAGTCCTCGCAGCAGCAGAGGAGAAAATGGAAGAAGCCGTGATGTATCTTGAAGAGGCTTTGGCACACATCCGTGCCGGCAAAGCCAACGTGAAGATTCTCGATGGCGTTCGTGTTGAGAGTTACGGCAGCCTCGTCCCCCTGAACAACGTGGCAAGCATCACCACCCCAGATGCCCGCACCATAGCCATCAAGCCATGGGACAAGTCCATGTTCCGCCCCATTGAGAAGGCCATCATGGACTCCAGTGTCGGCATCACGCCCGAGAACAATGGTGAGATCATCCGTTTGGGCATCCCCCCCTTGACCGAGGAGCGCCGCAAGGCACTTGCCAAGCAGTGCAAGGGCGAAGCCGAGCAAGCCAAGGTGAGCGTGCGCAATGCACGCCGCGACACCATCGACAAGCTCAAGAAAGCCATCAAGGACGGTCTGTCGGAAGACATGGAGAAGGATGCAGAGGAGAAGATGCAGAAGACCCACGACCGCTTCATCAAGCAGGTCGACGAGCTTTATGCAGCCAAGGAGAAAGAGATCATGACCGTCTAATCTCGTTTGATGAAAGGACTTGTCATTCGCAACACAGGCAGTTGGTACACCGTCCAGGCGGACGATGGCCAGCTGCTTGATTGTAAGGTGAAAGGCAACTTTCGCCTCAAGGGAATACGCAGCACCAACCCCGTAGCCGTGGGCGACCGCGTAAGCGTCATCCCGCAAGCCGACCAGGCTGGCGGTCATGGTGGTGAGGGTGCGGTGAACCGTGCCGGCCTCATCACTGACATTGAAGAGCGCCGCAACTACGTCATCCGCAAGGCCTCCAACCTCTCCAAGCAAAGCCACATCATCGCCTCCAACGTCGACATGGCGCTGCTCGTCGTCACGCTCGCCCACCCTGCCACGAGCACCATCTTCATCGACCGTTTTCTCGCCTCTACCGAAGCATACCGTGTGCCCGTCACATTATTATTTAATAAGGTGGACCTCCTCGATGCCGACGATGTCCGTCTGCTTGACGCCGTCTGCTCGCTTTATGAGTCGCTCGGCTATCCCTGTCTGCGCCTCTCTGCCCACACGGGCGAAGGCATCGACCGCTTGCTGCAGCACATCTCGGGCAAGACCTGCTTGCTGAGCGGCAACAGTGGTGTGGGCAAGTCGACGCTCCTCAACCGGCTCGTGCCCGAAGCCAAGGCGCGCACTGCCGAGCTCTCGGCGGCCCACGACACGGGGCAGCACACCACCACCTTCAGCCAATTGTATTGGGTGGGCGACGGTGGCGCACTCATCGACACACCGGGCATCAAGGGTTTCGGCACCTTCGACATGGAGCGAAGCGAGGTGAGCCACTATTTTCGTGAAATCTTTGAGACGGGGCGCAACTGCCGCTACGGCGACTGCACCCACACCCACGAACCCGGCTGCGCCGTGCTTGCCGCACTCGACGAGCACCGCATCGCCACCTCCCGCTATCAGTCCTACCTCTCCATCCTCGACGACAAGGACGCCGACAGATACCGTTAGCACCCAGCGCTTGAGCCTGCGCCAGGTTGTGCCTCACTTGCCTATCGCATAACCCAATGCAAACTGGAAACAGTCTGCGGTGAATGCCCTTGCTCGGATGTTATAGCCCAGATACAAGCGCCGTTTGTCCACTGGCAAATAGTAGCGAATGCCTGCCGTCTCATAGATGGGCAGGATGTGGTCGTTGTCGTGTTGTGGTTCTTTTTTCAGATAGCATCCGATAGACACGTTCACACCGATGTTCTTATAGAAAGCCTCATGCTGCATGCGGATGCTGCACCCATGCGGCGAGGCATATTTTGTGTCCAATCCACGCAGGTTTTCCCAGTATTGGATGTCGCCCCCAATAGGCGCATAGATATATTCGAAGCCGATGCCTGAAGCGAACTTAGGACTGTAGCGATACATCCATGCCACATTGACGGTCGCACAGGAGTGCAGCGCATACCTTCCGCTGCGGTAGCGGGGGTCGTCGGGATGGCGATGGAAGAAGTTGTACTGATGCTCTGCATTGAGCACGCGCGGCAGCCAAGCCACATTGACGTCGGCATAGAAGTGTTTCTTGTGGTTGCGCTTCAGACTATCCTTTATTTCTTTTATGCGAGGCGAGCAGGAGCGCATCCCGCGTTCGTCGAACGAGTAGATGAGCTGTGCGCCCGCCTCAAAACTGTTGATGCCCAGGTTGGGCATGTCGAGTCTGCCATTGCTGAAGTGGTGCATCTCTGCCACCAGTCCGAGTTGCCAGTGGTCCAGGAGTCTTATTTTGCCATAGAAACCCAGTCCGACGAAGATGGAAAGAGGCGCACCGATGAGCTCGTTCTCCGGATTGTCGGGATAGGAATAGGGGCGCGTACTGAAGCCTATGCCCTGACTCATGCGATAGCCGAACTCAGCTCTCTTGCCATAGGCGAGCGGGCGCGACACAGCGCCGTAGGGCACTATCATCTGTCCGGCATCAGAGGGCTTGCGCCCTGGGAACCGTGTGTTGGGTCCCGTATTGTGCAGTGCCACGCCGGCGTAGTCCATGACCAGAACACCCGTTTCTATGGTGGGGAGGCCAAAGAGGATGTCGCTCTCGTTGGCTTGCTCGGCATTGCCCTTCCACCCGATGGCAGCCAATCCGCCGAAGGTCATCTTCTTGCCCGTGGTGAGGGCAGAAACATACTCGCTATGGGGATAGAGATAGCCGCAGAGCGCGCCCGCACTCAGTTGCAGACGATAGCGGGCACTGTCTGCCTGAGCCTGCATCCGCTGGGGGTGCAGGCAGACAAGGCACAGCAGGCAGACAAGACTTATCTGCCTGAGCGTCATGAGTTGTCTTCGTGTGTGCGCCATCCGTGTCTGTTGCGAGTCATCTAAGAGAGAGAGAGGTCTGTATCCTTGCCCAGCCGCCCGGCATCAAGCCGGATTAGCCAGCAAGGTGCAGATGCCCACAATGGTCTTCACCGCCTTCTCCATGCTTTGTATGGGCACGAACTCATGCGGACCGTGGAAGTTCAGTCCGCCGGCAAAGATGTTGGGACAGGGCAATCCCATGAAGCTCAGCTGCGCACCGTCCGTGCCGCCGCGTATGGGCACCACCGTGCAGAAGCCGCACGCCTCCTCGATGGCACGTTTGGCAATGCCGGTGATGTGGGGCTTGTCTTGCAGTTGGCAGAGCATATTGCGATACTGGTCGTGCAGTTCCACGGTCACGGTGCCCTGCCCATAGATAGCATTGAGCCGTTCGGCATTGTCGAGCAGCACCTGCTTGCGCATGTTGAAGAGCCCGCTGTTGTGGTCGCGTATGATGTAATGTAGCTGCGCCTTCTCCACTCCGCCGCTGATGCCCGTGAGGTGGAAGAAGCCCTCGTAGCCGGTGGTCTTCTCGGGGCGCTCGTTTTCGGGCATCATCATGGCAAATTGGCTTGCCACCAGCGCTGCATTCACCATCTTGTCCTTGGCATAGCCGGGGTGCACGCTGCGCCCCGTCACATTGATTTGGGCTGCGGCGGCGTTGAAATTCTCATATTCCAGTTCGCCCACCTCGCTGCCATCCATCGTATACGCCCAGTCGCAGCCGAAGAGCTCCACGTTGAAGAGGTGTGCACCCTTGCCGATTTCCTCGTCGGGGTTGAACGCCACACGGATGCGCCCATGCTCGAGTTCGGGGTGCGCCTGCAGGTAGGTCATGGCGGTGATGATCTCGGCAATGCCCGCCTTGTCGTCAGCCCCGAGCAGTGTGTGCCCGTCGGTGACGATGAGGTCTTCGCCCACATGCTGCAGGAGTTCGGGGAAGCGCTTCACGCTGGTCACGATGCCCGCTTCGGGGTCGAGCACGATGTCTGAGCCGTCATAGTGCTCCACGATGCGCGGCTTGACGTTCGCTCCGCTGCAATCGGGCGCGGTGTCCATGTGGGCAATGAAGCCTATGGTGGGCAAGGGGCGCTGCGTGTTGGCGGGCAGTGTGGCATAGAGGTAGCCGTGCTCGTCGAGCACCACGTCGGTGAGTCCGAGTGTCTCCAGTTCTTCTTTGAGGTGGCGCGCCAGCGTCCACTGTTTGTCGCTGCTGGGGCATTGCGCTTCATTCTCTTCGCTCGACTGCGTGTCGAATTGCACGTATCTGAGGAATCTCTCTGTCAATTCTGTTTTCATGCGTGGTTGTTTTTTTAAATGTTTTTCTGCACAAAGATAGTCATTCCGAACGAAAAAAGCTTTCTTTTGTGCAAGAAATGACAAAAAAATTGCGCATTTCCGGCAAAACAGCTATCTTTGCCCTCTAACCAGCCCGCCCGAAGCATCGGGCAACACCCGCATCACGAACCCCATAACGCGACATTAAGATTATGAATTGGACGACACCCATCCTGGCAGTCAGCCTCATGCTGGCAAGCTCAGCTGCAGCCCACCATCGCCCCGAACGCGCCAAGCGCCTCTTCCACTCCGATGCCGTGGAACAGCAAATCCAGCAGGTCAGTGCTCAGCTCACCAACAAGAAGCTGAGGGAGATGTTCATCAACTGCTACCCCAACACCATCGACACCACCGTACACTTTGAAGAGGACAGCTTAGGCAACCCCGACACCTTTGTCTACACGGGCGACATACACGCCATGTGGCTGCGCGACAGCGGAGCGCAGGTCTACCCCTACGTGCGGCTCGCCGGGCGCGACGAGGCGCTGCGCCGCATGCTCGCTGGCGTCATACTCCGACAATGGAAGTGCATCAACTGCGACCCCTATGCCAACGCCTTCAACCGCCAACCGAACCCCAACGGCGAGTGGATGAAGGACACGGGCATGCATCCCGAACTTCACGAGCGCAAGTGGGAGATCGACTCACACTGCTACCCCATACGCCTTGCCTATGAATACTGGAAGACGACGGGCGACACTTCGGTCTTTGCCGACGAATGGCTGCACGCCATACAGCACACACTCACCACCTTCCGCGAGCAGCAACGCAGGACCGACAAGGGGCCCTACCGCTTCCTGCGCGTCTGCGACCGTGCCTTCGACATGATGAGCAACGGAGGATGGGGCGCGCCAGTCAAGCCCTGCGGACTCATTGCCAGCGGTTTCCGACCGAGCGACGATGCCACCACCTTCCTCTTCCTCGTGCCCAGCAACTTCATGGCGGTGACCAGCCTGCGCAAGGCGGCTGAGGTGCTCACCGCCGTGAACCACCGCACCGACCTGGCTGCACAGTGCACCGCCCTTGCCGACGAGGTCTATGCTGCCTTGCAGAAGCATGCCGTCTGCCAGCACCCCGAGTTTGGCACGGTCTATGCCTACGAGGTGGACGGCTTCGGCAACCACCTCTTCATGGACGATGCCAACGTGCCGAGCCTCCTGGCTATGCCCTATCTGGGCGATGTGGCGGTGGACGACAGCATCTATCAGAACACGCGACGCCTCGTCTGGAGCGAGAGCAACCCCTACTTCTTCCGGGGTGAAGCGGGCGAGGGCATTGGCGGTCCGCACATCAGCTACGACTACGTCTGGCCCATGAGCATCATGATGCGCGCCTTCACCAGCCAGGACGACGAGGAGATACGATGGTGCATCGCCACGCTCATCCAGACGGATGCCGACACGGGCTTCATGCACGAGTCCTTCCACAAGGACGATGCCTCGAAGTTCACTCGCAAGTGGTTCGCTTGGGCCAACACGCTCTTCGGCGAACTCATCATCGACCTCATCGACCGCGGCAAACTGGACCTCCTGAACAGCCTTTGATCGGGTGGGACTGAACGCTTCCCTTCTCTTGTTTCCTCACACCGTGGGCAAGGTGCAGGGCTGACGGCAGCCGGTCGGCAGCGATGCCGAAGAGAAGAGGGTTTGTCCGTATTTTTTACTTCCCGTCAGCATGCCTTTGCTGCGCTCTACATCCCCCAAAGGTGGCACTTCTCTCTCCCTGTCACCCTTGGGGGATGTCTTTTTCTACGCCTCATTTTGGCATTTCTCCTCCTCCTCTGCTGCCCCACCTACTCCCTTTCGTTTTGCATTGATTTTCAGCCTGCTGCGGAGCGCCGATTTTTTCTTGCTCCGGACGCCGATTTTTTCTGCTCGAGAAACTGCCAGTTTCTGCTCGAGAAACTTTCGGTTTCTGCAGCGGAAACTTTTGGTTTCTGCAGCAGAACTTTTCGGTTTCTGCAGCAGAACTTTTTTCACTGTGCTCAGCCACGCTGTCAGTGCCCGCCCGACACGCTTGTGTCATGGGGCGTGAAATGTCAAAGTTTTTCCACCTGCCACGGCACCTTTTCTTCTACTCGCGCGCAGTGGAGGGCGCGTGCTGCCATCGGTTGGCCCAGCATCCTCCTCATCCTCCGGGGCTGGCTGACACAGAAATGCTGCACCAGAGAGGCGAAAGGGGAGGCGGTGCACTTAGGGAAAAAGCGCACAACGGCGGTGGGAATACCATAATTTTTGTTAATTGATTTGGAACGTCGGATTTTTTGTTGTATGTTTGCAGAAGAAAACAGCAATCAATAACACAACTCCATGACGAACACGTCCATCCATAACTACTGCCTCATCCTGGCAGGCGGCGTTGGAAGCCGACTCTGGCCGGTGAGTACCGAAGAGCAACCGAAACAATTCATCGACTTCTTTGGCACGGGACGCACACTGCTGCAACAAACCTACGACCGCTTCCTGCGTTTCATCCCCTCCGACCACATCTACATCTCCACCTCCCGACAGTATCTGACACTCGTGCAGGAGCAACTGCCCAACGTGCCACGCAACCAGATCATCTGCGAACCCGTGCAGCGAGGCACACTCGCCTCCGTCTCCATGGCTACGCTCATCATCGCTGCCAAGCAGGATGCACAAGCCAACATCGTCTGCTCGCCTGCCGACCAGTGGATCACCGACGAGGGGTCCTTCCAGCAAGACGTGCTCGACGGACTGGACTTCGTGCGGCAGAACGACGGACTGCTCACGGTGGGCTTACGCCCCACACGTCCTGCCACGGAATACGGATACATCCAGCTGGGCAATGAGGTGCAGCCGGGATTCTCGCGCGTGAAATCGTTCACCGAAAAGCCGGAGCGCGACTATGCCGAGATTTTTGTGCAGAGCAACGAGTTTCTGTGGAACGTGGGTCTCTTCATCTTCAACGTGCAGGTGATGCTGCAACAGGTGAAGAAACAGGTGCCTGCCTATGAGGTGGAACTGCCACGCATGATGCAGGAGATGGCGCTCGACTCGAAACACAAGGTGCCCGACTTCTTCACCGTGCTGCCCAACCTCAACATCGACTATGGGGTGCTCGAAGGCAACAGCAATGCCTTCGTGCAACAGGCTCACTTCGGATGGGCTGACCTGGGCACATGGACGTCGCTACACCTCGGCGAACCACACAGCGAGGAGAACCTCGCACCGCGAACCGAGGCGCACTTCTACGACGCGACGGGCAACATCGTGTGCCTGCCCGACGGGCATAAGGCTTTCATCAGTGGGCTCAATGGCTTCGTGGTGGCAGAGCAGAACGGCATCCTCATGATTTGCCCGAAAAACGACCAACAGAAGATGCGCCGCATGCGCAACGACGCCAAGATGCTTTAGAAGCTGCCTTGGGCGCTCCTCCATGCTCACCCCCCATTTTGGTTTATTCGTCCTCGAAGTCGAAGTGGTCAAGTTGCTTGCCACACTTCGAGCAGAAGATCTCGTGACGATAGATGGTGCCACCGCAATCGTTGCAGTGATAGGTGCGTGTCTCTTTCTTTTCCTCCATGGTTGCGTTGTTCTATATATTTTTGATGATGAGTGGGACCCGGCTGCACTTTGCCACATGCTCTGAGGCACAGAGTCGCCGGAAAACAATTCTGCCCACCGACTTATTTCTCTCACGCAAAAGTATTGAAAATACGCCTAACAGCAAAACAAAATGGCGTTTTTTTTGTTTTTTCTCTGAAAAGGACGTAACTTTGTGCGCCTTATCATCATGTAAACAACCAAATGAAAATGAAAAAATATCTGCTCGCACTGGCGGCGGCTTGCTGCCTCTCCTCGGTGGCGCAAGAGACTGAAAAGAGCGTGCTGAACGACGTAGACCCCATGATAGGCAGTGCCGACCATGGACACGTCTTCGTGGGCGCACATGTGCCCTTCGGCATGGTCAACGTGGGACCCACACAACTCAAAACAGGATGGGACTGGTGCTCGGGCTACCACTATTCGTGCGACGAAATCGTGGGATTCGCTCACACCCACCTGAGCGGAACGGGGTGCAGCGACCTGGGCGACATCGCACTCATGCCCAGCTATGGCGAACTAGAACTGTCGCGCGAAGGACTCGCTTCGACCTTCGACCGCAAGACGGAGGTGGTGGCACCCGGATACTACGGCGTGCAGCTCGACAGAGGACACATCTCATGCCAACTGACCGCTACAAGGCGAGTGGCTATGCACCGCTACCACTGGCCACACGGCACACGCGACGCACGCATCACCATCGACCTCCTGAACGGCATCGGAGACCGACTCACCGAGGCACGCATGGTGCAGATGGACGACCAGACGGTGGTGGGCTACCGCATCAGCCACGGATGGGCGAACGAACAGCACGTCTACTTCTGCATACAATTCAGCCGACCCATGGAGGCTTTCCTCACCGACAGTCTGGACGCACCCTTCGGACAAGCGCTCTTCCAAGTGGGACAGGAAGACCACATCGAGGTGAAGGTGGCACTCTCGCCCACCAGCGAGGTGAATGCCATCAACAACCTGGCAGCAGAGATGCCCGAATGGGACTTTGACGAGGTGCGCAAGAAGGCTGCACAAGAGTGGGAACGCGAACTGGGGCGCGTGGAGGCTGACTTCCGCACAGAACAGGAGCGACGCATCTTCTACACCTCGATGTATCACTTCATGATGGCACCACAGACGTGGAACGACGTGACGGGAGACTACCGAGGAGCGGACTATCGCGTGCACCGATCGGCTCCGTTTGAGAACCTCACGACATGGTCGCTGTGGGACACCTACCGAGCTGCACACCCTCTGGCTACAATCATCCTGCCCGACCGACTCACCAACTACGCGCAAACGATGCTGCACATCGCACGCCAACGTGGAGAACTGCCCGTGTGGCACCTGCACGGCTGCGAAACCTACTGCATGGTGGGCTGCCCCGCACTGCCGGTCATGGCTGACCTCATCCTCAAGGGTGTGAAGGGCTTCGACTATGAGGAGGCGTATCGGGCAATGAAGGCGTCGATGCTCAAGCCCAACCGCGGCAAGCACTACCTCGAATCGTTAGGATATCTGCCCTATGACGGACTGTCGGACGACGGGAAGGAGGGCATCGGCGAGACGGTGGCAAAAAACCTGGAATACTTCCTCGCCGAATGGAGTCTGGCGCAAGTGGCTGGACGACTCGGTCACAAGGAGGATAGCGTGCACTTTGCTGCCATAGCACAAAACTACCGCAAACTCTTCGACCCTCGTGTGCGCTGCATGCGTGCCCTGTCTAAGGATGGGAAGTTCCGCAGCATTGAGGGCTTCAATCCCGGGCACCAAACGGCTGACTACACCGAAGGCAATCCCTGGCAATACACTTGGCTCGTGCCGCACGACGTGGAGGGACTCATCGAGACCTTAGGAGGCAAGCAGGCGTTCACCGCACGATTGGACTCGCTCTTCACCGCCGACGGCGACTTGGGCAAGGACGCCAACCCCGACATCAGCGGACTCATCGGACAGTATGCCCACGGCAACGAACCCTCCCACCACACACTCTACCTCTACAACTATGTGGGACAACCCGAAAAGACGCAGCAACTCGTGCGTCGCGTCATGAACGAGCTCTACTCCGACCAGCCTGCCGGACTCTGCGGCAACGAGGATGTGGGACAGATGTCTGCATGGTATATTCTCTCCGCACTCGGATTCTATCAAGTGGAACCCTGCGGAGGGCGCTATCAGATTGGATCGCCCATCGTGGAGCGCGCCGTCTTGCACCTCCCCGAAGGCAAGACTTTCACCATCTTGACGCATGGGGGCGACGAGAACAAAACGCTCATCAAGAAGATGAAACTGAATGGCAAACCCTACACGAAGACCTACCTCGAACACGCCGACATCATGGCGGGAGGCACCTGGGAAGTCTGGTTCTGACAACTCGGGCGTAGGCATAAGGAGAGCGTGTGTGAACAAAGAAGTTTGAGATAGCAAAGCCTTGCGCTGCTGCTGTCTGTGTGCACTGTTGCGTCATGACAAGCGAATCAACACATAACCAACCGAACGACCTCAAGACAAAGACGGCAAGAGGCATCAAATGGGGGTTTCTCAACAACGGGTCGATACAGCTGCTCAGCGCCCTCATCGGCATCGTGCTGGCAAGAAGGCTCTCGCAGGAAGACTACGGACTGGTGGGGATGCTCGCCATCTTCTCCAGCCTGGCAAGCACCCTCCAGGACAGCGGCTTCTGCACGGCGCTGACCAACCGCCCGCAGGTGATCCACCGTGAGTATAACTCTGTCTTTTGGTTCAATGTGGGGATGAGCGTGCTGCTCGTCTCCCTGCTTTGGCTCTGTGCACCCCTGCTCGTCTCCTTCTTCGACGAACCGCGACTGCTCTGGCTCTCACGTTTCTACTTCGTGGGGCTGCTCTTCAGTTCCTTGGGTGCCGTTCCGCGTGCCTTGCTCTTTCGCGACATGAGGCAAAAGGAGCTCACCATCATCAGCATCACCGCCATGCTCGTGTCGGGCACCGTGGGTATCGTCATGGCCTACTGGGGCATGGCGTATTGGGGCATCGCAGCCCAGTCGGTCGTCTACGTCTTTGTGACCATCGTCATGAGTTGGAAGATGTCGGGGTGGAAACCCTCGCGCGACATCTCTTTCGAACCCTTCCGCCGCATGATTGGTTTCACGAGCAAGATTCTCGTCACCAACGTCTTCACGCAAATCAACAACAACGTCTTCTCGCTCTTGCTGGGCAAGTTCTACCGCGCTACGGAAGTGGGCACCTTCAACCAGGCGAACAAATGGAACACCATGGGCACGAACACCATCAGCGGCATGGTGCAGGGGGTGGCACAGCCCACCTTCGTCAAAGTGGGCAACGACCGCGAGCGCCTCTGCCGCGCCTTCAGCAAGATGCTGCGCTTCACCTGCTTTGTCTGCTTCCCCCTCATGTTGGGATTGGCACTCATCGCGCCAGAATTTATCGTGGTGCTCATCACCGACAAGTGGTTGCCTTCGGCTGCCCTCATGCGCTGGCTCTGCATCGGCGGAGCTTTTCTGCCGCTCTCCATGCTCAGCACCGGTCTGCTCCTCTCGCGCGGCAAGAGCAACGTCTACATGTGGAACGTCATAGCGCAGGGCATCACCATCCTCCTGACGGTGCTCGCCGTGCGCTGGCTGGGCGGCAGCATCACACAGATGGTCGTTGCCTACGCTGCCATCGTCGCATTCTGGTCTGCCATCTGGATGTACTTCATCCACCTCGAAATCGGACTGCGTCTGTGGCAGGCGGTGCGCGACGTCGTTCCCTTCCTCGTCGTGGCACTCGCCGCTATGGCTGCCACCTATTTCATCACGCGCTCCATCACTACACCCTGGCTCTTGCTCGCCCTCCGCATCCCCCTTGCCGCCATGATCTACGTCGCTGCCCTTTGGCTCGCTGGCGCCAAGATTCTCCGCGAGAGCCTCAGCTACTTGAAATAGCACTTGGGGACCTCCCGCTCACCTCGACAACAACAAACAACTCCTAACATCAACTTACTATGAACAAGAATCTCTCTTCTCTGCTCTTCGGCTTGCTGTCCCTCCCCCTTTCAGCCGAAGTTCACGACTATTCGCTCTTCAGCGACGGCATGCCGAGCGATGCCGTCATCATCATCAACGGCAAAGAGTTTCGCGGACTCAATGCCCAAGGCGACCAGTTTGTCAGCCTCGACACACCAGATGAGTCAGACATACAAGTCAAAGGCGCTGAAGGCTACACCGCCACCATCACCATCGACAACGTCAACCACCAAATCAGTATTCAGTTCGTGCGCACCACTGACGCAGACCAGTTCTCCGCCTCGCTCACGAAGGCAGAGATGCCCTGCGCCACACAGATGTACGCACTTCCGGGTGCCGAATACCTCCACAAACTCGTCTGCAACGAAGGCGACAGCATCACCCACGTCGATTTTGGCGACCTCAACACGCTCTCCTTGCGCAGCGACCGCCTCACAGTGGGCAACAAATATCTCTACGTTCAGGGCACCGCACCCAAGGAGGAAGGCGAATACGAATACACCGTGCATCTGAAGCGCGGCAACAGCCAACTGGCAACGAAGGTGCGCCTCATGGTGAGCAGCCACCTGCAGTCGCCCACCCCCATGATGGCATGGCTCACTTGGAACTGGTTCGCACGCAACATCAGCCACGACCGCATGGTCGACATCGCCAAGGGCATGCAGCAGCACGGACTCATCGACGCAGGCTTCCGCACCATCGTGCTCGACGACGCTTGGGCGACTCCCACGCAAGACAAGGCTGCCCTCACCCACGACCCCGCAAAGTGGCCCAAGGGCATCCCCGGACTCAAAGCCGACTTGCAAGCCGTCGACCCCAAACTGCGCTTAGGCATCTACAGCGACGCGGGCAGCATGACCTGCGAAAGCTACCAGCCCGGCTCCTATCTCTACGAGGCGCAGCACCTTGCGCTCTTCGACTCATGGGGCGTGGACATGCTCAAATACGACTACTGCAACTCGCAGGCCAACACACGCGAGAGCTACACCCGCATGGGAGACGCCATCGCAGCGCTCAACGCCAAGCGCAAGGCAAACGGCAAGACGCCCTTCGTCTTCAACATCTGCGAATGGGGCAAGACGCAACCCTGGACATGGGGGGCAGAGGCGGGAGGCAGCAGTTGGCGCTCGACAAGCGACGCACGCGAGGACTGGGTGGGCAGTTCTGCCCTGCCGGGTGTGTTGGCAGGTGTGGACGAAACGAAACGTCTGTGGATGTATGCCGGAGTGAACCGCTTCAACGATCTCGATATGATGTGCATCGGACTGCACGGACTGGGCGGTCCGTCCAACCACACCGTCGGGAACCGAAAGAACGGCGGCTACATCGAGACGGCGCTCACTGAGGCACAGGCACGCTCGCAGATGTCGCTCTGGTGCATGCTCGCCAGTCCTCTCTCGCTCACCTGCGACCTACGTGCCACGCCACATCCCGAAGCAAACGCGGGCGTGGACTTGCCTCAGCCGCTCATCACGCCCAGCGACATCGCCACGCTCACCAACCGCCAACTCATTGCGCTCAACCAGGATGCGCTGGGTCAGCAGGCGGAATACATGGAGCAGCTCTCCACTGGCACCGACTACAGCGCTACGGGCTATGATGTCTATGTGAAAGACCTCACGGGCGGACGCTTTGCCGTGGCCATCACCAACCGATCCTCAGAAGCCATTCCTTCGGTCACCCTCCCCTTGGCCGACCTCTACATGCAGCCGGGCAAGCACTATCGCTGCCGCGACCTTTGGACCCAGAAGGAGTGCCGCATCAAGGACCAACTCACCACGGGCTCCATTGGGGCGTGTGAAACGCGCGTCTTCCTCATCACCCCCCGCCGCTGACACCCCAAACGCTTCACTCATCGCCCCCCCCACCACGCTGCGTGCGGAGCGCAACATGCCAAGCATAACAAAATTCTCCCCGCTCTTCAACCAAGAGGAGCGGGGAGATTTTGTTATGTGCGACAGTTTACTTCTCAAGAATCACCTTCAGGAAACCTGGCAGGTCGTCCTTCTTGAGTACGCCGTCGAAGTTGGTGTCGGAGTTCGCCTTTGCCTGCTCAGAAGGCAAAACGCCCTTGAGGAAGTTCACGAAGGTGGAGATGTCAGAGACATTCACCTTGCCATCTTCGTTGGCATCGCCCAACAGAGGAGCGGGACTCTTCACATAGACCTTCGTCTTCTTTTCCACAATCGTGCCGTCGTGGTTGACAGCTTTTGCGGTGATGGTCACCACGCCAGCCTTCTTGGCGAGCACCCAACCGCCATTGACCTCAGCAATCGAGGGGTCGCTGCTCGTCCATTCGAGCACGGGGTTGGTGGCGTCGGCATTGACGGTGTAGATGATGTTCGTCGTGGCGTTGGCGCGTGTGCCGTAGTTCTTGCCGGTCACAGCAGCCGTTGCTTCTGCAGTTGTCATCTTGATGGTGTAGACCATCTCGTCGAAGTTGATCTCGGTGACAGGCACCTCTGTGCCCTGCTCGTTGCCACCAAAGACGTAGATGCTGCTGGCTGGCAGGTTCACGGTGATCTCGTCATCATAGCTATAGTAGCGCGATTCGTCGAGACCATTGAGTGCTGGCTGGTCGGAGAAAGCCTTGTGGAGTTTGATGCTGCCACTCATGTTGGCAGGAATGTTGAGCACCTGACGGAGCGTGAACTTGTGCTGCTTGGCCTGACTGTCACCGTTGCGCAGCGTCAGTGTAGACTTCGTGCCGTTCCATGCTGCCCATCCATAGACATTCTCGTTGCTGCCATCCCAAGGATTGCCACCCACCCAGTGCGCATCGGGCAATACGTCAGCATTGAACTTCTGCCAGTTGCTGCACTCTGCAATGTCATGCCAGATCTTGCCATAGCGGATGGAGTCGGTGAGAATAGAGTCGTTGTAGAGTTCCACCATGCCACTACCACATGCGTAGGCAGCACGGAGTTCGTTCTTGACAGCGTCATAGTTGTAGTTGCCGTTGTTCGTACCTGCTGGAGGACCGAATTGTGTGAGGATGAATCCGTGGGTCATCAGCGTGTTGATGGGACAGATGGGGCTGTTCTGGATATAGTTCTGATAGACGAGACGGTCGCGATAGGTAATCCACTTCTCACGTCTGTTGGGGTTGTCACCCTCTTCGCCATAGTCGTTCTCCTGACGCCAAGTGGCATCAGAGAAGTGATACCAGAAGGGACTTGCCCAGGTTCCGACCGTGGTGTTGAAGAAGATGTCGCGCTTGAGCTCTTCACGCACGAAGCGCTCCAGGCGGATGATGCCCTCTGCGTTCTCGTTGCCTGCATCGCCTGCATCAGGACCTACAGCTGAGAACTGAGCCGAGATGCCATCAAACTTGAAGAAACGATAGTCTCCTTGGTTCTTGACGAGATTATAGGCGGCGTCTTTGAACACCTTATAGTAGTTCTTGTTGCCCAGCACCATCTGCTGTCCCTTGCTGGTCCAGTATTCGCGACGATATCCACCGCTCGTGCCGTAGCCACCCACGGGGCCAAGCCATGCGCCTACACCGCTGCCCATCTGCGCTGCTACAGAAGCTATGTCGCGGAGCTCGTTGGGGAAGTTGGCGTGGAAGGTCCATGTGCCGTAGTTGTCCCAACCATCGTCGATGACAAAGCTGTTGATGTTCTGCTTATAGCGATCGTAGAAGTAGGTCTTCCAGTGGTTCACCACATTGAGCACATCGCTCGCCTTGGTGTTGCCCGTGGGAGGATTGGCATTGTTGCGGTTGATCTGGAGTTCATACCATGCGATGTAGGCAGGCATTGCACGCCAGGGCACTGCACGCTCACGCTCGCTGTATGCAAGGAACGAACGGCGCTTCTGTGAATCGCGGATGTTGTCGTAGGTCTTGCCGTCCTGAGCCACGAGACCGACCACAGCGCTCACCTTCCAGGTCTCACCTGCAGGGAGTGTAGTATTGCGGCTCCAACGGCCCTTCAAGGGCACTACTTCACTGGCAATCTCCATGCCAGGCTTGGGCTGGTAGACCTTGGCGCTGAGCTGTGCAACAGCAGAGATAGGTTCTCCATTGTGGATGATGTAGCGCAGAGTGTACTCACCATCGTTGGGCACCAAGATAGAATAGGTGTTCTTGTCTGAGCTGGTACCAGAGAAACCACTGTGGAAATCGTTGGCTGCTACCGCACCTGTTGCGGAGATCAGTTCTACACCACCGATGTTGAAACGATTGGGACCACTGTTAGGCTTATACTGCAGGGTAGCCTCTACTCGCTGATTAGCAGTGAGTGTAATCGTCTGACTAGTCTGATATTGGTAGATGTTGGGGAACTTCTTGCCCGTAGCCTCAGTGAGACGAGAGCGCTTGTTGACCTCTTCTTCGCTCATCTGCGTCCACGCTGTCTTCTGCACTTCACCATAAGACTTCGTGTCGACCAGGTCGTATGCATTCTCCATGTCGACGTCACCCACACTGTTGTAGGCCATGGGAGTTTCCAGACCAGCAAAAATCTGATCGCTCATGAGCACCGCACCGCGGGTGTTGCCCACCGTGGCAGGAGTGGTGCCTGCTGTCTTGGCATCGTGGTCGTAGTTCATCGGGATGATGTTGAACATATCCACATCGTCCACACCTGTGAGGTCCATTTCTGTGCGCAGATAGTGGCTTCCATCGCGGAGCACAGCGCGCCAGATGATGCCGATTTCAGCACCATTGTAGACGTACTTGTAGCGAGCTACGAGGGCGTGACCGTTGAAATGCTGAGCACCACCTATTGAATCATCGCTGGCGGTGTAGGTCTCGGTCTCTACGCTCTTCAGAATCATCTCGCTGGCAGCGACAGGCTGCTCTGAACCATCACCAAAGGAAACGGTGAAGGGCTCTGTGCCTGCCATGAGGTTCATGGCCTTTGAACCACCGAAGAGGATGGCATTGCCACTCTTGACGAAGGCTGCGGTGAGCACATTGTTGGAGAAGACGAAGGTCTTGCTCTCGTCGTCGTTGCCCATTTCCTCGAGTTTAGCCTCGCCCACATTGTCTTGTTGCATGGGATAGACCTTAGCACGATCGTACTGGTTCATCTCGACCTCGTTGTAGGCGAGATAGTCCACGCTGATGGTCTTGGTCTCATGGTCAATGCTGAGGTTGTGGTAGTAGCCACGCACGGGCTTCACACGGATGTCCTTGCCAGTGGGTTCGCCCTTGGACTTCACGCTGCCTTCGTTGGCGGCTGTGGCACCAAGCACGGTCACTGCTCCTTGCTCGGCACCGGTGATGCTGACGGCGTAGGTAGTGTAGTCGTTGTAGGTGATTTGAATATTGAAGTTGTAGGCATCCACACCGTTCTGAATCTCATAGGTGCCGAACTGTCCGTTTTGGTCGGTCACAACGATGCGCTCCTCATCAATCTCGCCGTCGCAAGTGACGACAGACTGGTCGGCATAGGGCTGCTTGTCATAAGTGATGGCACCATCTTTGACCGTATAGAACTTCTGGTGGAAGTAGTTGATGAGGATTTGGTCTTCGGTCACTTCGGCGGTGTAGTAGTATTTGGTTACATCACTAACGGTGAGTTCGGCTTCGGTCAGTGCTACGTCGCTGGCGAGCTTGCTGTTGTTGCCATAGTCTGCACCCTCAAAGCGTACCTTGCCTTGTGCGGCATCCGCCTCATCCAGACCCTGGATGGACACGGTGTAGGTCTTCTTGTTTGCCACATGGGTAGCCTCTGCTGCTGCGATGACCTCAGCGGCATTCATCGCGGTATCTTCGACGGCATACCACCATGAACTTTGTGAGCCTGCCTCCCAACGCACCACCTTGGTGCTGTTGTTGCTGTGAAGGGCAGGATGGTTGCTGCCATAGGATGCGTCTTGCTTGATGACCAACGCACCACTGGCAGAGCGTTCGATGGTCACCTCGTTGCCACGGGCATTGGTGAGCATGGCATTGGCATTGTCTGCCAGGATGGGCTGTAAGCTGATACCTTCTGCTGCATTGACAAGATAGTACTTGCCGTCCGTCTTGCCGGACTTGAGGTAGAAGATCTGGGTCAGGTCGCTGTCGCTGCGGGTCTGCGTTGTGTTGAGCAGATTGCCTTGAGCGCACAGGAGTCGAACGTTGTTGGTGCCTGCCTTGTTGGCATTGTAGATGCGGTAGAGTTTGTCTGCCACGGGCATGGGGCGTGCCTCACCCTTGATGGTGACGTTGGTATCGTCTTCCACACGCACGGTGATGGTGTTGCTCGTTGCGGTCTGCTCTTCACCACCGTTGACGCTGTACTTGACGCTCTGCATGGCATCGAAGTAGTAGATGGGGAGGGTGATGGTCTTGTTGCGACCATTGCCCACACGCTCGTTCACGTTGGCTGCGGCATAGTCATGCTCGGCGCCCTGCTCGTCAGTCCACTTCACTGTAGTTGTGAATTGCACCTTGGCAGAAAGCTTCTTGATCATCTCGTTTGCTCGCGCTATCTGCTGGGCATAGGTTTCGTTGCCCTGAGCAAGCTCTTCGAGGGTGATGTAGTCAGCATCTGCCTCATGACCCAACCAACGTACATCACCATTAGCGTCGTTCAGAGCATATCCGCAGCAGAAGCTGAGGTATTTGTCCTTACTCTTGATGTTCTTGTATCCAGCGTCAGCCGCATCGGTCAGCGTCACGGCTACGGCATCGTCGGAGAAGGTGACCATCGTCTTGCTGAACTCGTCGATGAACTTCCCGTTCGACACATTATATATATATGTATCACTGCCAACGGTAGCGATATACCAGTACTTGCCGTGGGTGATGGTGTCAATGTTGAGGGTCTTGTCTGCACCCGTGCAGCCGTTGAGCGTCACACCTGCCAATACGGGACGTGCAGCGTAGGTGGCACTGTAGACAAGATAGCCGCGGTTGTTCTTCGTGTTGCGAATGGTGTAGATGGCGCCCTCAGGGTCCTTCACCGTCTCCTCGTGGTCGAGGTCGAACTGCCAGATAGAGCCTGCATCGTCGCCACTATATTGGCAAACTTGTGTGCCGTTCAGGTCGTTCCAACTGTTGTTCTTGTTGGCCTCCTTGCTGATGGTGTAGCCGGTGAAGTTGCCGCTGGTGTTGGGGATGAGATACCACACCTTCTCGGGCTGATCGGTGTACTCGGCATTGCTGCCACCCGTAGAGGTGGAATGACTCTTGAGATATTGTCCTACCTTGTCGTTGAAGATGTAGGTAGGAATAGTGCCTGGGAGCAAGTTGTCGGCAATGCCACTGCTGGGCTTCTCGAACAACCAAAGCGAGCCATCGCCGGGCGTTGCCACCTGCGTGATGGGCTGACCTGCAGCCTGACTGTCGGCATACTTGTTTTTGCGCAGATTCTTCAGCGTGTAGAACTTGCGGGTGGTCTCCGTGGTATAGATTTCCGGCAGCGGTTCTGGCTCTACGGGACCCGTGTAGACCTCTACTGCCCAAGTGCTGCCCGCGTCATTAGCTCCGTTCTTCTGATAGATTCCGAGACTGGAATGGGACTTCGCCACGCCTTCATACCAGTTGACATAGCTCTGAGCCGTGCCAGACGTGTTGAAAGGCTGAATCTCATAATAGGTGACACCTCCGGTTGTTGCCTGAGCAAACTTCCAGGTCTTGGCTTCGCTCTTTTCTGCCACTTCGGTCGAAAAGTTGCGCGTATTGGCAATGGAGGCTGGGTTGTAGGTTAGGTACTTCTGCGTGTCTACGCAGTAGATGTAGTAGCCCTCGGCGCCATCCGCATCTGCCGCGAAGAAGGCAAACTGTCCTGCAGACGTCTTTGCCACAGGAGCACCGGTCTGGCTCCAATAGTACGCCTGATTCTGTCGGGCGCAGTGCACCAGGTAGACGTGCTCGGGCTCGGATGCATTCGTCGAGAGCTCGATCGTCTGTGCCATGGCGTGGCTACTGAAGCCCAATAGGCTTAGCAGTAGCACAAGCAAGAATCGTTGTTTCATCGTTTGGTTAGTTTGATTAAGTTAGTTATGTTTTTTTAATAAAGTTTTTCGGAAGGGAAAGTGGAGGATCATTTCATCCATAATAGGAACCGCCCCATGCAAGATGAGCATCTTTTGGCATGCAAATTTAGTAAATAATTTTTAATTTACCCCCCCCTGGTTGTTAATTTATGTAAAACGGGCAAAAATAGTGGAGAAATCCATCATCCGCAAACAGATATGCCCTCTTTGCGGGCAAAAAACACCCTGCGATTGTGCCAAACGGGGAAAGGTGGAGTCCCCTTGCTGTGCATCGGTTGTACAGCGCACGAAAAAGAACTTTTGCTATGCAGTCAAACTGTCCAAATTTGGGACTTTACATAAAAAGAAGAATCTGCAAGTGTTGATGAACAACTGCTTGCAGATTCTTCGTGTACTCCTAAACGGGATATTCTCGAACCCGTTTCTTGAAGATTTAGCGAAGTTATGGGAGTTGAGACATTACATTCCCGACCCCGAATCATACGGTAGGAAATAGTACCCAATCCCGCAGTCCTTCTTTAATGCGCTTTCTGAGCCTCATCATCTATCTAAGGTGTTGAGGCTCAACATTCATAAGCGCTTATTCCTATTACTCAATTATCCTATCTGCTCTAAGAATCAACGGCTTTGTCGGCATCTTAGAAAAATTCCCATGAAAAAATTAGCAAAACCTACCTACTCGCTATTTATAAACAAGCAACACTATAGATATGGACGATATAACGAAACACAAGATAGCCAATACCCTCAGAGGACGCAAGCATTCAGCAACAACCAACAAGCGGATAAGTCAGGCTCTCAAAGGTC
>JAGHUD010000049.1 GCA_018065005.1 Candidatus Physcousia equi
CCTGGATGAAAATGGCAATAGAAAGCCGTTCGAACAGTTCTTGAATGACGTTCAAAAGATTGATTCCACATACAACCGCAACTATCTGCGTGCTGAGTACATCTTCGTACAAGCATCTGCAGGAATGGCTGCAAGGTGGGAGTCATTTATGGAGGATGGCGATCGCTACAATCTCCAGTACCGCACTCAGCGAGACAAAAAGGTGCGTCCGGAACACGCCGCGCTCGATCGTGTGACACTCCCAATGTCTGACCCGTTCTGGCAGGAGTATTACCCACCCAACGGCTGGAACTGCCGCTGCACCGTCGTACAGGTGCGCAAGTCAAAGTACCCCGTGACACCACACGACGAGGCAATGGCACTCGGTGAGGAGGCGACGGGTAAGGACACCAAGGGCATCTTCCGCTTCAATCCTGGCATAGAGAAGAAAACTATTCCGGACTACAATCCGTACACCATCAAACGGTGCCGGGACTGTGACATTGCAAAAGGGAAACTAAAACTCGCTTTTGTTCCTGACAACGAAGTGTGCGCTGCATGCGAACTTCTGCATCGATGTGCAGGGGATAATGAAAAGTCAGCAACTGCAATCGAAAGGACACACTATCTCCACGAAATGGAACCGTTGCTCCAAATCAGGCATGAAAAGCCCATCGACGAGGGTACAATCAAAGTCGGGTTCTCTACTTATGGGAATAAACACCTTTTCTCTGATACATTCGGCAGATCAAGAGTCTTGCTAAAAGAAGACTTAAAAGATTTGGGGGCGCTCCTTGAAAACAGCACCTATATTGATGATTCTGCTTTAACGCATCCGAGAGCTGATAATATAGAACATTTCTACTATTATAAGGCAGAATTGCATGGAAGAACCGTACGGTTAAATGTTGCTAAGGAAGTCAAGCATAGGGATAGTGGACACATAGTAATAAAATACTATCTCTACTCAATAAATGATATAAACGAATAAAACACCGAAGGCGGCGGTTAGGTCTAAATTGCCAGAGTGCCATTCCCTCAGTGCTTTACTGCAAGTGCAAAGGTACAAAAAAATCCGTTACTTCCAACAAAAGTAGCGGATTTTTTTCATTCTAAGGCTGTTTTTCTTGCATTATAGGCTTTTTATCGCCACGCATTGGTAGGTTTCTACGTTCTCAATAATCTCCTCGTGGTTGTGGTTGGTGCTGCTTCCCACAAGGTCAAACTCCAGAAACGTCTTGCCTCTCCTGCAAGCCAACTGCTTGTGTATCGCCTCCAGTAAGTCGAACACCTTCAGTCTCTGTTCACGGAACTCACTGTCTGCAGAACTGCTGCCCTGCCAGTCAGTAACCACATGAAGGTGCACTATCGGCTCTGCACGGTACTCCGCTCCTGGCTGTATGGCGTTCCACTGGATGGGCTGGAACTCCACGAACACCGCCGGACGCTCCCAGTTCTCTTCCTGCTCGATGAACTCCACGTTGTGGTTCCACAGGTCGATGTGCCTGATGGCACGTTCCCAGCCTTCAGGAACGTCGTCTTCAGTTTCTGCTACTCCGTAGTAACCTTCTGGTGTCGCATATAGTTTGGAGAGTTGCTCTATGAGCATCTGATATACTTCTTTTCTCATTTCTCGTGTATTTCAAAATTGATGGCTTCTTCGATATATCCGCTCAGGTTCTCCTCGATGATGGTCCGCACCGCTTGCTCCACCTCCGGGCTGTTGCCGAGGAAACGGCGGCGCGGGATCTTGATGGTGGTACCGGCTTTCTTCAGTGCCATGAACTTCCAGAACTCGGCTTCGTCGCTCAGTTGCACCGTCCGTTTGTCATTCCTCCGGCTGCCGTCTTTCTTGCGCCCAAAGGAGCCGGTCGCCTCGTAGTATTTGTGCCAGAAGTATTTCTTCATCCTTGGGGTAACTACTATCTCACCACCCTCATTGTGAATGGCAGCGTAGGGCAGGTCGGTATAGAACGTGATGCTGTTCTCGGTAGTCCGGCTCTGGATGCTACGGCGCAACTGACCCGTATCGACGAGGATATGACCGTCTGGACGCATCGGGCTACGCCTGCGCTGCCATGCCTCACTAAAGAATGCCTCACGCTCAAAGTTCTGGTCGAACTCGTCGGACATCTCCACTTGTATGTCCTTAAGGATTCTTCTTAAAATAGCCTGGGTCTCTGACTTCATCTTCGGGGAATAATAGCTCATGGAACAAAAAGCCCTCTGCTGAAAGCGCCGCCAGCTCCTCAAATTGAGGATTGGACGATGCCTTCAGCAGATTATAAAAGGTGCGCTCACAAATGCCGTATTTCGGATAAACGTAACGCTTCCATATCTCCCTGTTCTGTAGGCCTGTTCTGACGTAGGTGTCGTAAATCTGATTGATGTCGGCTACTCGTTTCGCATAACTTTTTCCTTTTCGCTTCTTGGGTCCCATGCTGCTTGATTAGACATGTCGGGGTTACTTACTTTCTTTATAGGGGTGGATGTGGAGTTTCATTTCGCAACTCACAAGCACTCTGCCGCTGCCGTCACAGTTAGGGCATTTTCTCGAAAAGCCCAACTTAGTGACCTTGCCTGTGCCGTGGCATTCACGGCACAAGGCAACTTTCTCCGGTTTGGTCACTTCCTTGATCATACGGTGGTCTCCTCTTTCTTGGGTTCTACATAGAAGGTCTCGTCCTGCGCCACCATGATACCGCATTCGGCCATAGCCGTACACATCGGAACCTGCTTCTTGGTGATGTCGTTCTCGATGAACTCAACGGCCTCCAGTTCGCGGTCGGCTAACAACTTGTCCTTGGCGATTTCCTCGCTGGTGCGCACATAGCCAGGCATGAACTTCTTCACCAGCGTCAGCGCACTCGCCCAGGTGAAGCCCTTCAAGGTCTTCAACTTCGGTGTGCCGGTGCGGAAGCCGATGGTGCCGTGAGCCATGTCGAGGCTCTTCTTCTTGGTGAACAACTCTGCCTGGTTCTCGGTGGCGAAACTCTGAAGCACGTCAAAGGCTTTGTCCTTCTCAGCGCCCAGGGTGGCCAACTTGTCGGCGTACTTCTCACGGATCTTGGCGCACTGCAGTTCTATCTCTGCATTGATTTTCTGAATCTGTGCGTCACTCTTCGCATAGGTTGCGAATGCTTCATCAGCGGCCTCACGGGTCACGCCGGTGATAATGGTCTTTTTCTGTCTTGCCATTGTCTCTTGTTTTTTGATTGTTATTATTGGTGAACTTATTTATGCTTGGCCCATACCCACCAAAGGCACGGCGATATAGGTTACTTCTTGTCTGGTATGCTGCGACTCTGTCGCTGCCTCCTGAGCCTTGGCAGGTCTCAAACCGCCCTTGCTCATAATGGCACGCAACTTCACCTGCAGCGCGTCGAGGTCTTTCACGCCCAACTGGGCGAACTCCTTGCCGGCAATCTTAGGGTTCCTGCAGAAGTCGTTGATGCGCTGCCAGTCGGTGGTGTCAATACCTGCCTTCTGCATCAGCTTCAGGCACAGGCTGCGCTTCTTCTTCAGTTGCTCCTTCCAGCCGGTGCGCTCCTCCAGCGAGGCGCACATAGCGTTGTACTCTTTCTGTGTCATTTCCTTCAGGCTCGTGGTCCGACCGTCCGTGAAACTCGACACAAGGGTCTCTTTCATATCCTCGGTATTACCGCCTGGCAGACGGTTCAGTGAGGCATAGAAGCGGTGGTAGTTCTGTACGCTCATAGCAACTTGGCTATTATCTTGTGTAACTTGTTACCGGCTGCCTCCAGCCCTTTCTCATAGCATATCAGCAAACCACAGAAGGCTCCGGCAACGGTACCGGCAATAATGCCGAACACGGGAGCGAGGACTACAACCAGCCAAAACAGCGGATTCCACCATTTCGGGGCTAACACATTCACTTGCTTGATGTCTGTCTTCATATTGCTATCTGGTTAAAATTAAACTTGATTCTTTTCCTTTGCCAGTCTGAATCGTTCCTTCAGCACAACGTCCCAATGGCAGGAGTCGCAGCATTCGCCTTCCTCTTTCACTGGGTAGGGGTCATTGCCGTAGCCGTAGAAGGTCTTGCCGCAGATGCAGCACTTGTGTTCCTCGTTGTGTACGTCGTCTTCCTCAAACATAGGCTTCAGACCGCAACTCGTAGCAACGTCCAACTCCAGCTTCGCACCCTTGCTCACCCACCAGCCTTTCAGCATGTAGATGTACTGGCACCCCAGCAGCATGTCGATGTCAACTCTCATGTGCTCTCTCCAGTCGCCTGGCTGAGGCAGTCCGTTCTCGAAAGGGTTCACAGGCTCGTAGCCCTGTGCACGGAGGTGGGCCGCTGCTGCACTGAATGCTGCCTTGCGCTCCTCCAGATCATAGTGCGCTATTGCACCGCTGATGTAAACTTTCTTTTTGTCCATATCATTTATACGTTGTTGGTTGTTCTTAATACGCCTTCTTTCCACACTACGAAACTATTGCCGACATCGGGATTGAAGCGTCCTTGGCAGTAGGCTCGGAAACCGACAACCCTTACTTTCACACCAGCACGGTAGCGAAGCCTGACGGCTGGTTTCCCCAACGGTTGCCCTTTGGCTTCCTGACTGATGAAGATGAAACTCTTCTTCGGGAAGGCTTCGAGCAGGGCTTTCGTTTCCGGCCATTCCCAGCCTGCGTCCTGGAACGAGTCCACGATGATGAACTTCGCACTGTGTCGTTTCTTCAGGCGCTCTGTCAGGTCTTCCACGGTGTCACTGGTCACCACACGGAACCAGCCCTGTTTCTTGTCAAGGCCAAACCGTAGCATCCGCTCTTGGAAACTCTGGTTCAAGCCTTCCTCGTAACTCAGGTAGAGCACCTGCCCGTAGTGGGTCAGTTCGTAGGCCAGTTGCATCACGAAAGAACTCTTGCCGCTGGCAGACGCGCCGCTGATGAACCAGGTGGAGTTCTCCTCAGGCAAACCGAAGGATTCTTCCCACCGGCCACCCCACGGCAGCGTCTTGTAGGTCTTCTTGGCTATTTCTTTCGGACTGTAGGCTCGTTTCATTTCTTTGGCTCCTTTTTCAGTTCTGCAATCAAGAGGTCGGCAAGTTCAACAGCAGCCTTGGCTGGTGCATCCTTGGGTTCCGATGGGTTCATATCGTGGCATGCAATGGGATAAATGTCTTTGGCTATCTCATACCTGCGCTGCTCCCAGTCAACGCCACGTTCGCTTGCTTTGCGCATTTCTTTGTGTATGCCGATGACGGCATCCATATACTGCATTTCTATCTTGGTCAACATATCAGGCTCCTTTCTTTAGTTTCTCAATCTCCGTATAGACTCGTCTCAAACCGCCCTGGCTCTTGCGCACGATCTGACCGATATCGGTTCCATCCGGGGCGTTCACGCTGGCCACAACTCGCGCCTGCTCCATCAAGAACGCCTTGCGGTCGTCTTCCTGGTCCGGAGTGACACGGCTGTACTTGCCGCCGTAACGTGAGAAGATCTCAGCGTAACCCACCTTCTTGCCTTCCACGTTGCGGTTGATCTTGGCTGCCAGTCCGTCGGCTCCCATCATATACCAGCCGCAGCACATTTCGGTGGCGTTCCAGAGGGCTTTGAGTTCAAGAAAAGCCTCGTATGCAAGGTCGCCGGCTTCGTCAAGCACCACCAGAGGGCGCTCCATCGAGCGCAGATAGTAAACCAAATCCTCATAGGTGTCCTGGTACTTGCCCGTGGCACCCACGCCGAACTCGTTGGCTATTTTCTTAACCAGGGCGCGTTTTGTCTTCACCTGGCTGCAGTCGATATACACGGCGTTGCGGTGCTCATTCACATACCATCGAGCGGTGTACGTCTTGCCAATGTTCGGAAGGTCGCACAATATCACGCTCAGGCTACGCTCCTGGCAAGCCTCTAACTGTGTGGTGATATAGTCGAAGGTCGCGGTCCTTGCGCCCTTCCACTCGATAGAGTCGCGCAGGTTCACGTCCAGACGGCGGGCAATGTTCACCCAGTTGGCATCACTCAGAGCCTTATCCGTCTGACCCTTCTTCAGACTGTTGTACACGCTTGCAGAAATTCCCAGCGCGGCAGCGTGCTTGGCATCGCTGGGATAGTTTGCGCGGTTGGTGGCTATCGCCTCCAGAATCCGCTGTTTGTTCGCTGTTGTAATCATATTCTAACGGCGTTTTAATGGGTTTCTAAATATCGGCTATCGGGTCGGGCTTCCATTGGCTTCTGACTGGCTGCTCCTCCTTAATCTGGGGCTCCAGTGCCACGGCTTCTGCCTGTTGTGGCGTTGCCGACGGCTTCAATATGCCCACCTCGTCGATAGCGTGGTCTTTTACATACTTGCTGAACTTCGCAATCTTCTTGCGCTGCTCGATATAGTTCACGGTGTCCTCTTCGGTTTGCTCTGCCATCACACGGTTGTAGGTCTGTACTTTCTCCACGTGGTCGATGTACTTGTCACCTTGGAAGATGTAAACTTCCGTTGGTTTGCCTTCCTCGTCTGGCATATAGTAGGCGGTCACCTGGTAGTCATTCGGGCGGAGTTTCTCCAGAACGCTGGTGTCACTCAGCCACCAGTCTTCATGTGCCACACGCACCGTCGAGTTCCTCCTGATGCTCGTTTCCACACGCTCACCGATGTAGCGTGCCAGCGTCAGTTTGTCGAGTGGTTGCAGGGTCGGATTGATGCGCTCACAGAGAACGTCCCACCTTGTCATGCCGGGGAACTTCTTCTGGTTGGGGTGCAGTTGGTGGTTCCACTCATAACTGTCACGTCGGTCTTCTGCCACCAACTGGTCCCAACTGAAGTATTCCTTGTCCTCATAGAGTTCGTTGGTCTCGTCGCTCACTTTCTTGTACTCCTGACGCCACTTGCCCTTGCCGTAGAAACGACCAATGCCCTCGTGGTTCTTGTGGATCACGCTGCGCTTCTTCGCACCGTTCAGAGGCTCGGCATATTTTTCCTGTGAGTTCTGGGGGGCGCAGAAGTGAACGAATGGGAAAGCGACACCGGCTTGCAGGAAGCCGTCTTTGTATTGGGTCATCAAGTGGTTCTCCACCTCGATACCTGCAGGCATTCCCCAGCCCTGCTTCTCAATCAGCCGGAACATGTCGCGGAAGCAATCTACCACCAGACCTTCGTCCTTCTTACGGGCGTAGGAGGCACCGACCACGCACTGGCTCACCACGTCGTAGGCATAATAGGCATGCACGCGCTGCTTCGTGTCCTTCAGCTTTCTCGTCAGGTCAACGTCGTCCATCGTTATCTGTGACAAAGAGAAGTCTCCACCGTGACGGTGAACGTGGGGCATCTGCTCGTGCATGAAAGTCGTCCAACTCATAAGTCTCTGCTCAATCAGTACCTTGTTGGCTGGCTTGTTCAGATAGTTGCAGATAGTGCTTTCACTCAGTTCCTTCGGCTCGCCGGTCTTTTTATCGATAAAATCGTCAGGGTTCATCAGTTCGCCGGTCTTCGGGTCGAAAACCTCTAACTCGCCACATACGAACGATATATAGTTGTCGTGGGTTGTTGTGTTGAAAGGCTTGTTTGGCAGTATCGCCAGACCGAGTATCAGGCGCTCTGTCTTGTAGTCAACCTTCCTTGCACTCTGGTTGCCGAACTTGCCACTGATAAGGCAGCTGTAGCCCTCCTTCTTGTACTCGTTCACTTTCTTCCGGAAACGAAGCGTACTCGTAGGGAGCGTATGTCCGTACTCTTCACGCAGGGCTGTAATGGCATTCGCCATCTGCTCCCAGTTGTATTTGCCGCCAAACAGCTTTTGGGCTGTTGCTGCACGCTCATACAAGCGGATGCAGCAGTTCAGTACACTGGCGTTCACCACATATTCCTTGATCTTCTCAGGAGGCAGGTCAAGACCTGCTTGCTCCCTGCTGTGGAAAAACGCCACCGCAGCCTGGTCAATCTCGTAGTTGCTGCACACCCAACCCTTCAGGTGGGTCAGGTCGCCGTCGGGATAGAGGGCTTGAACCTTGGCTCTGTAATCGCGTGGAAGACTTTCAACGGCAACAAGGGCATACTGACCGGCTGCACCACCGCCACGACGCACCACGTCGATGCGTCCACGGCTCGCCATCGCCTTGTAGTTAGGGATGCTCATCACACCGCCATCTACAAGTTCACGGGCACTTATGCAAAGCCTGTTTCCGTAATACTCCATCTTCCCCTCCTTACTTCAAGTTCCTTGCGTAGTTCTGAATGGTAGGGATGTCACTCACAAGCACCTCTTCATAGCGGTACCTGGGCGAACCTTTGAAACGTACAACACCCTCGCCCGTGGTCATGCTGACTTCCAGGACGGCACCGTTGTTGAAATACTGGCGCATGAAACGCTCACCGCTGTCCATTGTGTCGTAGAAGATCTCGTCTTCAGGAACGGCAGCCTCAACCCAGCCGCCCATTTCCTTACGGGCGACGTACTGGATCTTTCTTGCCAGCAATGTCTGGCACTCAAAGCACAGGGCCTTGTACACCATCCTGTCGGTGCAGTTGAACATCTTGGCGAGTTTCGCCTTGTTTTCTTTCGAGACCTTGATGGTTCTCGCACTTCTTGTCTTTGCCATAATCATTTATTTTATTGTTGTTATTGAACAATCATTGAACGTACATTCCACCTTGCGCAAAGTGTACTCCATAGCCAGAGTTCCAACAGCTGCTATCGTCAAGGTGTCCTCATAATAGCCCTCTTTAAGGATTGCTGCCGTGTCCGGGCACTCGTTCACTTCGTCAATAAACGAAGCGAACTTATCTTTCTCGGTCTTGTTGACCCTTACTACTGCTACTTTCATACTCTACTTATTTAAGGTTGTGTTTAATGTACTCACGATCACGCTACCACAAGGGCATTTCCAATGTCAGTTTCCTGCGTATCACATCTGCATGGCCTACCATGTCAATGGCCTTAATAAGCAGTTCTTCGTCTCCGAACTTCTGAGCGCGCTCCAGTAGAAAGTCCACAAGTTCCCAACGCTCACTGTACAGCTTGTCGCACTCTTCTTTTTTCTGCATACCCAGATCGTGCTCACGCTTAGCTGTATTCCACAGCTCGGCAATCAGTTCGCTTTCACCATGTTGCTTCCATTCACTACAGAAGGTGTCCTTGTCCATTTCGCCCGCTGCCATGTAGATGTCATGCACCTTGCTAAATTCCAATGCTGTGACCTCTAAGCCAGTGCGATCTTCAAATTCTTTTCGTGTCATATTCTTAAGTTTTAACTGTTAAAATTCGTCTATCTCGCCAAATTTTCGTACCTTTGGACGCCGTTCAATCATGAACACGGTGCAAAGATACAGAAAATTCTGAAACTACCAAAGAAATGAACAATAAAAATACAGAAATTTCTGCAAGAATAGATGAAACCATCTGTTTATTGCATACAAACCCCAACAAATTCGCCAATGCGTTAGGGTATGGGAGGTCGCAAACTATCTATGATATACTAAATGGAAAGTCAGCGCCAAGTTATGACTTTTTTAATAGATTCTGTAATTCAGGATATTCTGTATTTATAGATCTACGTTGGTTGCTAACTGGGGAGGGTAGTCCAATTATAGAAGAAACGTATTATCAGTCTGACCTTCCTGTTGTCAAAGGAGAAATGACAGCAGAAGAGGCAAAAAAGAAATTGGAGGAAATCCGCTTAAATAAACAGGATAGTATTGCGGCAAAGGGGAATAGTGAACTTATAAGTATAGTGAGGGAACAAGCGGAGGAAATAGGTCGGCTAAAAGCACGGATCGAGGAACTTGAACGCCGTAGGGGGGACAATGCTGGTCATGCCCAGAGTTCCGACATTGCAAATGTAGGGTAGTGCGTGCCATCAAGAACGGCAAAGAGTACCTCCTATAGTCCCACGGATACCCTGTGAGGGGTGTCCCCCCACCTTAACACAGCAGGGAAACACGTTAAATCCCCTATTTATGGGGCTTTACGCCAGATTACACACCCGAAAAGGTTGCACGAAAAGGGTCAGTTTCCTACACTTTACTCCGTTTTTTGGCTCGTTGCCCCCCCCTCACACGGTATGCGTGGGCAAGAGTTTTGTAACCCCAGTTTTCCGAAAATGTAACCCCACTTTGTAACCCCACCTGTAACCCCACCCCTCATTTTTCGTCAATTTTACCTCTTGGGACCGGAACACGGACTTTTCCAGACCCACCGCCTTCTAATGCCATCAGAACACCGTTCAAACGTGGACGCAATATAAAGCCCACAGACGCGCTAAACGCCCACAGACAAAGGATTTACCCACACACAAACAAAAAAGGCCACACGCGTAAACGTGCAGCCCTCTGTGCGTAAATCTATCGTCCCATGGACGTAAACGAATTTGCCCCAAACGTAAAGCAAACGTAAGCCTATGTAAACATTTCGTTTTGTGCCGACCTCATAGCCTCAACCCTCGCAACTCTTTGTAAATAAACGGATTTCGGTGTTTTTCATCCCCTCTCTACATTATACGCTTCGTTCTGTGCCCCATAGAACTGGCTCTGACGTGGTACCAAAAGTTTCTGCTCGAGAAAAAATCAGTTTCTGCAGCAGAAACCGACAGTTTCTGCAGCAGAAAATGTTAGTTTCTGCAGCAGAAAATTTTTATCTCCTTGCGTCCACTTATTTTTAGGGGCAAAAAAAAAGAAAGACGGAGCATAAATCTATGCTCCGTCTTTCTTTCATTTCTTCTTTTTCGTTTCTTCGCTGTCGGGTGCTGGTGGCAGTTTCAGTTTGCCAAAATACTGCTTTTCCTCTTCCGGTGTGATGGCGAGTTCCTGGCGGAGGTCGTCGAGCATCTGTCGCTGCCGTGTGGAGAACTTCACGCGGAACTTGTCGATGTTCTTCTCCCACGTCTCGTAGCTCAGTTGCTGCCACCGCTCGCAGTTGCGGCGCATCTCCGGACGAATCTCCTCCACCAGACGGTCGAGCACGGCATTGGCATGCTCGGGCGTGAAGGTCACCGTGAGATGGTGGGCGAGTCGTTCGAGGAAGAGCTGCCTGAACGCTTTGTTGCGGAGCAGACTGTTCACCATGCTGTTGTGGTAGGTGACGTTCATCTCCTGTGCCTTGCCATGGGTGCGCAGGTAGAAGGCAGCCGGCATATAGCCCACCCACGAAGCATCGAGGTCGTAGAAGACAAAGTGCCAACGCTGGTCGCATCCCTCGTCGGTGGAGCGCACATAGCGTATGTTGCCCACATCGGTGTTGGCGGAGTAGATCTCGCCGATCTTCTGGTCGATGAGTCCCTGGAGGTCTATGCGCCCCTTGACGTGTTCGTAGTTCTCCTTCTTGCTCATGTCGTTGGAAGAGACGAAGGCGTGGAGTTGCTCAAAGTCCTTGGCGCTGCCCTCTTCGCGGTAGGCCTTCGACATGAGTATGGAGATGGAGTCTGTGCTGACCTGCAGTCGGCGCGACACGAAATGCTTGTCGATCTTCTCACGGATGTAGTAGAGACCGAAGTATTCCGCATTCACGTAGAGCGCCACAGGGCGATAGGGCTGGGTGAGCATGGTGGGGCATTCGGGCGCCATCAGGCTGGTGAAGAACTCGTCGCGTATCATGCAGCGCATCCAGTCTTGCGAGCCGGAGCGCAAGACGATGTCCTTGAGTTCAAGGGGTGTGCCATTGTCGAAGTAGTCGTAGGTGACGCGCGCCTTGCCATACTGGTTGTTGAACTTCACGCAGAACGACTTCTTGTCTTCTGCGCGCGAAAAGCCACCGAAGATCTTGAAGCCGCAGTCGGTCGAAAAGCCGTCTTTGCCGTCGAAGAGTTCCACATGCGCATGTTTCTTCCAAGCCTTCCAGTAGTTTGCGCCCAGGTGAGGCCACTTCTGTGTCCAGCCGGGACCATTGACATAGATGCCTTCCGACTGGCTATACATGTCGGCAGGGGCGATGGCGATGCTGACGACAGGCAGCGTGTGGGTGGTGCCCAGCAGATAGGTGGCTGTGAGCACAGGGCTTGCCAGCAGGTCGTCTGTGCTTTCGGCAAAGGCACGCACCACGGTGCTCTTGTTCAGCAGCAGCGCGTCGTGGTAGACAGGCGAGGACTCTGTGGGCAGACTGCCGTCGAGGGTGTAGTGTATCTTGCGCCCTTCAGCATCGAGGTGGAGGGTGAGCGTGGAGTCGTTGGCGTAGATGCCAGCCTGCTTGTCGGGGATGGGCTGGCTGCCGATGTGGCGGCGATGGATGCCCTGGTTGTCCATGTCGCGTGTGGGGGAGGCAAAGTAGCAGAAGCCGCCACCCACCTTGGCGCGTCCTATGGAGGTGCCGAATGTGGTCTGCTTGGCGCAGACGCCGTCAACGAACTGCCCATTTCGGGCAAGCACCACCGTTTCGTCGTCTTTGAGTTTGAACTTAGCGTGTGTGGCATTGGCGCGTCGTGCCGACTTGCCCACCGTTTGCACGGAGAAGCACTCGCCGGGCTGCAGTTTTCGCTTAGGCAGCGTCCACATGGAGTCGGCAAGTTCGCGGTCGAGGCAGTATTCTTCCAGATTGATGGTGCTGTCCGACACGTTTTTCAGTTCCACCCAGTTGTGCTCTGTCTTGTCGGCGCGGCTCATCACTTCCCAGATGAGCAGGGGGCTGTGGCGCTGTGCCTCGCATTCGTCGCAGAAGTCCTCATATCCGCGCAGCGTGTTGTCGCGCCCAGGGCTTTGCCGGTGGGTGTGCTCGTAGCTGCCGTCCTCCTGGCGTGCCCAGGCTTCGTCGGCAAGGAGCTGGCGCAGGGTCACCTCTGAGCATACCTTATGCTGAGGCGTGAGCAGCCGCAGCGTGGAGAAGTTCTTGTGCAACTTCAGCGGGGCGTTCAGCTTGCCCTCGCCATGCTTCGACGCAAAGATGAGCAGGCACTCGCCCGGTGCCATCTTCACGCTGGGCAGTGTCCATTCCTTGGTCTTGAGGCTGTCGGTCTGGATGGAGTCGGTTGTTTCTCCCTGCTTGGCTCCCTGCTTTTGTTTCTTCTTTTCTCCCTTCTTTTGTTTCTTCTCGCTGGTCACCATGAGTGTGTAGCCGGTGAGGTCCACCTCTGCGTCGCTCAGGTTCTTCAGTTCCACCCAGTCGCTGGGCACTCCGTGGCTGTCGAGCAGACCTGTGCGGTTCTCTGCCATCACTTCGTTGATGACGATAAGTTTGTCGTAGTTTTCGTCCTGCTCTATCGACTGTTCGGTGGAGCCCTCCTTGTTTGCCTGCTTGCAGCCTGTGAGTGCAAGCAGCATCATGGCACAGAGCCATAGTCCGTGTTTCATGTCCTGTACGGCGTTTCTTTATTTGCGTTTGTGCGGTTTATTTCTTGGTCTTGACAGCGGGCGCTGTGCCGGTGGTGTGGATGTCGTAGATGTAGAGCGTATTGTTGTAGTCCACAGCATAGAGCATCGCTTTGCCCGCCACGTGCTTCACCTCCATGTTTTCCACTGCCGTGCGGGTGAGCATCTGGGCAAAGCGCTTGCCGCTGCGCTTGTCGAGCATGAAGACGTAGTCCTTGACAAAGGATCCTCCATAGGAACTGAAGACGTAGTCACCATCGACAACGATGATGTCGTTGCTCGTGAACGTCTCCGACTTCCAGAGCAGACGAGCCTTGTCGAGGCTGTAGCAGTAGATGCGTGATGCCTCTGCCTCATGATCCTTCATGCCCAGTCCGGTGACGTTGAAGTAGATGCAGTTTGTCTCTCCATCGTGGCGCACGTCCACCACCTCACCGCAGCTCTCGCCGGCTATCTGCAGCAGGTCGAGCACCTGCACGAGCTGCTTGTCGTTGTCGTGAAGGGCAAGCATGAACTTGTCATAGTTGGGACTTGCGGTGGGGATGCGGTAGAATGCCTGATAGCCGATACCGATCTTCTCGGAGATGAAGAGCTGGAGCCCATCTGTGCCTTCAGGGCGCGGCAAGTCGGTGATGCGCACCTCTTCGCGCAAACGGTAGCTGTTGCCGTTGGGCTTGTTGGACATGGTCATGCTTTCCGTGCCCCACTTTCCGTCGTAGCGCTTGTGTTTGAGACTGAGGTATTGGGCGTTGGCAATGGTGCCCACCGTGAGCATGGCAGCGAGGGCAAACAGTTTATGGGTTCTCATTGTGGAGGAGTTGTTTTGGAAGGCGCTTTTCGCGCGTACATTATATAATATGGTTAGTTTTAGGTCTGCGAAATTAGATATTTTTCTCATGCCGACAAAGGTTTTGTGCCCAAAAGTATAATTTTTTATAAAAAAAGCGGCAAAAGGATTGTGAAATGAAAGAAAATGCGTAACTTTGCAACGTAAAACAAAAACGCGCGCATGAAGAACTCTCGCACATACTTCTATTCTTACTTTTACTTTTACTTTACGCATACAAAGTGAAGCGGGTAGGCGTGCAGGTTTGCGTCACAACAACAAGAAACAAAGAAAATCAACATACGACATCCCGCTGCTCCAAGAGTTGCGGGATGTTTTCAGTTTCTGCAAAAGAAAAAACGAAAATGAAAAAAATTGCCATTCAGGGAATACATGGTTCCTTCCACGACATTGCTGCCCACAGATACTTCGAAGGGGAAGAACTCGAACTCATCTGCTGCGACACGTTTGAGGAGGTCTTCGACAGTCTACAGCGCGACCCCGAAATGGTGGCACTGGTGGCCATAGAGAACACCATTGCCGGCAGTCTGCTCCACAACTATGAGCTCCTTCGCGAATGCCCATGCACCATTGTGGGTGAGCATAAACTGCACATCGAGCACTCCATCATGTGTCTGCCCGACGAAGACTGGAACGACCTCAAGGAGGTGAACTCGCATCCCGTCGCACTCATGCAGTGTCGCGAATTTCTGAGTCGTCACCCCCAACTCAAAGTGGTGGAAGTGGCTGACACCGCCGGAGCCGCTGCCGAAATCAGCAAGAAGGAGCTGCACCACCATGCTGCCATCTGCCACAAGGATGCTGCGAAAATCTACGGCATGAAGGTGCTGGAGGAGGGCATCGAGACGAATAAGCACAACTTCACACGATTCCTCGTGCTTGCCTCGCCCGAAAAGGCAGACGACTTGCGCCAGAGGGCGCGTGCCAACAAGTCGAGCCTCGTGTTTGGATTGCCCCACGAGGAGGGAAGCCTGAGTGCCATACTCAGCGTGCTCTCGTTCTACAAACTCAACCTGACCAAAATACAATCGTTGCCCATCATCGGACAGGAATGGCAGTACCTCTTCTATGTCGACCTTCGTTTCACCGACTACACTCGCTATCGCCAGGCCATCAATGCCATCAAGCCGCTCACCAGCGAACTGAGCGTGCTGGGCGAATATGCAGAATGCTTGTCGCCAAAAGCTTAAAACCTCACAACAATGATACAACCAGCAGAAAGACTACAACTCGTGCAAGAATACTACTTCAGCCGAAAGGGAAAGGAGATTGCACGACTCAACGCAGAGGGCAAGGACATCATCTCGCTCGCCATCGGATCACCCGACATGCCGCCTTCACAAAAGACCATCGACACGCTGTGCTGCGAGTCACAAAAGGCTGATGCACATGGATACCAACCCACCATCGGCACACCGGTGCTCCGCGAAGCCATGGCAAAGTTCTATAGCCGGTGGTACAGAGTAGAATTGGACGCTGCATCGGAGGTGCAGCCGCTCATCGGAAGCAAGGAGGGCATACTACACGTCACGCTCGCCTTTGTCAACCCGGGAGATAGCGTGCTGGTGCCGAACCCCGGTTACCCCACCTATACGAGTCTGAGCAAATTGCTTGGTGCCAACATCATCAACTATGACCTCAAACCAGAGCAAGGATGGCAGCCCGACTTTGAACAACTCGAGCGCCTCGACCTGAGCCGAGTGCGCCTCATGTGGACCAACTACCCCAATATGCCCACCGGGGCACGTGCGCAGCGAGATACCTACGAGCGCCTTGTCGATTTTGCGCGTCGCCACGACATTGTGGTGGTCAACGACAATCCCTATTCGTTCATCCTCAACGAAGGAGAGAAACTGAGTATCCTGCAGATTCCCGGTGCTAAGGACTGCTGCATCGAGTTTAACTCGATGTCAAAATCGCACAACATGCCAGGATGGCGCGTGGGTATGCTTGCCACCAACAAGGAGTTTGTGCAGTGGATTCTCAAGGTGAAGTCGAACATCGACAGCGGCACGTTCCGTGCCCTGCAATATGCTGCAGCTACTGCCTACGACAACACCGAGGAGTGGCACACGGAAGCCAACATCCAAACCTATGCCAACCGACGCCGCATGGCAGAGAAAATCATGACCCTGCTGGGATGCACCTACGACCCCGACCAGGTGGGCATGTTCCTCTGGGGGCGCATTCCTGATGCCTATGCCAACGTGGAAGAACTCACCGAAAGGGTGCTGCACGAGGCGCGTGTCTTCATCACGCCAGGGTTTATCTTCGGCAGCAACGGAAGTCGCTATCTGCGCATCTCGCTCTGCGCTAAGGATGACAAATTCGCAGAGGCTGTCAGGAGGGTCGAAGCTGCATTTCCTGCTCAGCAGGGGTAGGACGTGCTTCCTGCCATGAAATGTGTCTCTGCCTGACAGAAATGAAATAATAATGAGTGAAAAAATACGGAACGATAAAAGATGGAAATAGAAATAGAAAAATTAGGATTGCCCAGCGAAGAGAACAGACCATTGCTCATTGCCGGACCGTGTAGCGCCGAAACGGAAGAGCAGGTGATGGCCACCGCTCGAAAGTTGGCGCAAAATGGAGTGAAGATATTCCGTGCCGGCGTGTGGAAACCTCGCACTAAACCAGGCGGATTTGAAGGACAAGGCGAAACAGCTTTACCTTGGCTCGAAACGGTGAAAGCGGAGACGGGAATGCTCACTGCTACCGAAGTGGCTACACCGGAGCATGTGGAACAGGCGCTGCGTCATGGCATCGACCTGTTGTGGGTGGGCGCACGAACCACTGCCAACCCCTTTGCCGTGCAAGCGCTTGCCGACTCGTTGCGTGGCGTTGATGTGCCTGTGTTGGTGAAGAATCCCGTAAACCCAGATCTCGAACTCTGGGTGGGCGCCTTGCTGCGCTTCAATGGTGCGGGCGTGAAGCGCCTTGGTGCCATTCACCGTGGTTTCTCAAGCATCGACCAGAAACTTTTCCGCAATGCACCGATGTGGCATCTGCCCATCGAACTGCATCGCCGATTTCCTACAATGCCCATCGTGTGCGACCCCAGTCACATCGGAGGCAGACGCGACCTCATCGCTACACTCTCACAGCAGGCTATGGATATGGGCTTCGAGGGACTCATCGTGGAGTGCCACTGCAACCCCGATCAGGCATGGAGCGATGCCAGTCAGCAGGTGACGCCCGATGTGCTCGATTTCATCATGGATCGCATCGTCATTCGCAACAACGTGGAACTCACCGAGTCGCTTGCAGCGCTCAGAAAACAGATTGACCAGATGGACGACCAACTGATGGACCTCCTCACAAAACGTATGCGCATCTGCCGAGAGATTGCCACCTATAAAAAGGAGCACTCCATGGGCGTGGTGCAGACAGGACGCTACTCGGAGATTCTGGACAAACGCGGAGCGCAAGGGGCGTTGTGTGGCATGGATCCGTCCTTCGTAAAGAAGATCTATGAATCCATCCACGAGGAGAGTGTTAGGCAGCAGATGGAGATTATCAACAAATAAAAAAAAAGCCACCCTCTCGGCCAAGAGGGTGGCGTGTTGAATCGCAAGAACAAAGAATTGACGCGAACATGAAGATTCTTATTCTCGGAGCCGGAAAGATGGGCTCCTTCTTTACCGACGTGCTCTCGTTTGAGCACGAAACGGCTGTCTACGAAATCGATGCCAAGCGCATGCGATTCCTTTACAATACGCAACGTTTCACAACGCTCGACGAAATACGGGCTTTCGAACCGGAACTGGTC
Organism: Candidatus Physcousia equi; assembly: GCA_018065005.1. Lineage (GTDB taxonomy): Bacteria > Bacteroidota > Bacteroidia > Bacteroidales > Bacteroidaceae > Physcousia > Physcousia equi. Next base: position 17,848 of record JAGHUD010000049.1, read on the forward strand.
ATCAATGCCGTAACGCTCAAATACACACTGACGGTCTTTGATGAACTGCTGCCCGTGCTGCCCAAAGATTGCATCTTGAGCGACATCTCAAGCGTGAAGACGGGATTCAAAGAGTACTACGAACAGACGCGACATCGCTTTGTCTCTACCCATCCCATGTTTGGACCTACGTTTGCCAACCTCGGGGCATTGTCCAACGAAAATGCCATCGTCATCAATGAGGGAGACTACATGGGGCGCATCTTCTTCCTGGATCTCTATCGAAGACTGGGGCTGAACGTCCATGAATACAGCTTTGAGGAACACGATGAGGCAATGGCGTATTCGCTCTCTGTTCCCTTCGTCTCTACGTTTGTCTTCTCGGCGGTGATGAAGCATCAGGATGCACCTGGAACGACTTTCAAGCGCCATCTGAAGATCGCACGTGGCGTGCTCTCCGAGGATGACACGCTGCTGCGCGAAATTCTTTTTAACCCGCGCACTAAACACCATGTGGAAGGTATCCGAGCAGAACTCAAGGACCTCATTTCCATTATCGACAACCACGATGAGCAAGCGTTGACAGATTATCTGGTACGCATTCGCAAGAATATTGTTTGACCTATGGAACAGACACAGTCGCAACAAAGCATCCACACGCGCTTCCTAAGGCGAGAACCGCCTCGCTGCCACGTCATCTTCCACAATGATGATGTCACGACGATGGATTTCGTAGTCATGCTGCTCGAACGCATCTTCCGCAAGACAAGAGCAGATGCCGAAGAACTCATGATGAAGGTGCACACAGAGGGACAAGCCATCGTGGGCACTTATCCACTCGATATCGCCCACAGCAAAGCGAGCCTTGCCATCAAGCTTGCCCGGGCTGAGGGCTTTCCTCTGCAAATCACAGTTGAAGAAGTATAGCTTTTCCGAGCAAACAATCAGTTCTGCATAAACAAAAGTTTTCAGTAAAAACAATAAGCTCAGTAAAAACTGAAGTTTCTCGCATAAACAACAAGCTCTGCACAAACTAAAGCCTCTCGCACAAACACAAACCAATGAAACATCCTGTATTCAAGATAGAACTCGACTTTTGCACACAACGACTCCAAGATGCGCTCCATGCAATCTTGCAGCTTGCCGAGCACATGCGCCACGAATTTATCACACCTGAACTCGTGCTGTATGTCGTTTCGGAACAGAATGAGTTTAAGTCGTTTTGCAAGAACGTTGGAGTAAACTTGCAACATGTCCATGAAACGCTCCTGAACTATCTCTCCGATCTCGACACCATGCCGGAAGGGGAAGAATATGTTTGCCTACTTTCCTCTAAGTCGGAGGAAATGTTCTCGCGCATGGCAAGTGTGCACACCAAAGTCAGATTGCCGAATGGCGAGCCTTTTGTCTTGCCATATACGGTCAGCAACTTGGTGCGACTGCTCGGCACACTTGACGGCACACTCGCACAAATGCTTCTGCGCGACATCAATGCCTTGGATGCAGATGAACTGTTTGAAAAGCTCGAACGCGCCTACTCGGCAGACTATCGTCAGTTTGTGCATGCTGACGCGTTTCCGCAGAACGACCAGCAAGTAGAGACGGCGATACTCCGTTTCCCGAACGGCGAGGATGAGCCCATCAAGGCAGAAGCGTTCATAAACGGAAAGCGTGTCGAGATTAAGTCGGGAGATTTCTACAAGAAACTCATGGCGAGTGCAGGTCGGCTCATGCAGAGTCTCCAGAAACTCGGTGGAAAACCGGGCGTGGAGGCACCAGCAAGCGACGAAAATCCCTTTGACGAAGAAAGTAGGGAACGTGAGGAATGGGAGCAAATGGTGACGTGCATCAACGAAACTTATAAGCATCATCATCCGCTCGTCGGACGCACAGCAGAGCTCGATCGCTGCATACGCATTCTTTGTAGGCGAGACAAGAACAATCCTATCTTTGTAGGTGAGCCCGGTGTGGGAAAGACGGCACTCATCTACGGACTCGTCTCGCTCATCGAGGAGGGAAAAGTGCCTCAATGGCTGCGTGGCAAACGAGTCTATGCGCTCGACATGAACACCTTGGTGGCTGGCGCAAGTTTTCACGGCGAACTTGAACGACGCATGAAAGAAGTGCTTGAAGGAGCTTCGCGACGTGGCAACAGCATCATCTACATCGATGAAATCCACACCATCGCAGGTGCCTCAAAGAACAACAACGAGGGAAACACCGCGGAGATGCTCAAACCATATCTCGATGATGGTGCGCTGCAGATCATCGGTTCGACCACCTACCAGGACTACAACAAGACGATTGGTGCCAACAAGGCGATGGCAAGACGGTTCTCTACCATCGACGTCAAAGAACCCAGCGTGGAAGAAACCATCGAGATTCTCCGCAACCTCACATCCATCTACGAAAAACATCATGGTGTACGCTATACCCAAGAGGCTGTGCGTTACGCCGTCGAGCAGAGCCATGCACTGATTCACGACCGTTTCCTTCCGGATAAAGCAATCGATCTTATCGATGAGGCAGGGGCATTGCTGCGTCAGCAACCTCTCATCGGCAAGAGCGGCAAGCCCAAGCAAGCACGCTTCCAAAAGGTTGATGTGGAACAGGTCAAGACCATCCTCACAGATGTCTGTCGCATCAGTGCTAAGGCATTGTCTGCTGAGAGCAACGACGAACTGCAGTCGCTCCCTGCACGCATCAACAAGGAGATTTATGGTCAGGACGAAGCAGTAAAGCAGGTTGTTCGCTCTGTGATGATGTCGAAAGCAGGGTTGGGCGAACCCGACAAACCATTAGCCTCATTGCTCTTCGTAGGTCCTACGGGGGTGGGCAAGACAGAGGTGTGCCGCGTTCTCGCCCGAGAATTGGGTGTTGAATTGGTGCGCTTTGATATGTCGGAGTACACCGAGAAGCACACCGTCTCCAAACTCATTGGTTCGCCTGCAGGTTATGTGGGCTATGAGGAGGGCGGATTGCTGACCGACGCCATTCGGCGCGCGCCGAACTGTGTGCTTTTGCTCGACGAGATTGAGAAGGCGCATAGCGACATCTACAATATTCTTCTTCAGGTGATGGACTATGCTCGCCTGACGGATAACAAGGGTAATAAGGTGGATTTCAAGAACGTCATTCTCGTCATGACTTCCAATGCTGGGGCGCAGTTTGCACAGCAGGCGGGCATCGGCTTTACGGGTGGACAAACGAAGGGACAAGCCATGATGACGAGCGTAAAGAAGACCTTCAAACCAGAATTTCTCAATCGTCTCTCTGCCACTGTTGTCTTCAACGACATGGATGAGCACATGGCTACGCTCATTCTCGACAAGAAATTGGCGCTGCTATCCAAGCGCCTCGCTGCCAAGCAAGTCGAACTGCAGCTCAGTGATGCTGCTCGTTCCTTCCTGCTCAAGAAGGGATACACCCAACAGTATGGTGCGCGAGAGATGGATCGCGTCATTCAACAGCATCTCACTCCGCTGCTTATGGAGCAGATCCTCTTTGGTAAGCTCAAGAAGGGTGGAGTGGCACACGTTGATGCCGCGGACGCAGATGCGCTTCTGCTTTCTGTTGTCTGACAGAAGACGGGACGTGTGTCCGTGTCTCCACCCTTCTTGTGTGTTGAAGCACAGAATCAAGTTTTGTGTCTCCACCCTTCTTGTGTGTTTAGTACTGGAAGGTAGAACAAGGTAGTCCCTCACCATTGATGAGGTTGCCTTCGCTAAACGACTTCCATCCATAGCGCACATGAAGCGGATGCTGAACTTCCGGACAGAACAACAACACGACCCCTGCTTCTACCGACGAAGAATAAGTTGCAGTTGCTGTTGGCAGAGAGGCAATGATAGCGCGTGCAGGGTGATAGATACCATCTGCGCCAGCCACTTCAAAGGTGCTAGGTGCTTCCCCATCGCTCGTTGTAAGTCCTTTGGCATGTGAGAAGATAGCCACTGCCGTTAGGTCGGGATGGACTGCTCGTTGTGCCTCGAAGATAGTGTTCGCTCCCAGAGCCTTGCGCTGTTGCTCGTTGATGAGTGAAGAGCTTGGCTCGAAGCGCACGAATGTAGGGCCTTGGTCTTCGATGTCGAAACCATAAGTGCGATGCAGTGCCAGTCGTGCCAGTCGTTCGCCCACAGGTTTCTTTTGTTTTGGGTGCACATCCGAGCGGTGTCCGCAGTCACTGCTCACTGCCAGTCCTGAGTGAGGAATGGTGTAGGAGAGGATGCGTTGTGTGTTGCGGAAGTCGGGCCACAGCTCGCGTTCAATGCTGCTGATCTGCACGGTGTAGAAAGGCAATGTATCATCATTCCATGCTTTTCGCCAAGAGTCTACAAGAGCGGGAAAAAGCAGTTCGTAGACAGCTATTTGGTTGGCGTTCGATTCACCTTGATACCAGATGATGCCCTTGATGGGAAAATCGCAAAGCGGTCTCACCCCGACGCAATACTGATAGCCGGGCTTGAAGGGGTGCGGGTGGCTCTGCTTGTCGCTTGCGCTCTCACAGTTTTTGATAGCGCGGTGGCGCACCCAGTCTTGCACGAGATCGTTGTGCATATAGTCGTTTTGAAGATATTCTGGCACGACTCGTTGCAATGTAGCAGAATCGACAAATGCCTCAAGGGGTGTGCCGCCCACAGGTGTTTGTACGAGACCGATATTGTGATGAACATCCTCACGCAGTCGTTGGGCAAAGAAGTAAGCCACGGCAGAGGACGGATTGATCACCTTGTCGTCAGTGGCGCCCCCCCATTTGGTGTCAGCCCAATAGCGGAACGAAGCCACGCTGTCGCGCATACCAGCAGAGTAGGGCACATGATACACCTTGCGGCTGGGCTTGAGCGAAAGGATGCGCACACCCGCGTCATGCTTCACCTCGTTAGGGTAGTTATTTCGCACTTCGCCAACCATCATCTCCATGTTGCTCTGTCCCGAACAGAGCCACACATCGCCCACGGTCACGTTGGAGAGTGTCACCAGTTCGTTGCCTTGTCGCACCGTCAGTTCCGCTCCTTCGTTCTGATAGTCCATGGCAGGCAGCAGTGCGCGGAATTGTCCGTCTGTTCCCGCCTTAGTCTTCACCGTCGTGCCCCGAAAGCGCACCGTGACGGTTTTCCCCGGCTTTGCATAGCCTTTCACAGGAATCGGTTTTCCCGCCTGCAGCACCATGTCAGAGGAGAAGTAGAAGTTGAGGTGCAGATCCTCGGCGTGCATCTGGACGCAGAGGAAGAGAAAGAGAAAGGATAAGAAGTTCTTCATAATAGCTGGATTTATGTAGTGATAAGTAATAATCAAAGTTTTCAGGTCGGCACAAGAGACCATTTCAAGCATAGCCCCCTCCTCCTATAAGTTAGTGGATCTTCTTTTTTATGACTGGACTGCTCTTCATCTTTATGAGTTGGTGGTCCTTTTTTTATATATATAGGTTAGTTGCCCTTTTATAGGTTAGTTGCCCTTCTTCTTTATGAGTTAGTAGTTTTTTGTTCGGGCGAGAGGAAATCGATGAGTGATTTGAATACCGGCACGCGCGACAAAAGACGTTGGTTGCCCACGAGCAGCAAGTGCTCCATTGCTCTTGTCATGACCACGTTCAGTTTTCGGTCGATGAGTCTGCCATCCTCCTCAAAGGTGTGGTCGGTGAGGAAGTCGAGTTGGTAGCTTTGCTGCACGGTGAATCCGTAGATGATGAAACGCCGCTGGCTGCCTTGGAACCGTTCGACCGTGTCTATGGTGATGGCACGTGCGAGCAAGGTGTCGAGTCCTTCTGCTGTGAGGCGTCGTTCGATGGTGTTGCGCACGGTGGCAATCTGGTTGCGGTATGGCACGATGATGCCTAATGTCTTTTCCGGATCGAGCGATTTCTCCTTGCGGATAATGTGCAGCGTGGCATCAGCGATGACCTCCGCCTCGGCTTGGTTCACCTTGTCTGAGATGCTGCTGTGTGGAGCAGGCACATCGACAAAGACCACGCGCTGTGCGAAAAGCTGCGCTCCATCCGCCACGTTGCTGTTCCATTGTGCCACCTGGTGCGGCAGCGGCACTTCGCAGAGTCGTCCGCCATAGAATGTGTGGTTGGGGAAGGAAGCGATGTCTTGGTGCATACGACCTTGTCGTGTGAGCATGTGGACCACGCGCTCGTCACTGCGGTAGCGCCGCAAGAGACGCTCGAAGAGACTCAGACGGCAGTTGGTCAGTCCAGCATCGAGGAGGCATTGCGCCGAGTCATCCTGCGTCTCGTTGCTCCGGGTGACGGCGGACTCCTCCGCACTCTGTTTCACCACGGCAGGCAGCTGCTTGTGGTCGCCAATCATAACGAACTTCCTTATCAGCAGTTGCGTCTGCTGCACCCCGTTGCCCGTGTTCTCGGAGGGCATCGCTCTTGCAGAGAGCAGTCCTAAAAGGTGCGGTTCCAGAATTTGCGATGCCTCGTCGATGATGCAGAGCGAGAAGGGGCGGAGGGCAAGCAGGTCGATGTGCGAGGCAGCGCTCGTTGTGGTGGCACACACCACACGCGACTGCAGGAAGAGGGCGCGCAAGCTCTCCAGTCCCTTGCATTCTGCGATGCGTGCGCTGAGCAGATGCGGTCGGCATGCAGGAGCGCATGCTTGTTCATTTCCCAAACGTATGAAGTCGATGCCCTCATCGAGTAGCTTGCTGCATATCTCATCGACAGCGCGGTTGGTATAGCTGAGCAGGAGTACGCGGCTGCCCGGTTCGAGCAGTTCTTCGATCAGTGTGTTGCGCATTCCGAAACTCGTCTTTCCCGTGCCCGGAGGGCCGATGATGAGGAAGAAGTCCTGCGCATTTTTCACCCCTTGCATCAAAGGGTTGAAGTCACCGTATTCACCCCTCAGCAGCCGGTCGCTTTGTTGCGGCATTCGTTGCAGGAGCAATAGGTCGCGGCGCTCCTGTGGGGCTGAAAGGAAGTCATGAATACCCCGGTAGAGCCCGCCATAGCTTGCTTCCATGAAGTCGTGCTCGATTGCCCATTCGTCTGCCTCATGGCGCAGGAACACATTGGGGTCCGTCTGTTCGGCGCGTAGCCGCAGTTCGATGTAGTCCACGGCAATCGTCTCGATGCTCGCTCGATGCACCATGGCGTGTCTGATGTCGGGCGTGCTCCCAGGTGTGTAGGGATAGAGCGCCACGATGTCGCCGATGCGGAAGTTTGCCATGTCGTTGGCTTCCGTGTCAGAGAAGCGGAAGCGTAGCGGACCCACACCATCCAGCTTGAGCCGGTCGTAGATGTTGCCCGCCTGTCGTTTTTCGTCGAGCGTGTCGTGCCAAGCAGCAGCGAATCCCGCGTTTTGCCTTGTCTTGCATCCAATCTTGGCAAGCAGATGTTCGCGCGAGACAAACTGGAGCATACGGAAGTAGTAGGCACGCTCCAGAGGCGAAGCCTGGTGGATGGGAGCGAGCAACGCCTCCAACTCCGGTTTCTTGAAGTCGGTCCACAATCTGCCTCGGCTTTGCTTTGTGTTAAGCATGTCGGCGTGGAGCGGCAAGAGCAACCGCTCCCAGGTCCACCCCGAGGCATTGCTGCCCAGCTGCATCTCCATCCAGGCAATGCCGTTTCGGATGCGTAGTGCCCGTTGCACCAGTTCGGGGGCGAAATCGAGTTTGAGGAGGCAGTTTGGATAGCGACTGTAGAGTAGGAACGCCTGTATGCCATCCGTGCCGCTGTGGTAGCGTTCGGGGTAGTTGTAGCGCACGAGCAACATGTAGAGCAGCATCTGCACATAGTGTTGTTCGGCAGCCTTCGGTGTGTTGGGGTCGGGGTCGTTGGGCACAAAAGCCCCTTTGCCCGACTTTTGCTCGATGAGCACCTTCATGTCGGTCTGCAAGAGGTCCATACGTCCTTGCAGACCGAGCATCTCGGAGTAGAACGACGGTTCGAGCAGCACATCCTCCCGGCAGAACGCCCCCACCTCTTCGGGCAATACCTTGCCGATGGCGTATCTGATGTGCTCTCCTTGTTTTCGGGCGCGGTCATGAAAGTCAGTCGGCAATGTTGTGGTGAGCAACTGTGCGGCATGGTGTTGAAAAAACGTCCCCACGCTTTCTGCATAGGGTACCCCCTCCTCGCCCATGCTGTGCACGGCTTCGTCGAGCAGTTGTCCTGCTAGGTTGCCCAAAATGGTGTGCTCCGTGGTCGTGTTGGGCTTGAGGCGTGCAAGCAGATGAAGCAGCGGTGACTCGGCGAACGATTCGAAGCACTTTGCCACACTCGTTATGTTGATCAGGCAGTCAGGCTCGTAGATGATATGCTCAGCCGTGCAAACCACGCCCAGCAGCGTGTTGTCGCTGCTGCTCTGTGTCACGCCGATGAGGTTCAACTGCGTGTGTGCCTCGAGCATGGAGTGCAGATAGGCGTGCTGTGGCGTATAGCGCACCTCCAAGGAAAGAGTGTCTCCGTCGGGCGTCGTGGCTGTGCCCTCGATGACGTCGTCGTCCCATCGCTCCACTATGAGCCGCACCACATCCGCCAGTCTTCGGTTCTTCTGCTTCGCCCGCGACAAGGTCTTTCTGGGAAAGCAGGCGGCGAGATCCTCAGGAACGGGTTCTCCCGTCACACACTGCACAAAGAGTGAGAGCACCATGAGTCCCATGTCGCAGCCCAGCGTGTCGCTGTCTTTTCTGAATGTGCCCACAGCATGGCGCAGACTGGTGCTTGCGCGGTGTTCTTTGAGCAGATAGTCAGACTGTGCAAACGGTCCCACGAGAGCAATCTTCAGTCCCGCCGTCTCGTGGTCGAGAAATCGACGAAAGGCGCGTCGCAGCGCCTGCAGGCAACGCGTCTCATCGGGCAGCAGGCATCGTGCAGCCCTCAGTTCGTCATAGGGAGCATAGTTTGTTTGTGTTTTCATGCCGTGGTGGTGTGTGCAGTCTGCTTCTGTTTGTTTTATTTGCAAAGATACGTTTTTTTTCTGTTTTGTGTTCCTATTTATATAAATAATGTATAAGAATCTTGTCCATTTTAAAAAAAAATACTATTTTTGCGACCACCAAACCATCATCTATTCCCCCTTAACCACACAGATGAAACAAAAACTGATCCTCCTGACTCTTCTGCTCACCTGCATCGGAGTCCAAGCTATCGAAGTAGGCGAATACATGGAAATCGACGAGACCCCCTGCGTCGTTATCTATGTCGACGAAACCGGAGAGCACGGACTCGTCATGTCGCGCGCCACCGTCTCCTACGAGTTCGCCACCAAGGAAGCCAAACGCCTCTGCAAGGAGGGCGGACTGAACAAGGCAGACATCTACGACTACGTTCGCATGAACGCCGTAGACCGCACCAAGTACAACAAGATGAAGAAGTACAAGCCGGCATACCGCCAGCCCCTCTTCGACCGACTCATGCCCTTGCTGGGCGAGCGTGGCGAGGAGAACCAAAAAGCCATCGTGCAGTTCTGCAACGACAATGGGCTCATCCTCCAGCATGAGTTTCCCGACATAGCCTGGGCTGATGGTTTGGGCGAGGGGTGGTTCATCCCCGGCGACTACGAGCTCGAACTCTATGCCCAGCTCTATGCAGGCGGCATGCGCGAGGAACACGCCATGCCCAAGGCAGAATACTACAACCGCTATCGCCAACTCACCGATGGCGAGCGAGCCGGAGCCATTATGCGCGCTCCTGCCCTTCGTGGTGCCCACTCTTCAACGTGCAAATACCCCCAGTGCGGTTTTCGCCTCATGACACGTGTGGAGCGCGACGTAAAGGACTGGATGCAGATCTTCGACCAGTTGGCTGCTGGCGAAGAGGAGCCTGCCACAGTAGCCATGAAACGAATCTAAATAACCTCAAACAGAATAGCATACATGAGAAAGACAAACCTCCTCGCAGCCTTGCTGCTTGCCACATCATCGCTCCTTGCTGCCCCCACAACACCTCCCGAGGAAGCAAGCGAGAAACAATGTCTCTTCCAGACCACCGGCCACGGACGTCCCTATCGCATTCCCGCCTTGGCGTGCACCCGCAAGGGACAGCTCATAGCCATGACCGACGATCGCTACTGCGGAGCCGACATCGGCTACGGTCGTGTCGACATCCTGGCACGCATGAGCAAGGACAACGGCAAGACCTGGAGCCCCGAATATGCAGTAGCAACGGGCGATGGCATCGACGCATCGCCCACATGCGGCTATGGCGACGCAGCAGTCGTGGCAGACCGCAAGTCGAACGCAGTGATGCTTCTCTGCGTCAGCGCCCCTAAAGGCGGAACCTGCTGGACCAAGGAGCAGCGTGGCGTCATCGCCGTCAGTCCCGATGGGGGCAAGACTTGGCCCACACCACGCGACATCAAGGATGAGATATGCGGTGTGGAAGGTTCGCTGCTGGGTCCCGATGTCATCAACTACTTCGTTGGCTCGGGCAAACTGCACCAAAGCCGCTACATCAAGGTGGGCACCCACTATCGTGTCTATGCAGCCCTTTGGACGGTAAAACGCGGTGGCGCTCGCGCCAACTACGTCATCTACACCGACAACTTCGGCAAGAACTGGCACCTCCTGGGCAATCCAGGCGAGCCTTGCGTTGTCGATGGCGACGAGCCCAAGTGCGAGGAGATGCCCGACGGCAGCGTCATCATCAGCAGCCGTAAGCGTGGCGGACGCTTCTACAACGTCTTCACCTACGATAAGGTCAACAACAAAGACTTCGCCAAGGGCAGCTGGGGCAAGCAGGTAGAGGGATGCACCTCAGGCGACAGAGCCACCGATGGCGAGATACTCGTTCTCAAAGCCAAGAGGGCAGATGGAGCCGTCGTGCCTCTCGTCTTCCAGTCCATGCCCAACGAAGGCCGCAACAAGGTGACTATTTGGTACAAGGAGCTCACGACTCAATCCACACTCGCCGACTTGGCTGGTGACTGGACCGTGGCACGCCAGATCAGCGACACCAGTTCTGCCTACAGCACCATGTGCGTGCAGAAGGATGGCCGCATCGGCTTCTACTACGAGGAGGGTCCCGGCACCTACGAGATGGTCTACACCTCCCTCTCCTTGCCCTATCTCACCCAAGGCAAGTACACCAAGATTGTGAAGTAGCAGGGTGGCAGCGTTCGCCCCGTTCCGGCAGCGCTCGCTCGCAGCTCTTTTCCCCCGCAAAAAAGTTTCCGCAGCGGAAATTCTCAGTTTCCGCAGCGGAAACTTTCGGTTTCTGCAGCGGAAACTTTTTTTTGTCCCTGCAGTCCGCATCGTTCGCTGCTCAATCTGGCAGCAATCGCCCAAGGCGTGCGCAGCGCCATCCTTTAACAAAAAAAGTTAAAAAATGACAAAGAAGTCGACTCCGACGTGAGGCATCTCGCACAAATTTTGTATATTTGCAGCGATAAAACTAAATCTTAACCACCTAACCAACTTCAACAACATGAGAAAACAATGTCTTTTTGTGGCATTGCTTCTTTCATTCTTCTCACTCTCGCTGCTCGCAGAGCGTCGTAGCGAAGATGAGGCAAGAAGGATTGCAGCTAACTATCTTCAGTTGTCCTCCCAAAGCAACGCACTACGACGTGCCAAGCAGCAAGGCGGAGGCAGTGTTTCACCCTACTACGTCTACAACAGCGACAAAGGCGGTTTCGCCATCATCTCCGGCAGCGACCGCTTGCCTGCTCTGATTGGTTATTCCGACCAGGGCAATTTCGACCCCAACGATCCCTCGCTGCCCGACAACCTGCGCTACTGGCTCGAGTATGCATCCCAAGCCACCACCCTTGTGGAGACCAACCCCAGCGCTGCCACCTTGCCCGAGAAGAACTACGGCAAGGACTACGGACCACTGTTGGGCAACATCAACTTCAACCAAAACTACCCCTACAACAAGCAATGCCCACAGGGCACCTACACCGGCTGCATGGCCACCGCCATGTCGCAGGTGCTCGCCTATCATAAATACCCCGCACAGGGCAGCGGATGGTCAGGTGTCAACTATAATGGCTACTACTACTCGGCAGACCTCTCCACACCCGCCTTCGATTGGGACAACCTCTTGCCCGACTACAAGGGCGTCAATGCCACAGCGCGCCAAGAGGATGCAGTGGCGCAACTCCACTACTACGTGGGCTTGGCACTCGAACTCCACTATGGCACCGATGCCACCGCCGGCGTGAGCACCAAGTACTGCACAGCGCTGCGCGACAACTTCAGCTACAACAAATACGTCAGTCTCATCAATCGCGACTGTTTCACCTATGGCGAATGGGTCGACATCCTGCTCAATGAGTTCGAGCACGGACGCCCCGTTCTCTATGATGGTGTTTCGGGCAGCGGTGGTCATGCCTTTGTCATCGACGGCTATCGTGCCTCCGACGGCATGTTCCACGTCAACTGGGGCTGGGGAAGTGTGTCGAACGGCTACTTCAACATCACCATGCTCAACCCCACCACCACCGGCATCGGAGCCTCGCTCTCGTCCGGCTTCAGCGCCTATCAGGATGCCGTCATCAACATCACGCCCGAACAAGAGGTGGGCACCTACTACACACCCATCTACAGTTATGCCAACGGATATATCTCAAGCACGAGCATCGGCGAAGTCATCCCAGCAGGCTACAGCGCCAACATTGGGGTGAACTACATGGCAAACTATAGCGACAAGGCTTTCAGCGGGCGCTTTGGCGTCGTCGTCATGCAGGGCGACACCGAGATGCAGCGCATCGAGGTGGGCAGCGTCAGCGGACGTGCCTCCACCTTTGACCTCAACAACGAGGTCGTCTTCAGCGGTAGCAGCTGGACCGTGCCCTCGCTGCCAGACGGCGACTATCGCGTCTACGTCTATGTGGAGCAGTCGGGCTATCCCGCCAGCATCCTCCACACCCACACCTCACGCCCCAACTACCTCAACATGCACATGCGCGACGGAAAGGCCACCTTCTCGATGACCGATTCCTATCCCACCTCGTTGCAGCTTGGAAACTGGAACATCGACCAGCAGCAGATGACCATGTCCGACAACCGCATCACCGTCGACGTGACCAACACCGGCACCTCGGTGGAGAACGGACAGTTCGCACTGCAGTTTGACGCACCCCACCGCCTCACACAAGTCCTCAAGACGGAACAGGTCAGAATCCTGCCCGGCGAGACGCGCACGCTCACCTTCTGGGTCGACCTCTTGGAGTATGGCACCTACACGGTGCACGGTCTGAACATGGACCGCATGAACACGGGCGGCAAGACGGTGCTGCTCAGCGACAAGAAGGTCTTCCACATCTATCGCGACGTGCAGACAACGCGCAACATGCTGCGCGACCGACTCGCAGAACTCCAAAACATCATCAACACGGCAAGCTACGGCAATGAGGAGGGACAATATCCCAGCTCGGCACGCGACCAACTCCAAACCGCCATCAACAACACAGCTGCCCAGAACTACAACTCCATGGAGGTGGCCAAGGTGCAAAGTCTCTACGACCAATTGGAACAGGCTGCCGACGCCTTCTTCCGCTCGATGAACGTCTCTGTGGTCACCAAGAAGTGGAGCTACGTGGGCGACGCACCCGTCACCACGGGATGGAGCCTCGGCGCCTTAGAGAATCCTGCCTACTTCGGCATCTCGGTGAGCGCATCCGAGCTGGCACCCTATCGCGGCGGAAAGATTGTGGGCATCAGTGCACTCTTCGGACGCCGCACCAGCTATCAGAGTCCACAACCCAACGACCTCACCACGCAGGTTCTCTTGCTCGACTATAATGGCCACCCCGGAGAGCGCGTTCTGGCGAGCTCCGACAATGTGCACCCCACGACGCAGACCTACGAAGACTTCTACTTCAACGAGCCCTACGTCATTGGCGACGTCGGCGTCATGGCCGTCTGCAAGACCATCCAACACAAAGATTTCTATTCCGCCATGGGCGCCTGTGGCGATGTGGCTAAACCCGGTGCTTGCTGGCTCAACAATGGCAACGGCTGGGAGGACATCTACTACACCTATGGCAGCACAGCATCAGCCCACGCCATCAAACTCATCATCCAGGGCGGACAAACCAACATCGTGGATGCAGTGCTCGAAGATGTGACAGCCGAACCCGTCATGGTGAACCAACCCATTGTGGTGAAAGGCTATGTCAAGAACGCCTACCACAAGAACATCAACAAGGTGACCCTCCAATACACCATGGACGATGGCACCTTAGGCAACGCCATCATCGACCTCAACATCGAGCCCGAGGGGCGCGAAGCGTTCACCCTCAACCTGCCCGCCTTCAGTCAGGCCAAACTGCACACCATGCAGCTGCGCATACTCACGGTGGATGGCATGAACGACATGGTCGAGTCCAACAGCAATGTGCGCATCACCATGCCCGTCTCCAACAAAAACTATGTGCGCAACGTAGTCGTCGAGGACCACGTCAGCTCCGAATGTCCCTACTCGCCACGCAGCATCACCACCTACGAAGCCATGAAGCAGGCATTTGGCGAGCGCTTCATCGGCATCTCCGTCCACACCGACCACGACCCCGTCAACACCGACCCCATGGCATTCCCCGGCTATGGCTACAACCAGCTGCTCACAGCTTGTCCCACCACACCCTCGGGACTCGTCGACCGCAAGGCGCAGCTCTACACCACCCTCTTCCCCGACGCGCTCCGCACCATGATTGAAGAGGAGAGCCGCATGGCAGTGGCACAGGTGGCAGCTGAGGCTGCATACGACCCAGCCACACGCAAAATCACCGTGCAGACGAAAACGGAGTTTGGCTTCGACTACAGCAATGCCGACTATCGTCTCTGCTACGTCATCGTGGAGGATCAGGTGGGGCCCTACAACCAACGCGGACAGGGCACCGTGCTCCATGACAATGTGGCGCGCGAGATTGTGACTGACTACAAGGGACTCGCTGGCGTGCTGCCCCAGTATGCCGTGGCAGGACACACCTACGACTATGCTTGTCGATTCAGTATGCCCGACAACGTGGACCAACCCGAGCATGTGCGCATCATCACCCTCCTGCTCGATGGCGTCACCGGCCATGTGCTCAATGCCTCCAGTGCAGCTGTGACCATCGAGAAGGGCAGCGACACCCCCAACATCGACGACATCGACAAGGAGCAAGGCACCGACGACAATCCCCAAGAAGACGATGAAGAGGATGAGGATGACTTCGAATTTGAGTTTGACGACGACGGATTCCTCGTCATCAACGTCACGCTCAAGGATGGCGTCGAGCTCAACGAGACAGACGACAACCTCCCCACCGACATCTTGCACTATGTGCGCCACTTCGACAACACCTCTTGGCAGCAGCTCTACGTGCCCTTCGCCATCCCATATAAATATTGGAAGAAGAACTTTGAAGTGGCGGAATGGAAAGAGCTCCGACAGTTCGACCGCGATGGAGATGGCGTGGCAGACAGCACCGCACTCCGCTTCGACCTTCTCGGTGAAGGCGACGATGTGATGCCCAACCGCCCCTATCTCATCCGCGCCAAGGAGGTGGGCAAACACGAGATCACTCTGCCCAAGGCTCTCATCTCCATCACCAAGCGCAACGACATACAGACCGCAACTGACTTCGCACGCATCGACATCAAGGGCGGCTACGAGACGCTCGACCGCCTCAATGAGAAGGGCTACTACACCTTCCTCCCAGACGGACGTTTCGCACTGACTGACAACCCCGACGATGAATTGGCGTCCATGCGTTGGTATATGACCATCACCGACCCCGTCTCCGGTCAGACCTATGCCCCCAATGCCGTCTCCTTCTGCGTCGGTTCCGAATTTATAGAGGAAAGCACAGAGCAGGAAGGCGAAGAGTCTGACGGGGATGGTGAGATTACCGATGGCGAAGGCGAAGAGTCTGGCGACGATGGTGAGATTACCGACGGCGACGGTGAAAAGACCGAAGGTGACGGTGAAAAGACCGAAGGTGACGGTGAGGAGACCGAAGGTGACGGTGAAAAGACCGAAGGCGACGGTGAGAAGACCGAAGTTGATGGTGAGAAGACCGAAGGTGATGGTGAAAAGACCGAGGGCGACATCAAGACAACAGTGGAAGCGGTTGAAGTGCTCGATCCCAAGAAGCGACGCATATACAGTCTTGATGGTCGCTTTGTAGGAAACTCATTTGAAAAGCTTCGTCCTGGCATCTACATTCAGAACGGTCGCAAGGTGCGCAAGAAGTAAATTAAAGTAGCCCGCAAGCGGTTCCTTTCAACCTCAAAGTTTGGCGAACTGCGGGGGAACATATCAAGTAAAAAAATCCACAGCCTTTCACGCGAGGGTTGTGGATTTTTTTTTTCATTCCCTATCTAGAATTTCGTCGGAAAAATCTGCTTTACTGGAATACATAGGGCATCATTTTCTCATGCAAGAGAGAGCAGCGACTTGATCACCGGCAGCACAGCTTGCTTGAGCACCTTGTCGTTGAGGAAGTGTTCGCCGTCGAAGATCTGGAAATGAGCAGTGCCATAGTGCTTCTTGAACTCCGGTTGGCAGTTCACGTTGCGGTCGTTGTTGCCGAAGAGTCCCCAGACGAGTTCCTTCTCTTCGGGCGTGATGTATTGGAAGGAATTTTTTTCCACCTCTTTAAATTCGGCAATCATCTGCTTGTCCACCTTGAAGTCCTTGGCGCCATCGGCGCGCTTGTTGCGAAACTCGTGGCGCCCCATGCCCCGGAAGATGAGCAGTCGGGACATCTGAAAGGAGGGGTTGACGAGGATGCGGCGGTAGCCCCTCAGCTGTTCGGCATAGAAAGCCCCCATGGAGGTGGCAACGATGAGGTCCGGCTGCTCCTTTTCGACGTAGTCGTGCAGAAAAGGCATGGCAAGGCGCGGACTGGTGGGGAGGTCGGGCGAGAGCACCTGTACGCCCTGTTCGTAGAGCATGTTGCGCAGGTGTGTGGCAGTGCCGCTGCTGCCGGCAGAGGCGAAGCCGTGTGCATAAATAATCTTCATGATGGAACGTGGTGGGGATGAAGTTTAGAAATAGGAAAAATGTTGACAAATGGGCAGTGCGTGGGAGCGCGTCTGGTGGGCAGGATGAGAAGCTCGCTGCACTCTGCTGCATCCAAGCGCAGCGTCTCTCAAAAAGACCCGCAGCAGAAACCGAAAGTTTCTCGAGCAGAAATTGTCAGTTTCTCGAGCAGAAACTTTTTGTTTCCGCAGCAGAAACTGACGTTTTCTGCAGCAGAAAAAATCCGCACGCAAACGAAGCCTTTTCTCTTCTTGCAGAAGTGGCTGAAAAACAGCCTGCTGGAACACAGCATGGGCTGCCTTGACGCTACGGGCGCTTGGGGTGGAGCACAGAGCTTGCCGCCTTGCGCGTCCGAGGTGGGCGAGGGTGTGGAGGAGGACTCTCGCGCCAGCCGAATGCGGTTCTTGCGGTGAAGTAAGAAATCTTGACAGAAGGCACTCCGTTTCGGACCAGAAACAAAAAACGCACCTCATCGTGAGATGAAGTGCGTTTTGCTCTTGGTTGCGGAGACACGACTCGAACGTGCGACCTCCAGGTTATGAGCCTGACGAGCTGCCAACTGCTCTACTCCGCGATGTTTCATGCTTAGGGGGAACTGTGTTGAGGCTCATGAGCACCTCTTTCCCGTTTGCGAGTGCAAAGTTACGGCGTTTTATCGAAACGACCAAACTTTTTGGTAGAAAAGATGCAGAAAAATGCAAAAAAGTGGCTTTTTCGCACAAGGTAGGGGTGTTTGTGCACAAAAAAGTCTTTGTTTTTTGTTTAATTCATCAAGATTGCGTAACTTTGCAGCCGATATGGCACAAACAGCATTACAGATAAGGACACGCAACAAGTTGGTCGACGTGGCTCGGCAGTTGTTTGCTCGAAAAGGACTCGACGACACAACGATGAACAACATAGCGATGGCATCAGAGAAGGGTCGGCGCACGCTCTATACCTATTTTAAAAATAAGGAAGACATCTATTTTGCCGTCATCGAGGCAGAGATGGAGCGCCTCACAGAGACGCTCAACAAGGTGGCGCAGCAAGACCTCCCGCCCGTGGAGAAGGTGGTGGAGATCATCTACGCCCACTTGCGCCTCATCAAGGAAGCCGTGTTGCGCAACGGCAATCTGCGTGCCGAGTTCTTCCGCAACATCTGGTTGGTCGAGAAGGTGCGTCGCAACTTCGACCACACCGAAGTGGACCTGCTCACGCAGGTGCTCACCAACGGTGTCAAGGATGGGCTCATCGAGGTGGACAACATACCGCTTGCCGTAGACATCATCCACTACTGCACGAAGGGGCTCGAAGTGCCCTACATCCATGGCAGGTTGGGCGAGGGCATGGGCGAGCGCATGAGCAAGCCTATGGTGAAGAAGCTGGTGGACCGTGCCATTGGCAATTCGTGAGCCCCGAGCCGACATCGCAACAGAGAAAAGAATAGAACACTCAAATAAAATTAAAAGAAAACATTATGGGACTTTTAAACGGAAAGACAGCGCTCATCACAGGAGCCGCTCGTGGTATTGGCAAGGCCATCGCCTTGAAGTTTGCCCAGGAGGGCGCTAACATCGCATTCACCGACCTCGTGCTCAACGATGAGATGGCAGCAGGTCTGGAGGCAACGCGCCAGGAGATCGAAGCCATTGGCGTCACCTGCAAGGCGTATGCCGGCAATGCAGCCGACTTTGCACAGACAGAGGAGACCGTGAAGCAGGTGAAGGCAGACTTCGGCAGCATCGACATCCTGGTCAACAATGCTGGCATCACCAAGGACGGTTTGATGCTGCGCATGACCGAGGCTCAGTGGGATGCCGTCATCAACGTGAACCTCAAGAGCACCTTCAACTTCACCCACGCTTGTGTGCCCGTGATGATGCGTCAGAAGGGCGGCTCCATCATCAACATGGCAAGCGTTGTGGGCGTGCACGGCAATGCCGGTCAGGCCAACTATGCAGCATCCAAGGCAGGCATGATTGCCCTCGCCAAGAGCATCGCACAGGAGATGGGCCCCAAGGGCATCCGCGCCAATGCCATTGCCCCCGGTTTCATCGAGACAGCCATGACAGCCGCACTGCCCGACGACGTGCGTGAGGAATGGAAGAAGAAGATACCCCTGCGCCGTGGCGGTCAGGTGGAAGACATCGCCAACACGGCACTCTATCTGGCAAGCGACCTCTCCAGCTACGTCAGCGGTCAGGTCATCCAGGTGGACGGTGGCATGAACATGTAATGCAAGTCCTCTACGAAGATAACCATGTGATCATCGTATCGAAGGAGGTGGGAGAAATCGTGCAGGGCGACAAGACTGGCGACCTCCCACTGAGCGATATGGTGAAAGCCTACATCAAGGAACGCTACGCCAAACCAGGCGAAGTGTTCCTTGGTGTCGTTCATCGTCTCGACCGCCCCGTGAGCGGTTTGGTGCTCTTTGCGCGCACCAGCAAGGCAGCATCCCGCCTGAGCGAGATGTTTCGTACGCGCGCGATACAAAAGACCTATTGGGCCATCGTGACACAACAGCCACGGCAGGCAAGCGGCAAACTGACACACTGGCTCACACGCGACGAGAAGACCAACAAGGCGCGGGCGTATGACCGCGAAGTGCCAAACAGCAAGAAGGCAGAACTGGACTATCGCGTCGTGGCGCGCAGCGACCGCTACTGGCTGCTCGAAGTGGAGCTCCACACGGGCAGGCACCATCAGATACGCTGTCAGCTGAGCAAGATGGGATGCCCCATCAAGGGCGACCTCAAGTATGGCGCTCCGCGCAGCAACCCCGACGGCGGCATCTCGCTCCATGCCCGCCACCTGGTGTTTGAACATCCTGTGAGCAAAAAGCACATCGACATCCTTGCCCCCGTGCCGCAAGACCGCCTCTGGCAGGCACTGCAACGAACCGAAGAAGGAACAGAATGAGCACCGACCCCCTGAGCAACGACAAGAAAAAGCGCGAAAAACGCAGCCTGGCACGACGCATCATGCGTTGGGCTTGTTGGTTGGTGCTCAGTCCCATTCTGCTCTTTCTCTTTTTCGCCCTCTTGCTCTACATTCCCTTCGTGCAGGACTGGGCTGTGGGTTATGCCTGCCGCGAACTGAGCGCATCGACAGGCATGAAGGTGGAGGTGGAGCGTGTGCGCCTGAAGTTTCCGCTCGATATAGACCTCCAACAGCTTTGCGTGACGCAGAGAGACACGCTGCTGGCGGTGGAGTCGTGTGTGCTCGACCTCGACTTGTGTGGCATCTTAGGCGGAAAAATCGGCGTCGACGCCTTCGACCTCAACGGCGGATACGTAGACAGCCACGACCTCATTGCCACCCTCAAAATCAAGGGGCGCATCCAGGACTTCCACCTCGACGTGCACGACCTGGAATGGAGCAACGAGTGTGTCAACATCACCGGCGTGCAGCTCGACGGATGCGACCTCGACCTGGCGCTCCAGGACACCACGGTTGTGGACACCACAGAGAGCACACCGCTGCTCTGGAAACTCAACTTTGCCGATGTGGAAGTCAACGACACACGGGTGGCGTTCCACACACCGGGGGACACCATGTCGGTGGCTGCCGCTGTGGAGCGGCTCGCTCTGACAGACGGCTCGTTCGACCTCGGACAAGGCAAGCTCAGGGTGAGCAAGCTGGACTTCGCCATCGACTCCCTACACTACAACCAGAACCATCAACCAAGGGCGCCCGGGCTCGACGTGAACCACCTCGCGCTCTACGACCTGGCGCTTCAGTTGCCCCAAGTGGACTATGACCTCGAGGCGGGACACCTGCGCACGAGGCTCGAAGGACTGCGCCTGCGCGAACGCAGCGGACTCACGGTGGAGCAGCTGTGTGCCGGCGTGGAACTCGACGACAACCACCTCGTAGTCGAGGACGCTCAGCTGCGCACACCCACTAGTGCACTCACGGCAGATGCCCAGATCGAATGGGCGGCGCTCGAGGCGGGCGGCAAGGGCAGGCTCAACGTGCAGCTTCGCTCATCGCTGAGCCGCGACGACCTGTTCGCCCTAACTGCAGCCTATCTGCCCGAAGAGGTGAAAGACTACTACCCCAAAGAGGTGGCTGACGTGACGATTGACATCTCTGGCAACATGGACAAGGTGGAGGTGGAGGCGTTCAGCATCGACCTGCCCGGCATGATGCAAGCCGAGGTGAGAGGCGGCGCCGGCAAACTGCTCTCCGACGGACAACTCGTGGCAGACCTCGACTGGAGCATCACCACCCAGGACATGTCGCTCATTCGCCGTCTTGCAGGCATCGACGCCATCAAACTGCCACCCATGGTCATCAACGGAACGACAGCCATACGAGGCGACCTCTACCACGCCGACCTGCTGCTGAAGCAGGGCAACGGACGCCTGAAACTGAACGGTGACTTCGACGTGAAGCGCACTGCCTACCACGCCGACCTGGACGTGTGCGACCTGGCAGTACACCGTTTTCTCCCCCTCGACTCTGCCTGCGTGGTGACCACACGCGCTAAGGTGCAGGGCATGGGCTTCGACATCTTTGCACCCAAGGCGCGCTTGCATGCCATGCTGGACGTGCCGAGTGCCACCTATGGCAAGACACCCGTGGGCGACATACGACTCGATGCGCAACTCAACCGGGGGGTGGCATCGATGAACTTCTACAGCGCGAATGCCCTACTTGATGCCGATGGCTGCTTTGACGTTCAGTTGCAGCGACATGAGGTGGACAGCGCTTCCTTCGACTTCGACCTCCGGCGACTGGATTTCTATCGCCTTGGGGTGACGAAAAAGCCCTTTGCGGTGTCCATGGCGATGCACATGCTGGGACAATCCAATCTCTCCGACCACCACTTCGTGAAGGGTGACGTGAGCGCCATCGTGCTCCACACCAAGGACTCCACGCTCTATCCGCGCGACATCAACCTGGAAGCGCTTCTGCGTCCCGACACCACCTTCGCCTTCCTCTCGGCTGGCGACCTCATGCTCCACCTGCAAGCACCCGATGGGGTGGGGCGTCTGCTGGCGCAGGCTACGGTCTTGAATGACACACTGGTGGGTCAGATGGGGCGACATGAATATAACGACTCGGCGATTCGGCGCGTGATGCCCACCATCGGCCTTACCCTCGAGAGTGGCAGACGCAATCCGCTGCACAATATCGTGTCGACGATGGGCTACACCTACAATGCCCTGCGCTTCGACTTGCACGCATCGCCCGAAAAGGGCGCTTTCGGCGAGGGCTACGTGCATACGACCAACACCGGCAGCATCGTTATCGACACCATCGCTTTCGACCTCAAACAGGTGGACGGCGGACTGGAACTGCTGGCGCGCGTGGCGAACGGCAAGAAGAACAAAGACGTCACCTTCGACGCTCAGCTGGCTGCCCACCTCAACCCGAGACTGGCTACTGCCTCGCTCGTCTTCAACGATGCGAAGGGGAGAAAGGGCGTGGACCTTGGGGCAAAGCTACACTTCCTCGAAGACGGCATGATGCTGCACCTCGAACCGCTGCGCCCTGTGCTTGCCTACCGCTTCTTCACGCTCAACGACAGCAATTATGTCTATCTGAAGAACGATGGGCGCATACTGGCTGACCTCGACTTGCTCGCCGACGACGGTACGGGTTTGAAACTCTTCTCGACAGCCAACGAGGATGCATTGCAGGACCTCACGGCTTCGCTCAACCATTTCAACCTGGGAGAGATATGTGCCGTCATCCCCTACATGCCGTCCATAGGCGGTCTGCTGCATGGTGATGTCCATTATCAGCAAGCGGAGGAGTCGACGAGCATCATGGCTGACCTCGAAGTGCAGAGAATGGTGTTTGAGGGAGCACCTATGGGCGACATCGGACTCAACGCGGCTTACATGCCCAATGCCGACGGGTCGCATTTCGTGGATGGCTATATCACACACGACAGGCGACAGACGATCACCTTCAACGGTTCATACGAGGAACTGGGCAAGACCGACCGCATCGATGCCCAGGCAACACTCTCGCAGTTCCCACTCAACCTGCTCAATGGCTTCTTGGGCGAAACACTCGACTTGGCTGGCAGCATCGACGGAGATCTTGGCGTGAAGGGCAGCACGAAGCAGCCGCTCGTGGATGGCTTCCTGCGCACAGACTCGATGCACATCAAGGCGCCTCTCTACAGCTTCGACATGCGTGTGGTGGACGACTCTTTGCAGTTCAACGCGAGCAGACTGAACCTCAACGAACTGGTAGGCTACACGATGGGCAAGACGCCGCTCGTGCTGGATGGCGTGATTGACTTCCACGAACTTTCCAACATCACGCTCGACGTGACGGCGAGAGCGCGCAACTTTGAACTCATCAACGCAAAGAAGGACAGGCATGCTGATGCCTACGGAAAAGTCTATGTGAACCTGGATGCGCATGCCAAGGGCGCGACGCAAAGAATGGATGTGACGGGAAGGTTGTCTGTCTTAGGCAGCACCGACGTCACTTATGTGCTGAGAGATTCTCCCATCAACGTGGACGACGAGATGAGCGACCTGGTCACCTTCTGCGACTTTAGCGATACGCTGGAGGTGGAACAGATGGAGTTCGCGCCGCCGAGCAATGTCAATCTGGTGCTCAATGTAGACATCGACCAGTCGGCACGCATCAACTGTCTGCTCAGCGACGACGGAGCAAACTATGTGAAACTGGAAGGAGGCGGCAACTTCAAGATGCTGAGTGACGACGTCAATGGCATGTCGCTCTTCGGCAGGTATAATATTCTTGACGGCAAGATGACCTACAATGTGGTGGTCGTCTCGCTCAAGGATTGTGTCATCAAGAATGGCAGCTACGTGGAGTTCAACGGTGACATAGGCAACCCAAGACTCAACCTGAAGGCAAGCCAGCGCGTGAACACCAGTGTGACAAATGCTGATGGCAATACGCGCGGTGTGGCTTTCGACGTGGGTGTCAGCATCACCAATACGCTCAACAATATGGGACTCGACTTCACCATCGAGGCTCCGGAGGACTTGACCATCTATAGCGAACTGGCGCAGATGTCGCCCGCCGAGCGTAGCCGAACGGCTGTGGCGCTCATGGCTACGGGCACCTATCTCTCCACCTCGAACAAAAGAAGTGGATTCAGTGCCGATGGAGCCATCAACAACTTCTTGCAGGGACAAATCAACGGACTGACGAGCAAGACGCTCAAAAACGTCGATTTGTCGTTGGGCGTGCAGAACAAGCACAACCAGACGGGCAGCACAACGACGGACTACTCCTTCAAGTTCGCTAAGCGTTTCTGGGGCAACCGCGTTAGCGTCATCGTGGGCGGAAAGGTGAGCAGCGGTGCGGAAGCGCAGAACAATGGGCAGAGCATCATTGACAACGTGAGTGTCGAATACAGGCTCGACAAGTCGGCTACTCGTTACGTTACGCTCTACTACACAGACGACAATACGAATATACTGGAAGGCAAGGTGCGCGTCATGGGAGCGGGTCTGGTGCTCCGACGCAAGACAAACCGACTGGGTGAACTTTTCCTCTTCCGCAAGATAGAGGAATAGCCAGGATTGATCTCCGGCATCACACGCTCTTCCTCCATGCGGTGCATGGCCAACATCAGTAAAACGCATAACCAACATCACTAAAAAGCAGACCCACCACGAGGGGAAGGCATAGAGATTCTTCGCACAACGCAGACCACTTACTCTGATGAAGCATATACCTATTATATATTATATAAGCAAAAGGGCTTGCGCCTGCTCGCCCTCCGCTGCCTTGCGTGGGCTGGGGGGCTTGATGCTCGTGCTGCTGCTGGTGGTGCTCCCTTCTTGTTCCACCACGCGCAACTTGCCCGAAGGGGAGGTGCTCTATACGGGCATCAGCGACATATCGTTCGGACAGAAGAGCCGCAAGGTGGCGAAGGCGAGAAAGGACAGCGTGGGCATGATCACCGCACTGAACGATGGCTACGAGACGGTGCGCGACGTGCTCACCGGACAGTGGCATGCGGGGGAGAAAACGCTCGACATGGACAACCTGACAACCTTCGAGAGAGACTCGCTGATGGCTGAAAAGAAGGTGGTGGACGAGGCGTATGCCACGGCGAAGGACGAGGTGGTGGGTGCGCTGAGCGTGACACCCAACAACTCGCTGATGGGAAGCACGAAGTATCGCTTCCCGCTCTACGTCGGACTGTGGATGTATAACCGATATGTGAACAGCACTTCGCGTTTCGGCAAGTGGATGTTCAATACGTTTGCTTCTGATCCGAAACTTATCTCGACGGTGAATCCCGGATTGCGTGCTAAGGTGGCACGCAATGTGCTGCACAACTATGGATACTTCAATGGCGATGTGGAGTATGACATTCTTCCACAAAAGAATCCGCGAAAGGCTAAGATTGCCTACAGCGTCTATCCAAGAAAACTATATCGCCTCGACAGCATCGCTATTCAGTACTTCCCGCCCTTGATGGATTCGATCATCCATGCGCATGACTCACTCTCACTGCTCAAACGAGGCAATGCCTTCACGGCAGAGTCGCTCCAAGCTGAGCGCGAACGCCTCAATACGCTGATGCGCAACAATGGATTCTACTTCTGCCAACCCACCTTCTTCACCTATCGAGCCGACACCTTGCAACGTCAGGGCTTCGTGCAGTTGCAGGTGCGCCCTTCGCTCGACCTTCCGATCACGACGGGCAGACGGTATTATCTCAGACAGACAAGACTGCACCTCGTAGACCCAAGGCGGGGCACGGAACGCATCGACAGCATCGGACGGGCTGACGTGCGCATGTTCTATACGGCTGAGGAGGCGAACGCAAAGCCGAGTCTTAAATATGGTGTGCTGCGACATTACATCTTCTACAGAAAAGGACAGCTCTACCGAGAGCGCATGATGGATCTGGTTCAGGAGAAACTGTCGGAACTGGGTGTGTTCTCTCAGGTGGATCTCAACTTCACTCCCGCTACTCAGGATTCGCTCCTCTACATCAAACTGAGCGAACCCAAGCGTGAACTGCGACTTACGGACTCGCTCGATGTGGACATTACGCTGGTGCTCGATAAACCTTTCGACTCGGAGTTGAGAGCAAGTGGGGTGAACAAAAGCAATGGACTCATTGGACCTGCACTGAGCTACTCCATCACCAAACGAAATGCTTTCAGAGGAGCTGAGGCGCTGAGCTTCAAGGCCTACGGTAACTACGAATGGATGACGGGAAACAGAAACGTTGAGGAGAAGCGTCTCATCAATAGCTTTGAGTATGGTCTGTCTGTGTCGCTCGACTATCCCTATATCAAACTCGGACGATTCGGAAGAAAGTTCACACGACGTGCCATTTCTTCTACCTCGTTCAAGCTGGAGGCGAACGTGATGAACCAAAGTGGCTACTTCGGCAGAGTGGGACTGGCTACCAGCGTGGTGGTGAGCTATCAAAGCAAACCGACGGTGAAGCACGAACTCACGCCGTTCCGTCTGGACTATCAACTGCAACTCTCCTCAACCAAGGCTTTCGACGATATCATGGAGAGCAACCCGGCACTGGCGGTCAGCATGCGCAACCAGTTCGTGCCTTCCTTGCAATACGTCTTGCAGATGTCCACCAGACGCAGGGCACGCAACCAACGTAAACTCTTGCTGACGGTCAAGGAGGCGGGCAATGTCATCAGTGGCATCTATGCTTGCTTCGGACAAAGATTCAATGAGCAAAACAAGAACCTCTTTAATGTGCCTTTCGCACAATACATCAAGGGCGTGGCGGAATTTACCGATAAGATTCCTCTCGGAACAGGACGATCGCAACTGGCTGCCCATGTTCAGCTCGGAGCTGTCTATAGTTACGGCAATGCAACGAATGCACCCTATAACGATCTCTTCTCTGTAGGTGGCGCTAACTCTATTCGTGCCTTCGGCATACGCAGCATCGGACCGGGTAGTTACGTGCCAGGGGAGTCGAACTACAGCTATGTGAATCAGGTGGGCGACTTTAAGTTCGAAGCCAACCTGGAATGGCGCTTCCCCATCATTGCTAACCTCTATGGCGCGCTTTTCGCCGACTGCGGCAACGTGTGGCTGCTTCATGAGGACCCTTCGCTTCCCGGTGCGAAGTTCCAACTCAAAAACTTCGGACGAGAACTCGCTCTCGGAACGGGCTTGGGCATTCGCTATGACCTCGACTTCCTGGTTATACGTGTCGATCTGGGTGTTGGTCTGCACGCACCATACAATACGGGCAAGGCGGGCTACTACAACATGCCTTCTTTTGCTAAGTCGTTGGGTTACCACCTCGCCATCGGCTATCCCTTCTAATCACCAGCTGACCTAACATCCCGCTGCCCAAGGAGTGCACCACACGCTTCTTGTTCCTTTCGCAGCACCATGCTGGTGTCGCTTGACTCGATGCAAATGATTAGTCTTGCCGCATTTTGCTCAAAAGTGAGGCTTTTCGATTTTTTTTTGTTCGTTCATCTTGTTTTTTTGCTCAATAATTTTGTGCGTTTTCTTTTTTTTGTAAATTTGCAATCGCTTAGGAAAGCTATTTTGAATCGTAATGTCGCTTTCCATGAACGCAAAACAAGGTAAATATATTGCAAAACAAAGTAAATATATTGCAAAACAAGATAAATAGATTGCAAAACAACACATATAAATTAAACTGAACAAGATCATGAAAACATTTCGTTTCTTAGGCGCTACTTTCGTTGCAGCGCTGCTTAGCTTTGGATTCACCTCTTGCAACAAGGACGACGCTCCCATCAGTGGCGTTGTTGATTTGCCTACATACATTGATGAGGTGCTCAGCAAGTCTACTACAGTTGAACTTGGAAAGCCCGGAATAGAACCCATTGCCGTTGAGGTCAAGGAGCATCCATTGATCAAGAGTATTTTGCTCGACTCGCATGAGAAGGCTACTCTGATGCTGCATGAAACGAAGGCTTTCATCGCCCAAGAAAACATTATCGAAGCTACTTACAACGTCGATGCGGCTACTTCTATCATCACCATCAACTGTGACGAGTTCGGCACGATAACCCTTGATATGAACTCGATGGCTGAACTGGTGGTTGACGACGAAGTCTATGATATCGATGCAACAAAAGTTCCCGCTGACGCTAATACCAATGAGGTGAGCATCTGCCGCACATGGCGCAACCCTACTTACACCGCTGGCGTCTTCTTCGACCACGTTGCCATCTATGGCGTCTCTGCTGAGGATAAGCAAGGAATGGACAAAATCAGAACATTGGCTGATAACGTGCTGGATCGTCTGAAATCACAGAACAGCAACAGTTTCAATCCAGACGAGGTAAAACTGCTCAATAGCGACATCAAGAGCATTACGTTTACTGCCAAGAAAGTGTTCTTGCACTACACAAACGGAAAGGTGGAGTCTTCTGAATGGCAATGGATCAACAAGGATAAGGGTGAGCTCAAGACAGTGATTGACGGAAAGGATGTCTTCCTGAATGCTCGCTTTGAGAAGGGAACTCCCAATAAGGCATATTTCCTCATAGATGGAAACTTTCACGTTACCGGTAATCTAGGTAGTCACAGCATCACCGGTATGCTCATCTGCGTCATGAATGATGCTGCGCCACAAAAGTAGTCAATCACTCGCTCATGAAGAAATTTCTTCTCTCTCTTGCCCTGGCATCCGTCGTGTCAGCGCAAGCACAAATAGCAGATGATAAGAACTGCTTTAACCATCTCTCGGTAGGTCTGGGAGTCGGCACCACTGGCGTGAGTATTGAGCTCGGCACACCTATCTGTCCCTTCGTGACGATGCGTGCTGGTGTCGACATCATGCCTAAGTTCACTATCACGAATCATTTCGACTACGACAGACCAGAAGCGCTCGACAAAGTTCCTATCTATCTTTTAGAGCACCGTTACATCAACATTCCGGAATATGGAGCCAAGGTTGAGGTAAAAGGCAAGCCCTATAAGACGCAAGGCAAGTTGCTCTTTGACATCTATACGGGCAAGAACTCTATGTTCCACGTCACCGTGGGTGCCACTTTCGGTTCCTCAACAATAGCCAGCGTGCGTGCAACGGACAAAGCCATCCGAGCCGTCGAACAGTATAATGCAGACATCACACCAGGTCCCGATGGGCAGTCGATGATTCAGCCGGAGGACGACCCGCAGTATAAAGACGGCATCAAGATTCGTGTGGAGGGTTATTCCGTAACGCCCAATGAAGGACGCGTAAGAATAGATGCTGTGACGAATGCTTTCCGCCCATACATTGGGTTTGGTGTGGGGCGTACCGTTCCACGCAAGCGGGTTGGATGCAAATTTGATATGGGTGTTGAGTTCTGGGGTAAACCTAAGGTGGTGGATCATTACGCCAACAATGGTAAGGGACATACCATCACTGCCGATGAACCCGGCATTACCAAAGACTTCAGAGACGTCATCAAGGTGCTGAACAAGATTCCTGTTTACCCGACGCTTAAGTTCACCGTCTTCGGTCGTATCTTCTGAAAGCGCAGTGCGAATAGCAGACAAAGCAAAATCGCCTAAAAGTATCTCTTACTCTTAGGCGATTTTGCTTTTTTGTTGATAAAGGTGTGAAGCCGAAGTCATATCTAGAAGAAATCCTGTTCGGACAATCGAAAATTTCTGCAGCAGAAACTGAAAGTTTCCGTAGCAGAAACTTTGTTGACCTGCTGCAGAAAAAAATGAGAGACGCAGCAGGGCATCATTCGCACCAAAGAAGGAAGAAAAAATATCTTGTGAGAAGAGAATACTTTGGAGCGGTTTGATGTTCTGCTCACTTTGATGTGCGGTCATTTAGAGATGCAGTGCGTTTTGCTATGCGATACACTTAGTAGTGTGTGGTCACTTAGATATGCAGTGCGTTTAGCTATGCGATACACTTTGGTGTGCGGTCATTTAGATATGCGGCACAGTTAGGTGTAATGTACATTTAGATGTATTCGTATGCGTTGCCTACAGAAGCAAGGTAGCAAAGGAATGCTTCGCGTTCAATGACCACGGTTCCTCTGCAGTCGTTGGGGTGAAACGATAGGAGAGGAGCCGTTTGCAGACACTCGTCCAGAAAGAGCTGCACATGGTGCTCCTCATCGTTGATGAGTCCGAAAGGAGAGACGCTGCCTGGCTCCAGGCCCAAATAGCGCATCATACGTTCCGGAGATGCGAATGAGAGTTTACCGCATGAGGGTTTTCCCTGTGCTTGCAGTTTAGCTTTCAGACGCGCCTCCAGATCGTGGATGTCGAATACGTGGTCGCAGTGATAGCAGATGAGATAGTGTTGGTTGCCCTTGTGGTTGCGCATGAAGATGTTCTTGCAGTGCACACTGCCGTCATCCTTCCACCATCGCTTTGCTTCTTCAATTGTTTTGCCCTCTGGGTGGGTGTAGCAATTATAGGGAATGTCGTGCTCCCGCAAGTAGCTATACACTCGCTCTGCTCTTTCCATGTCATCTGCTCTTTCCATATTCTTAGCTTTTTGTATTTGCTCCGCGCTTCATAATTGCTCTGCCCGTGACTGAAGTTAGTTAATTACACATCCTTCATTCGCAGTGTGAGCTTAGTTAATTACACATCATTCACTCGCAGTGTGAGCTTAGCTTGTTGCGCATCCTTCACTCGCAGTGTGAGCTTAGCTTGTTGCGCATCCTTCATTTGTTGCGCATTCTTCACTTGCTGCGCATCCTTCGCTTATCACATATCCTCCGCGTTTTGCATGTCTTTTTGGAACAGGTGCGCGTTGCTGTTGGGTGTTAGGGAATGCGTAGAGCCGTGGTCGGGTGGCATCGGTTCAATCAGGCCTTCCGTTTAGCGCATCTCCATCCATAGATGGTGATGATGAGGAAGCAAAGCAGAGGCAAGCAGTAGCTGACATTGACCGATGGAAGACCGCAGATGATATGGTCGGGCCCACCAGCATCGATGATCATGCCCTGAAGAGGAGGCATGAGCGCACCTCCGACGATGGCCATGACAAGGAATGCCGCGCCGAGCGTAGAGTCTACAGGTGACACCTTTTCGAGTGCGATGCCATAGATGGTGGGGAACATGAGCGACATGAAGAAGCTGATGGCAACCAGACAGTAGAGACCCATCATGCCTTCGATGAAGACACATCCTGCAGTGCACAAGGCTGCGCCGATGCCAAAGATGGTGAGCAGAATGCGACCATTGACCCATCGCATGAGGAAGGTTGCGATGGCGCGTGAGCAGAGAAACATGATCATGGCAGCGATGTTGAAGCGTTGCGCCGTTGCCTTGTCTATGCCAAGGTGGTCGGCATATTGGATGATGAAGGTCCAAACCATGATCTGGGCGGCAACGTAGAAAATCTGTGCCACCACGCCTTCTCTGTAGACTTGGTTATGCCTGAGATTGCTGAGAGTTTGGCGAGCGCTCACCTTATCCGCAGATGCAGCAGAATTGGGCATCTTCTTCAGGGCAATAATGACGAACATGGCGAGCACCACCAATCCGATGGCAACGTAGGGGTTGCGGATGACGGCGAGGTCCTGAACGCGAATATTTGCTTTTTCAGCCTCCGAAAGTGTGTCGAAAATAATCTTGCCCGCAGCATCGCGCTGGTCGCTCAGCAAGTTAGGGAGCACAACAAAACTAGCAACCGCCATGCCACAGAGCGACCCCATGGGGTTGAACGTCTGTGCGAGATTCAGTCGGCGTGTGGAAGTCTCTTTCGTTCCCAGCGATAGGATGAAGGGATTTGCCGTGGTCTCAAGAAAAGCAAGACCGAAGGTGAGGATGTAGAGACTGAGACAGAAGAAGGTGAAGTTCTCGTAGGAGGCAGCAGGGATAAAGAGAAAGGCTCCGAGCGCATACAGACCCAGTCCGAGCAAGATGCCGCTCTTGTAGCTGTACTTGCGTATGAAGAGTGCAGCGGGAATCGCCATTGTGGCGTAACCTCCGTAGAAAGCAAACTGCACCATGCTTGCCTTGGCTGCAGAGAGTTCCATCACGGTTTGGAAACCTGCCACCATGGGGTTGGTGATGTCGTTGGCGAAGCCCCAAAGAGCAAAGAGGCTGGTGATGAGAATAAAGGTGACGAGATATTTTCGTTCGACAATCATGGCATGAAAGATTAGTCCCCCTCCCTCTGCAAGTGAGGGCGGGGGATGATTGTATTAGGTTATTTATACATAGGACCGAAGTTCTGGCAAGCGCGGTAGTCGGCGCCTTCCTTGTCCATGCCGAAAGCATTCCATGCAGCGGGACGGAAGATGTCCTTGTCCTCAACGTTGTGCATGCAGACGGGAATGCGGAGCATAGAAGCCAGAGTGATGAGGTCTGCACCGATGTGGCCGTAGGCGATAGCGCCATGGTTGGCACCCCAGTTGTTCATCACGCTGTAGACATCCTTGAATGCATCCTTTTTTGCGTCGAGACGAGGCACGAACCATGTGGTGGGCCAAGTGGGGTCGGTGCGCTTGTCGAGTGTGTTGTGCACCTCCTCGGGCAGTTCGCCGCTCCATCCTTCTGCTATCTGCAGCACGGGACCCAGTCCAGCCACCATGTTGAGTCGGAGCATTGTCATGGGCATACCAGACTTGGTGCGGAAGTGTGAGCTGTAGCCGCCACCACGGAAGTAATCGCGATCGGCAGGCATCCACTGCGTAGCAGCGAGGCAAGCCTCTGCATCCTTCTCTGTCATGTCCCAAGGTGTCTTCATGGTGGGGTTGCCCTCAGCGTCAGTCATGGCGCCCGTAGCGTCGAGTGTGGTGGCACCAGAGTTGATGAGGTGGATGAAACCATTCTCAGCCAATCCTTCAGGCTTCCATCCCGTCACGCGCTCCACAGCCTCTGGGCTCCAATAGGTGCGCACGTCGCTGAAGAGCACGCCTCGGTTGGTGAGCAGGTGCCCGAAGAGCATGGAGATGCCGTTGAGGAAGTCATTCTCGGTGGCGAGCACCTTGGCCTCTCGAATGCCGTTCCAGTCATAGCTGGAGCACATGAGGCTTTCGGGGAAGTCGAAGTTAGGCTTGTAGTCGGTCCACTGACGCTGACCTTGCACGCCTGCGCAGATAGCGTTATGTCCGAGTGCCTCTTCCTTGTATCCCATCTCGAGGAGTTTGGGATTACCTTCCATGAGGTCGCGAATGATCATCATGTTCTTAACGGTGAACTCCCAGTCCGCATCCTTCTCTTCGCGGTTCTTGCCTTTGCCCTTACCGTTGAAGTTGGTCATGGGTGTGCCGGGGAAGAGGGGGCGCTCCTCATTGTAGTCGTGGCCCTCGTTGCTCTTGCAGTATTTTTCCACCCACTCCATAGCTTTTTTGAACTCATCCTGGTCGTAGATGTTGAAGTCGACGCGACGCAGGATTTCCACGAGGTCGACATATTCGGTGCGCATGCCGAGGTACTTCTGCAAGAAGTCGGCATCAACGATGCTACCAGCAATGCCCATGCATGTGTTGCCCAACGACAGGTAGCTCTTGCCGCGCATGGTGGCCATGGCCTGAGCGGCACGTGCCCAGCGCAGAATTTTCTCAGCTACGTCAGCGGGAATCGTGTTGTCAGACAAGTCTTGCACATCGTGACCATAGATGCCAAAAGCAGGCAGTCCCTTTTGAGCGTGTGCAGCAAGAACAGCAGCCAGGTAGACAGCGCCGGGGCGCTCCGTGCCGTTGAAGCCCCATACAGCCTTAGGCCAGTGGGGGTGCATGTCCATTGTTTCGCTGCCGTAGCACCAGCATGAAGTTACGCTGATGGTGGCGCCGACGCCTTCCTTTTCAAACTTAGCTTGGCAAGCAGCGCTTTCCGCCACGCGACCGATGGTGGAGTCTGCGATGACGCATTCCACGGGGCTTCCATCTCCGTTGCGCAGGTTGCCACTGATGAGTTCTGCCACAGCCTTAGCGAGTGCCATGGTCTTTTCCTCGAGACTTTCACGCACGCCTCCCTGACGACCGTCGATGGTGGGGCGTATACCAATTTTGGGGTAGTTCATAAGTTGGATATCGTTTTGTTGTTCGTTAGTACAAAATTCGCTACAAAGATACTAATAATAATTGAAAGAAGCGTGCTTGCAAAGTTAATAAATTATAATCAAACCAATTTATTATTCAACGCTTCCACCATGCAATAAAAAAAATGCGCAGACAGCTCTGCGCATTTTTTTTGTATCTTGTTTTCTACGTTGAAAACGTATCTTGTTTTCTATGCTAAAAACGTTCTTACTTGACAATCTTCTTGCCGTTCTGGATGTAGATATGACCAGGCAGCATGTTCTGAACGCGGCGACCCGTCATGTCGTAGATAGCGCCGTCGAACTTTTTGCCAGCCTCAACAGCATCGATACCCGTTGTGGGGACGGGCTTGCCATCGGTGCCCATGACGATGTCCTTGTCTGCGGTTGCAGCCACGTGGAGCACGTAAGCACCCGTCTTCAAACCAGCAGCCATGTCATCAGGAACGATGAAGGTCTTGGTGTTGGAGAGATGGCAGAGCTTGCCGTCGGCATTGTAGATCTTGATGCCGAGGATGCCATCGCCCTTCATGGTGATCTTCTTGCCTGCAACGGTGTAGTTCCATTCGCCACCCTTGTCGGTGTGCATCGCCTGCGTAGCGTTGGTGGTGCCGATAGTGTATGAGAGGTTGGCAGTGCGGTCTTTACCGTCGAAATTGGTGTACTGACCATAGTCAGCAACGAGTGTGCCATCGGTTATGGTGAAGAAGGGAACGGTTTCTATCTTCCAGTATCTCTCACGCTCCTGTCCAACGCGGCTCTTGTCCATAGATCCTACGAAGCAGTCTGCGGTGATGTACTGACGCTCAACGCGGTCTTCGATGAACATCACGTTAGGAGCGCTCTTAGGCATGCTCTCCATATATTCTTTGAGTGACTTCATAGCGTTTTCGTCAGCCGTGTTGTTGCGAACGGGGAACTTCATAGAGTAGTTGCCGTAGTCACCCACGAAGCGGTGTCCGTTGTTGTACGCCGTTGAGCCCACTGCAGGGTCGTCATCGCTCGTAGAGATGATCTCGTCGGTATACTTCCAGAAGCCGTATGCCTCGAAGAACTCCCACAGGTTGGTCTGGCTGGCGGTAGCGCAAGCTTTAGCAAACTTCCAGAAGTCGTCGTTGTAGGTGGCGATGCTGTTCTGTCCGATGGCGCTCTTGCCAGTGGTGCGGATGGGGTCTCTGCGCATCTCGTTGTGCATGCGAGTGAGGAAGCCGGGGCTGTGGCCCTCTACTTCGAAGTAGAGATAGAGCTGATAGAGGAGGTGGTTGGACACGTGGAGTGAAGCGTCGTAGTGAGGCGTTGCGTAGCGCATGTAGTCGAGCCATGACCAGCCCTTCTTGCCGTCGCGCTCGTAGTTGAAGAGCTGCATGAGTTTGTCGGCACCATTACCGCGGCTGTAGCAGCCACCCATCATGTTGCTAACGATGTTGGCGAGAGAGTTGTTGGTGACCTCAGTAGAACCAGCCATCTTGATGGGGTACTGGCAACCGTGACCAATCTCGTGGAGGATTTCCCAAATGTTGCCCTTGTAGAAGTTGTCGTAGTTGAAGTTGTCGCGTGAAGTGAGGCCGGGGTGGTTGGAGCCAGCGTAGCCACCCCAGTTGGGGTTGCCCTCGTAAGAGTGGCGGGGGTTAACAACGGGGTTGTAGCGACCATCCCACTGACCAGTGTGGCCGATGGCCTTCTGCAGACCGAGGAACGCGTAGTCCCAGCCCTTCATGATCTCTTCAACCTGGGTAGCGGGAACAACATTAGCTGTGAGCACGTTGAGCACAGTATTCAAGCCCTTCACGTGGAGGAAGTCGCTCTTGAAGATGTCGCAGGTCTTGTTCGTACGCCATGACTTGAGCTTAGCCCAGTCAGCGTTGGTCATGCCGCGGCTGAGGTCCCAGCAGCCATTCACCTTACCGCCTTCGATGTGTACGCGGATGGGGGGGAAGTCCTTCAGCAGCTTGCTGGTGTTGGCATTGAAGTAGTTCAGGAAGATTTCGCCATCGTTGGGGAGCTGCCATACGTTGATACCCTTTCTCAGCGTCAGCTCACCGGCATTGCGGTAGCCAGTGTCGTTAGCAAGCAGGGCGCGGAGGGTTCCGTCAGTGGGAGGATTGTCGTCCACGTAGATGTAGACATAGTCGCCCACACTGCCCA
This sequence comes from Candidatus Physcousia equi, assembly GCA_018065005.1. Classification (GTDB taxonomy): domain Bacteria; phylum Bacteroidota; class Bacteroidia; order Bacteroidales; family Bacteroidaceae; genus Physcousia; species Physcousia equi. Next base: position 53,817 of record JAGHUD010000049.1, read on the forward strand.
CGATACCGGTGGGGCTGGTGAGCTCACCGAAGGGGCCTACGTTGGTGATGGTCTTCCAGGCGCTGTTGTCAGAGTAGCACTCAACATCCTGAACACGGAAGAGCTTGTAGAAGCGGTTGAAGTCGTCGCTGTAGTAGTAGGTGCCGTCTGCTTTCTTGCGGTCGTTGTCCCACTTGTCGGTGAGCACGGTGACTGCCATCTTTTGCATCATCTCGGGCAGTTCGTCCTCAGCCATGGCAGCGCAGAGCTGTTCTTCGGTCATAGTCTTGTATTCGTCGCGGAGCACGGTGCAAGCAAAGTCGGCAAAGTACTTCTGGAGCTTTTTGTTGTAGTCGGCTGCGTGTGTTTCGATGTCAGCACCCTGAGCCGCTAGTGCCTTCTCTTCAGCCAGAGCGGCTTCATCCACCTCGACGGGGTAGAGCACCCACTGTGAGGCAGCATCGGTTGCGCTCCAACCCACAACGTTGTAGTTAGCAGAGCTTGCGCAGTGGAAACCTGTGCTTGAGCCGTTGAAGTTGAAGAAGAAGTTCCAGGGAGCACCTGATTTGCCAATGGTGAACTCAGTGCCCGTGGTGCCGGTTGTCATGGTGAAGGCTGTTGACGTTGTGGCGTTGTTGCGGATATACTTTTCGGTCAGCACGTTCTGGAAGGTGCACTTGGTGCCAGTGCTGTTGAGCGTAACCTTCCAAACCTGGCTATACTTGCCAGAGCGGAGGATGGTGGTGGCAATGGCGGTAGTGCCGTTCTTGCCCTCCTGGAGTGCACGTGTGGGATAGGCGTTGGGCACGAGCACATAGTAGCCATCTGTGATTTCGGTAGCAATGCCCTGTGCCTTTGCGAAGTTCATAGCCAGTTCTGTTTGGCTCACTTGATCGTCCGCTTCGGTGAGGGGCTCAATCGACCAGTCTGAATACTTCACGGCATCTGATGCAGTGTTGGGGTTCCATTTCACTACGTTGCCCGCTGCATTCTCGTGCAGACAGGTTCCGTTCTTGTAGTTCTCGTTCCATGAGATGGTATAATAGTCACCACTGTAATCAGAGGTCTTGATGTAGTAGCTTGTAGCGTCCAGCGTGGTCACAAGAGCTGCGTCAGGGCCACCCGTTGCGGGAAGGAAACGGCCCGTGCTGGCGTTTCTAATATAATAGGTGCTACCATTCTTGATGATGGCCCAGATTTGTGTGAGGTCGTTGGCCTTGATGGTAGAGGCGGTGCTCACGGTGTTCGTGGTGGCCACCTCTCTTGCATAGTGGTCGTAGCGGCTCTTCAGACGGAAGATGCCACCCTTCTCCAGCACAGCCATCTTGGTCATGTTGTTGATGGCGGTTGTGATGCGCGACTCGTTGGCAGCAATAGCTTCCTGTGCTGCAGCGAGCTCGTCGTCGGCGATGGCTGTAAAGGTCCATTGTGAGTTGGCCTCGGTGCTGTTCCACACCACCACCTTGTTGCTTCCACTCTCGTGCCAGCAATCCAACGCGCCAAAGTCGGCGGTTTGGCTCACGATGTACTTTGTGCTGCTCTTTCTGATCCAGAAGGGCTTGCATGAAGTGTTGCTGGTGGGGAAGGGAGTCTCGCGTGTAGTCTGGTTCAGCACCATGCCACCGGTAGAGGCATTGATGATGACGTAGGAGCCATCTCCGAGTGCACGCACCTCCCACACCTGCGACATGTCGCCTTGGGCGATGGCAGTTGCTGTCGACACGGTCACCTGATTGTTGGTGTTGGTCAGATAACGATTTGAGCGAGGGCTCTTGATGCGATAGAAACCCTCATAGCCTGCTCCGACGCTTGGCATGGTCAGGAGCAAACAAAACATTAAACTGAATAAGCGTAATAGTTTTGTCATTGTTTTGATAAGATTTAGTATTAGTGATTAGTTGAAAAACTCCTCGTTTGGGGCTCATCTTTCGATGAAACAAAATTACGTGGCAAATTTACACACTATTTTTTAAAAGTCCAATAAGTTTTGCCATTTTTTGCCCTCAGATTGCCAAAATTGTCCATGGCTTGTTAAGTATTTTGCCCAAAGGTGTATTTTTAAGACCGAAATACTTATTTTTGCATGGTGTTCTTATGAACTTAGTTTGCTAAAAATCTAAAAACAGATAACATGATGAAGCAGATTTTTCTATCCGTAGTCCTATTGGCCACGGCATTTTGCTCTTGCGTGGCAAAGGAGCACATCAGTGAAGGCGACCACCCCATCGTTTATGTCACCCGCGACATCTCGCCCGAATCACTCATCCGCATCTACAAGGCGCTCGGGCGCAAAGCAGAAGGTCGGGTGGCTGTGAAGATCAGCACAGGCGAAAAAGGCAATCCCAACCACCTTCAGCCTGCACTCATCGGAGACCTTGTCAAAATGGTTAATGGAAAACTCGTCGAGTGCAACACCGCTTATGCTGGCAAACGAGGCACCTTCGAGGAGCACAAAGCCGTAGTCGAGGAACATGGTTTCAACACCATAGGTGGAGTGGACCTCATGGACGAAGAGGGTGAGTTTCGCATTCCCTGCCGCGACCAGACTCATCTTCGCTACGACATCGTTGGCACCCACCTTCGCAACTATGACTTCATGATCAACCTGGCGCACTTCAAGGGTCACCCCATGGGCGGATTGGGCGGCGTGCTCAAAAACCAGAGCATCGGCGTGGCATCTGCCAACGGCAAAGCATACATCCACACGGCAGGCTATCAAGCAGTGCTCGATGGCATGTGGCAGCACTGCAACGATCAGGACGGTTTTCTGGAGTCGATGGCTGCTGCGGCACAAGCCGTTTCCGACTATTTCGGTCAGGGCGAGCGCATCCTCTACATCAGCGTACTCAACAATATGACAGTCGATTGCGACTGCGTGGCTAAACCTGCACCCGTCATGGTGAAGGACTACGGCATCATGGCTTCGCTCGACCCTGTAGCGCTCGATCAGGCATGTGTGGATGTGGTGTTCGGCATGGAGAAAACCGCCGACAGCGACCCTACTCACCTGCAGCAGCGCATCGAGAGTCGTCACGGCACGCACACCATCGAGTGGGCGGAAAAGATTGGCATGGGCAGCCGAAAGTACAAACTGGTCAGCATCGACAAATGAAGGGTGCCCCTCACACCATCTAAGCATCACACCATCCACACCGCATCCGACGCCCCTTCTTATTTATTATAGGCGGCAATCACTTCATTCGTCAAGTTGATTGTCGCTCTTTTTTTGTGTGTGCAACCATCCCTTTTTCCTTTTCGTGTTCCTGCAGGCAAAATGGCGTTTGTGTTACAGGTCGCAGCGTTGATTCGAAGGTCTTTTTTGGGGTTCCCGTGCGCAAACAAAAAGTTTCTGCTGCAGAAACCGAAAGTTTCTGCTACGGAAACTGACAGTTTCTGCTGCAGAAACTGTCAGTTTCTCTATGAGAAAAAAAATAATGCTTCAGAAGGAGCAAGAGAACGGGCTGCCATGCTGTGCAGCGGCGACACCAAACAGTACGCCACAGCAAAGGAAATAGACCTGCTATAGATATATAAAAAAAGAGCCGTTTTAGAGCTCTCCTGGGATGGTCCCGGATGCAGCTCCAAAACGGCTTGTCTATGTGAAGGGTAGTGTCTATGCTTCGACTACAGCTCTTGCGTCTTAACGTTTGATGCACTCCTCATCTTTTCAGACATTGATTTCGTAAGGTTTAGTTTTTTAAAAGTACGCGCGAATGGCGCAACGTCCATTCGCGCGTGAGTGATTGTGTTATGTTCTCTATCTTTACTTGAAGTAGCGGTTGAAGAGACCCTGGAAGCCGGCACCGTGACGTGCTTCGTCCTTAGCCATCTCGTGCACACTGTCGTGGATAGCATCGAGGTTGAGCTGCTTAGCCACCTTGGCGATGTCCATCTTGCCAGCGCAAGCACCCTCTTCAGCCATCATGCGCTTCTCAAGGTTGGTCTTGGTGTCCCAAACCACCTCGCCGAGCATCTCTGCGAAACGAGCTGCGTGCTCTGCCTCTTCGAGAGCGTAGCGCTTGAAAGCCTCTGCAATTTCGGGGTAGCCTTCGCGATCAGCCTGGCGGCTCATGGCAAGGTACATACCCACCTCTGTGCATTCACCCATGAAGTGGTCCTTCAAGCCCTGGAGCACGAATGCGCCATCTTCGTTCTGGGGAATATCTTTAGCGATGCCGATAACGTGCTCGGTGACGAAGTTGAGACCCTTTGTCTCATCAGCCTTCTTAAACTTAGAACCGGGAACATTGCACTGTGGGCACTTCTCAGGAGCGGTCTCACCTTCGTGAACATAACCGCATACGGGGCAAATCCATTTACTCATAATTGTAATCTTTTTTTATTAATTAATACTTGTTTTGTTTTTTCGACGTTGCAAAATTACTGCTTTTTAGGTAAACTGCCAAATACAAATCGGCAATTAAATAGCCTTTTTCGGCACTTTTCTGAAATGTATATATTTATATGCCGAATAGTACCATTTACGGGTTTCCTCAGATCGAAAATTCGACCACATTTCTTGTCTTTTCTGTGATGCGATACAAGTTGGATGCTCTTCTGCCCACCACCCAGATGATGTTGTCGAGTGCGTCGCAGAGCACGAGTTGACGTTCCTTTTCGATGCGGTTGATTTTCATGTCGGTCAGGAGGTCGCTCACGAGCTTGCTTCCTTTCATCCCAAAGGGTTGGAACCGATCGCCTTGCTGCAACCTGCGCAGCGTGACGGGACGCGGGAGCTGGTCGGCGTCGAAATAGGCGCATCCTTTCTTCATGGCCAGTTGGTCGATGGCAACGAGGCGTTCGTTGAGTGGTCCGACGTAAGTCGTTGCGCCCTCCTTATATATATATAATATGTATTGGTTGCGGTCTTTGACGAGGCGGTGTGTGGGCGATTGGATGATGCGTCCCGTTTGCGCATGCCAGATGTCGCGTTCCTGTGTGGCGGTGAAACCGCATCCGCGCAGCATCTCGTGCAGTGCCGTGCGGGTGGCAGGTGTGCGGCTGGTGCATTCCTGCTCCACGCCGCGCTCGAAATAGGGGAGCGATTCCTGCACGTGGGATGCGGTGCGTGCCATGTTTTCTACGGCGCGTGGGTTGATGCGCTGCAGCAGTGGCAGCACGTCGAGGCGGATGATGTTGCGCATCGCTTCACGCTCGAGGTTGGTGCTGTCGGTCACCCAGGGCTGCGCCCGCTCGTTCAGGTATGCCTCAATCTCGTTGCGCGAGACGTGGAGTAGGGGACGCAGAACGTTGCCATGGCGGAAAGCCATGCCGCAGAGCCCTCTCAACCCTGTGCCGCGGCAGAGATTCAGGAGCAGCGTCTCGGCTTGGTCTTGCTGGTGGTGCGCCACGCAGATGAAGTCTGCTTGGTGCTGCTGGCGCAGTTGCTCGAAGGCTTCGTAGCGGAGGTTGCGTGCAGCCATCTCGATGCTGATGCCATGCTCGTGGGCATGGCGTGTGGTGTCGAAGGTGAGGACTTCAAGCGGAATGTGATGCGCTGAGCAGAGCTGGCGCACAAAATCTTCGTCGCGCAGCGATTCCGATCCTCGCAGTTGGAAGTTGCAATGCACTGCCACAAGTTCGTAGCCGCAGTCATGGAGCAAGAGCAAGAGCGCCACAGAGTCAGCTCCACCGCTCACGCCCACTAACAGTCGTGGCTTGGTGCCGTCTGACGAAAGCGGGGGCAGGATGATGTGGCTTGGCAGAGAGGACATGGGGGGTGTTGGTTATAGATTGTCGAGGATTTTCTTCGCTGTGGCATCTCCCAATTCTTGTGCGCGCAGCAAGGACTTTCGCGCCTCCTCTTTCTTCCCCTTTTCGCTCAGGCAGATGCCGAGGATGCGGTGGGCATCCGCAAAGGTGTCGTCGAGGCGGACCGCCTCTTGCGCAGCCTTGATGGCTTCATCGAGTTGGCCAACTCGATAGTTCACGACAGCCTCTTCGGCACGGAAGAGCGGTTCGTTGGGTGCCAGCCTGACGGCACGCTCTATATCGCTGAGTGCAGCAGGGAAGAGTCGGCATTGCATCTCCAACTGCTCTCGCTCGTAGCAGAACTGTGCAGTTACGTTGCCCGAAAGGAGGTGCTCGAACTCGTTCAGGTCGCTCACTGCTTCGCGGAACTGCTTCAGCTTAGCGCGTGTCTGTGCACGAAAATAGAGGAAGTTGGCAGCCTCGACAGGGTAGGGCTTGCTGAATATGTTCACTGCGCTGTCTTGCAGTGCAAGCACTTCCTCAGCAGGTGCCTGCATCATTTCCTTGCATTGCGCTGCATAAGCAAAGTACTCCGCGCTGCGCATATTTGTTGCACTGAGCGAGAGGAAACGGTCGAGTGCTGTGTCGTAGCGTTTCAGCCCGTAGAGACACATGCCTTGCAGCGCGGCATAGAGCGGTTGAGGCGATGCAGCATACGCAGCTTCTGCTTCTGAGAGCGCTCGCTCGAGGGTCCATCCTTCCTGCTCTGTGCTCTTGGTCGCAGAGATGGCTGTCCGGTAGAGCATCTTGGCGTAGGAGTGGTGGATGTCGCAAACCTGCCCTGTGGATGCATCGAGTGCACGGCTGTAGGTTGCCTCAGCTGCTTTGTACTTCTTTGCTGCCACCTGTCGCTCGGCGAGCTGAATGTAGCCGTTTGCGTTGTGCGGAAAGCGTTCGACGAACTGCTCTGCCAGTCGCTCGTAGGCATCGTCGGGCAGACGTGTGGAGAGAAAGAGATAGGAGGTGGCTTGTGTCTCGTCGTCGGGCAGCGCCTTGTCGATAAGGATGGCGCTCAGGTCGCTGTTGTTGGCATCGAATGTGGTGATGGAGAGCGATGAGACGTATGCAGCTCCCAGCACGAAGGCGGGCTTGTCTGCCTTTCTTGCTGCAGGCTGAATGAAGCCGACGAGTGCACCTTCTTCGTCATAGACGGGACAACCTGCCATCCTTTCATCGGCTGGCTTGGAAAGCGTATAGTATGGAAAGTCTCCCTCGCCAAAGACTTGCGCTTCGCTGATGGTGTCGCTATAGGCTTGCGCTTGCTTCTCTGCACCAGCGAGGGGCATCACCCACACGGGCGTACCTTTAGCAAGCGGGCTCTTTCGCACTTCAGCATAGTTGCTCTTTGTGTTGTTGCTCTGCATGCGAACGGCATTGTAGAGCGAACTGGCTCCCATGACATAACGCACCTGATGCTCCTTTCCGTCAGCATCAACCAAGGTGGCGCGTGTGGCCATCTTCACTGCGTCGTAGGGGGCGGCGCAGTTGCCTGTTTCGTCGAGAAAGACGGCTTGTGCCTGCCGCATCTCGCCTGTGGCGGTGTAGGCAATCAAGGTGGCTTGCGTCTTGCGTGCCTTCTTGAAAAACTTGGGTTGCTCGCCAGCTAATGCATGCAGGGTGCAGAGGAGCAGCACAAGCGTGAGTTTCATCGTATGCAGTTTCATAAGCATGTTTTCTGTTCTGTTCGTGCCAGGTTATTAAAGATTCTATGCCTAGATTCTATGTTAGGTTCTATGCCCGGATTCTGTGTTAGGTTCTATGTCTGGTTCTACGCCCGGCGATGAATAATCCAAGCCCGGTCGCTGACTTGAGTCTCACAAGGCAGTCAGTCGGACAAGAGGTCGCGTGCGTTGTTGAGCGCAGCATCGCTGAGCTTGGCTCCGCTGAGCATGTGGGCAATCTCCTCCACACGTTGCTCGCCCTGCAGCTCGGTGATGTGGCTGTTGGTGGCGTCGTCGCTGTCTTCTTTGTAGACGCGATAGTGGTGGTGTCCCTTAGCAGCAATCTGTGGCAGATGGGTAATGCTGACAACCTGTCGGTGCTCGTCTTTGCCCATCTGCTGCATGATGAGCGCCATGCGCTCTGCTATCTGTCCGCTCACACCCGTGTCGATTTCGTCGAAGATGATGGTGGGGAGCTGTGTGGCGTTGCTGATGAGTGCTTTGAGCGAGAGCATGACACGTGCCATCTCGCCACCGCTTGCCACTTGTGTGAGTGGTTGCGGCATACCGTTCTTATTGGCAGAGAAGAGGAAGGTCACCTTGTCTTGCCCGCTTGGGGCGGGGTGCTCGCGTGGGTCGAGACGGACGACGAACTTGATGTTTGGCATGCCCAGCGGAATGAGCATCTCCATCATCGACTTCTCTACCATCCGCGCTGCCTTGGCACGCTTTTGTGTGAGGGCGTCTGCGCGTTGCTGCAATTCGCCCTGCAGTTTGCTCAGCGCTTGTGTCAGGTCGTTGATTTGCTCATCGCTGTGGCTGATGTGGGAGATCTTTTCTGCGAGTTCGCTTTGCAGTTGCAGCAGTGCAGCGATGGAGTCGACATGGTGCTTGTGCTCAAGTTCGTAGATGACGCTGAGGCGCTCGCTCACATACTGCTGCCGTTCGGGGTTGTATTCCACTTGCTCTGCAGCTGTTTCCAATTCTTCGCACACGTCTTTCAACTCGATGCGGCAACTGTCGATGCGCTCTGCCAACTCCTCTGCTTGGGGATAGACGGAGCGGATAGCGTTCAGTTGGGAATGGGCTGCACGCAGCGCGTTGAGCACACCTCCCTGCTCTGCATCGAGGGTGTTTGTGGCGGCATAGAGGTTGCGCTTGATGTCTTCTGCGTGTTCGAGCATCTGTTGCTCTTGTTCCAATTCTTCGTCTTCGCCCGCTGCGAGGTTCGCCTCTTCCAGTTTTTGGTGTTGGAAGTTGAGATAGTCCTCTTCTTCCTTCATGCGTTGCGTTTCTGCTTTCAGGGCTTCGAGTTGTTGGGCGGTCTGTGTGTATGCGCGAAACGTCTTTTGGTAGGCCGACTTCTCTTTCTCGTTGTGTGCGAGTGTGTCAAGCACGGTTAGTTGGAAATCTTCTTTTGAGAGCAGGAGGTTCTGGTGCTGTGAATGAATGTCGATGAGGTGCTCTCCGAGTTGCTTCAGCTGCGCTACGGTGGCTGGCGTGTCGTTGATGAAGGCACGGCTTTTCCCCGTCGCTGTCAGTTCGCGCCGGATGATGCACTCGTGGCCTTCCTGATCGATGTCCATTTGCTGCAAGAGAGGCTCGAGGTTCATACCCTCGATGTCGAATGTGGCTTCGATGGTGCAGCGTTGCTCTCCGTTGCGTATGCTTTTGGTGTCTGCGCGTTCGCCCAAGAGAAGCGCGATAGCTCCCAGCAGGATGGACTTGCCGGCACCCGTCTCGCCCGTGATGACCGAGAAGCCTTGATGGAAGTCTATGTCGAGCGTCTCGATGAGCGCGTAGTTTTTGATGTATAGGTGGTTCAGCATTGTTTCTGTGCTCGTTGGTGTTTTATCTCTTCAGTTCGTCCCACTTGTTGCTTTGCGAGGGGTCGATGGCAAAGAGTATGTCGTAGACGTGGTCGCATTCTTCGCGCGATGCCTTGCCCTTGAAGACGCTCAGCAGTTCCTCACGCTTGTATTCGCTGAATAGTTGTGGCAGCTGGCTCATACTCTTTGCTTTGTGGGCAGCGTCGAGCAAGTCCATGCACTCGTAGATGGCAGTGCGACCGCCATCGGCGTCTTCAGCCATTTGGTCGAGGCCCTGTCTATGGTAGCGGTAGACAAGTTGCCTATAGGGTTCCATCGAACCATCTAAATAGTCGTTGAGCAGAGCGAAGCGGTTTTTGGAATCTCCAAAGGCTTTCCATCCCGTATAGCCGAGGTTTTCTGCGTTGGTGACGATGTCTTCTGCCTGCTGGAAATAGGGGGTGCCGCCCATCTCTTGCATCGTGTCCATGTCGTAGCCTATGATCATGTAGGCATAGTAGGCCATGAGTGCCACGAGGTTGCTGTTGAGGTTGTCCACGCCGGCGTATTCGAGCTGGTCGGTGTTGAGGAAGGTGAAATCGAAATTCTTGTCGACAACGCTATAAGAGGTTGTCGTGTAGTTGCTGCCCCATACGGGACGGCTCACGGTGAGCGTCATGGCGCACTTGAAGGAGTTGTCTGTGTCGCTGTAGGTGTTGACCGTCACGCCCAGATTGGCTTTGATTCGCTCTTTTTCCTGAAACTGTAAGTTTGTCCATTGGTGCTCGTTCAAGAATTGCGTCATCTTCTCTTGCAACGCTTCGAATACGTCAGTCTTCGTCGTGTTTCCCACTTGAGCATGGTTGATGGTCACCTTCACCTCGAGTTCCTGCGCACGGAGCTGGGAACAGAAGAGACTGATGAAAAGTATGGAGAGGAGTCTGTGCATAATCGGGATGGGGTGTCTAAGGGGATGTGGTTAGAGGCGCTCGTGTCAGGCGTCAGATGAGCTTGGCGAGATGGTCGACGATGTCTGCAGCCACCTGCTTTTTTGTTTTGAGGGGGAAGTCGGTGCGACCTTCTTGCGAGATGATGCTCACCTTGTTGGTGTCGTGCTGAAAACCAGCTCCTGCGTCGCGGAGCGAATTCATTACGATGAAGTCAAGGTTCTTCTTGCGCAGTTTATCTTGCGCATGCGCCACCTCGTCGTTGGTTTCGAGCGCGAAGCCCACGAGCACCTGATCGTTGCGTTTGCACTGACCGAGGCTGCGTGCTATGTCTTGTGTGGGTTGCAAGTGAAGAACAAGTTCATCGTTCTCACGGAGCACCTCGCGCTTGATCTTCTTGTCGGCACACAAGGCAGGCGTGAAGTCGGCAACGGCTGCGCAGAGAATGCCTGCGTGGCACGACGGAAAGAGGCGCGTGGCTGCTTCGTACATCTCTGCTGCGCTCTCCACGTCGGTGCGGTGTATGTTGGGGTGGGGCGTATTAATCGCAACGGGTCCGCAGATGAGTTCCACTATAGCTCCGCGCTCGGCGCACTCTTCGGCGAGCGCGATGCCCATCTTTCCGCTCGAATAGTTGCCGATGAATCGCACAGGGTCTATTTTCTCATAGGTCGGCCCCGCCGTGATGAGTATGCGACAAGCAGCACCGCTCTTTGTCGACAGAGGGTGGGAGGTGTCGCGGTCAGCTTCGGTGCCATGCACGCCATGCAAGATGTCCTTGATGGCCTTGACGATGTTCTCCGGTTCCTCCATGCGCCCCTTTCCCTCAAGATTGCTTGCCAGGTGACCCGTTCCGGGCTCTACGATGTGGTTCCCGTAGGAGCGCAGCGTGTTGAGGTTGGCTTGCGTGCTGGGGTGCGCATACATGTCGAGGTCCATGGCTGGTGCCACGACCACAGGCGCCTTCATGGAGAGGTAGGTGGTGATGAGCATGTTGTCGGCAATGCCGTGCGCCATCTTGCCTATGGTGCTGGCTGTGGCGGGGGCGATAACCATAAGGTCTGCCCACAGACCAAGGTCGACGTGGCTGTGCCACGAACCGTCGCGGCGGTCGAAGAACTCGCTCACGACGGGCTTATGCGTGAGGGTGCTGAGCGTGAGCGGTGTGATGAACTCTTTTCCGGAAGGCGTAATGACTACCTGCACCTCCGCCCCCTCTTTGATGAGGAGGCGGATGAGGAGACATGCCTTATAGGCGGCAATGCTGCCCGTGATACCGAGCACAATATGTTTTCCTTTGAGCATCAAGTCTTATGATTTTGAGCATCAAGTCTTATTATTCCGAGCATCAAGTCTTGTTATTTCCCGTATTTCAATAGCAGTTGCGTGAAGACGTGCTTGGTCTGGAGCGAGAAATCTGCTTGCTGCACCCAGGCGTAATAACCAGGGTCCTTTGCTAACACATCCTTGAGCAACTGTCCTTTATATTTTCCGAAGTTCACCACCTCTTCGTTCTTCTCGTTATAGACAAGCCGACCGGCAAAATCAACATTGTTGGCCATGCGGCTGAAGTCGGAGAGAAACTCGATGTCGTTCTTCAGGTCTGGGTAGCGCTCTAACTGAGCGAGCAACACTTCATAAGTGGCACGCGTGTCTGCCAACGCACTGTGGGCATTCTCCAACTCCTTGTTGCAGTAGAAGCGGTAGGCTGCCACGAGTGTGCGGCGTTCCATCTTGTGAAAGATGTTCTGCACGTCGACGAACTTGCGCTTTGAGAAGTCGAGCAGGACACCGGCGCGCATGAACTCCTCTACGAGCAGAGGAATGTCGAAACGGTTGGAGTTGAAGCCAGCCAAGTCGCAGCCCTTGAAGGTTGTGGCCAATGTGCTTGCAACCTCCTTGAAGGTGGGGCAATCCTGGACGTCGCTGTCGTAGATGCCATGCACCAGCGATGCAGCCTCCGGGATGTGTTGCTCGGGGTTGATGCGCATGGAGCGGCTCTCCTCGTTCCCGTTTGGTTCAATCTTGATGTAGCAGATTTCGACGATGCGGTCTTTTGCAATGTCAAGTCCCGTGGTTTCGAGGTCGAAAAATATGATAGGGTTCTTGAGGTTGAGTTTCATGTGTTCAGATTATTCGTTGAGCATCATGGGCATGAGCAACATCAGAATCTCTTCGCCTTCGGGCTGCTCTGCAGGAACAATGACGCCCGGGCGGCTGGGGTCAGCCAACTCAAGAGTGAGCTGTGCGTCTTCGAGCACAGTGGCTATTTCGAGCATGAACTGGCAACTGAAACCGACGCTGATGGGTGCGTTGTTGTATTCGCAGTAGAGATTCTCCTCTGCCGACGTGGCAAAGTCGTTGTCCTGTCCACTCAGTTTCATCAGGTTGTTCTCCAGATGCACCTTCATCAGGCTGCTCGACTGGTTGCAGAAGACACCGATACGCTTGAGGGCGCCAATGAGTGCGGCGCGGTCAACCGTACCCCAAAACGGGTTGTTGGTGGGGATGACGGCGTTGTAGTTCGGGTAGCGACCTTCGATGAGGCGGAAGTGGAGTTCGAAATCGGGCGTCTGGATGATGGCCTTTTCGCTGTCGAAGTTTATCACGACGTCTGTTTCGTTCTTGGCAAGCACCGCCTTGATGATGGTGGCAACCTTTTTGGGCAGAATCAAGCCGCCCTCAAAGCCCGGCTGCACGGTGTGCACAATGTTGCGCACGAGTTTGCGACCATCGGTGCCTGCAAAGATGATGTGGTCGGGGCGGATGTCGATATAGATGCCCGTCATCACGAGACGAATCTCGTCGGTTGCCGTAGCAAAGATGGTGCGGTTGATGCCGTTCACCAATGTCTCTGCACTCATCTTCAGCATAGTCGCTTCGGGGTTGATATCCTGCTGAAGGGGGAAGGGTTCAGCATCTTTGGTCATAATGCTGAACGAACCAGACTGGTGGAAACCGAGCAGTTCGTGCGTGTCATTGATATATTCAAAATTGATGGGTTGCTCGGCAAGTTCCTTGATGCTCTCCATGATGGTGCGGGCAGGCACGCAGAACATGGCTTCGTCCGTCAAGTCTATGAGGTCCATGCCTGTGATGAAGTATTTTTCGCTGTCGCTTGCAGTCACGGTGAGACGGTTGTCTCGAAGGTTGAAAAGGAAGCAGTCAAGAATGGGCATTGAGTTCTTCGAAGCAATCACCTTGCTTGCAGCAGTCAGGCGGCTGTAGAGAGCCGAACTTGAGATGGTAAATTTCATAGATATCTATTTTTTGTTGTTTGCATTTGGTGCAAAGTTAAGCAAAATGTCTTATTCGAGCAAAAAAAACGCAACTAAAATTAGTATAGATAGAAAAAGTTTCGTATCTTCGCACGGAAATTAGCAGTGGAATGACAAAACGACTATAGACATTTCACGCGCGTTCATATAATATATTAAACAACAAACAGAGATATGGAAATTACAGGAAAAATCATTGCAGTTTTGCCAGCCAAGAAGGGTGTGTCAGCTCGTACGGGCAGTGAATGGGTAGTTCAGAATTATGTGGTTGAAACGATGGAGCAGTTTCCACGCAAGGTGTGCTTCGAGGTCTTCGGAGCTGATCGCATTCAGCAGATGAACATCCAAATGGGTGAGACGCTCGTTGTGTCGTTCGATGTTGATGCGCACGAATACAATGGCAATTGGTACAACCGCATCCGTGCGTGGAAGGTAGACCGCAATGTTCAGGCTGCAGCAGCTCCTGCCGCGCCCGCAGCTCCTGCTGCATCTTCAGCCAATGCTTCCGCTCCATTCCTCAACACTCCTTTGGGCACCGCTCCGTTCCCGCCACAGCCAGCTGCTGCACCTGCTCCTCTTGAAGACGATAACAGCGACATGCCCTTCTAAGAAAGCATCTATGAAACGTTTGCTTTCCTTGCCTCCGAACCTCGTGGATTGTTTCCACGAGGTTGAGCGCGTTTCACGCGACGAGTTTTTCTGCACCAGCGACCCTATCGGTAAGAAGTTGGGGTCGGGGGGCGGAACCACATGGCTCCTCGAAGAATGTCAACGACAAACGGCTCCCCAGCAGCCCTTCAACGAGTGGCTCGCGTCGGAAAAGCGCATCCTCCTTCATGCCGGAGGGCAGAGCCGTCGTTTGCCTTCCTACGCCCCGAGCGGCAAGATTCTCACGCCCATACCTGTGTTTCGTTGGGCGAAGGGACAGTGCATCAATCAGAATCTTCTCTCCCTGCAACTTCCCCTCTATGAGCGCATCATGAAGGTAGCACCCAAGTCGCTCCACACGCTGGTGGCGAGTGGCGACATGTTGGTTCGTGCCGGAAAGCTGCAAGTCATTCCCGAGGCAGATGTGGTGTGCTATGGATTGTGGGTGGATCCTTCGTTGGCAAAAGGACATGGCGTTTTCGTCTCTTCACGAGAACATCCCGAGCGCCTGGACTTTATGCTTCAGAAACCATCTATCGAGACGATGGCTGAACTCCTTCGCACGCACTATTTCCTTATGGACATCGGCATCTGGCTCCTCAGCGACCGCGCCGTAGAGATGCTGCGCCAGCGTAGCCATGAGCGCGGCGCCTATGACCTCTACAGCGAGTTCGGATGTGCATTAGGCGAGCATCCCACACTGCCAGACGACCTCCTCAGCCAACTCTCTGTAGCCATCCTGCCCCTCAACGAGGGTGAGTTCTACCACTACGGCACCAGCCGCGAGATGATCAGCTCCACCTTGGCGATTCAGAACCTCGTCAACGACCAACGTTCCATCCTCCATGTCGGCATGAGGCCACACCCCAGCATCTTCATTCAGAATGCACACAATGGCATACATTTTTGCAGTTCGAACCACGACACCTGGATTGAGAACTCATGGATAGGCGAGCACTGGACGCTTTCGTCTCGCAACATCATCACCGGTGTGCCAAAAAATGATTGGAACATCGAACTGAACGATGGCGTCTGCGTGGACGTCGTACCCATGAAGGAGGGAGGCTATGCGCTTCGCCCCTATGGCATTGAGGACGCTTTCCGCGGTCCGTTGTCCGACGAGTCGACAACCTACTTGGCAAAACCCGCTTCTGCATGGCTGCAAGAGCGAGGACTCGACCCCGCCGACATAATGGGCAACCACGACCTTCAGGCTGCTCAAATCTTCCCCATCTCAGACGATATGGATGTTCTGGGCGACATGCTCTATTGGATGGTCACACCGCCACACGCCACCGATGCAGAGCGCTGGGAGAGAGGAGCACGTGCGTGGAAACAAGCCAAGCACATCTGTGCCGACGACATCTCCAACTATGCAAACCTTGTGCGTCTCTGCGAGCAGCGACGCGCCTTCATGGCAGAGAACCTCAAAGCCTTGGCAGACAACCACCAGCAAAGCGTCTTCTATCAGACCGATTTGAAGAACATGGCAGAACTGTATGCAGAGCATGGACTCGGTTTGCCAGCGCCGCTTAGCGAAACCGAACCCCTCCTCAAGCGCATCAGCAACAGGATGCTTCGTTCTCAACTGCTTCGCCTCAATGGAGCAGATGGAGTCGAGGAGGAGGCAAGTGCATTTCGCCTCCTGAGCGAAGGTCTTACCCAGCAAGTTTTGGCAGAGAAGCAACAGCCCGTCTCGTCGGTCTATTCCGACCAGATTGTCTGGGGGCGTTCGCCAGTGCGTATCGACATAGCCGGTGGATGGACCGACACGCCTCCCTATTGCCTGTCCAATGGAGGCAACGTGGTCAATCTCGCCATCGAGCTCAACGGACAACCTCCCCTCCAAACCTATGTGAAACCCTGCAAAGAGTTCAAGATTGTGCTCCGCAGCATTGACCTGGGAGCCATGGAGGAGGTGCGTACCTTCGATGAACTGCACGACTTCGCCCGCGTGGGTTCACCTTTCAGCATCCCCAAGGCTGCGCTCTGCCTGGCAGGTTTCCATCCTGACTTCTGCCTGCATCCAGAGACCTCTCTCGAACGACAACTCAAGCAGTTCGGCAGCGGCATCGAAGTCACACTCCTTTCAGCCATACCCGCTGGCAGCGGACTCGGCACGAGCAGCATACTCTCAGCTACCGTCTTGGGCACCCTCAGCGACTTCTGCGGTCTCTCATGGGATAAGGCGGAGATAGCTAACCGCACGTTGGTACTCGAACAACTGCTCACGACCGGAGGCGGTTGGCAAGACCAGTATGGAGGCGTTCTGCCCGGTGTGAAACTGTTGCGCACCCACCCTGGGTTCGACCAGACACCCTCCGTGCGCTGGCTCCCTGGCACACTCTTCTCTGATGCTCAGTATGCGCCATGCCACCTTCTTTACTACACAGGCATCACGCGCACAGCGAAGAACATCCTGGCAGAGATCGTTCGTGGCATGTTTCTTTCCGAGCACGAAAGATTGCAACTGCTCAACGAGATGAAGGAGCATTCGTTCGACCTCTACCACGCCATCCTGGCTGGCAAATTCGAAGAGATGGGACGCCTGATTGCCAAGACGTGGCAGCAGAACCAAGAGCTCGACGCTGGCACCAATCCCGAGTCGGTGCGTCGCATCACGACACTCATCGACGACCTCTGTTTGGGCTACAAACTGCCGGGTGCAGGTGGTGGAGGCTATCTCTACATGGTCGCTAAGGACCCTGAAGCCGCCATGCGCATCCGCACCATTCTTAAGGCCAACAACTGCAACCCCAACGCTCGCTTTGTCGACATGAGTCTGAGCATGGCAGGCCTCCAGGTAAGCAGAAGCTGACCCGCACACACATGATCCATCATCAAGCAGCATTTCCACTCGAAATGCTGCTTTTTTTTAGCCTTGACTGCCGCAGTCGCAACTCCCCGCAAACTTAGTCGCTTGCAAATTTGGTGGTATGCTTACTTATTCGTATCTTTGCCGCAACTACCTAACAGAATATGAAAAGATTACTTCTTAGCCTGCTGGTGATGGTCGCGAGCACCATCTGTCAGGCGCAGATGCTATGGCGCAGCTCTTTGGACGAAGCCCTCAGTGAGGCACAAAGGCTCCAGCGCCCCGTTTTTGTCAATTGCTTCGTGCGCTGGGCAGCTCCCAGTGTCCTCATGGACAGCGTTGTGCTGCGTCAGCCCTCACTCGTCGAATGGTTGCCCAAGCAGTTCGTCCCTTTGCGCCTCAATATGCAGACAGAAGAGGGGAAGACCGTAGCAGCGCGTTACGGGGTGACAAGCTATGCCCACTTTTTGGTGCTCACACCCCAAGGCGAACTCCAACACCGCATCAGCGGAGGCTTTCAGGCAGAAGAGTTCCGAGCACGGCTCGAAGAAGCGCTCACGCCCGAAACGTCGCTCTTTGGAAGCGCCCAGCGTCTGACACGCTCGAACCCTTCCACACAAGACACCCTGCGCTATCTGCGCGCACTGCGCACAGCGGGCGATGGCGACACATTCCGCGACTTAGGCACGCCCTTCGCGCAGCGTCAGAGTCCCGACAAGTTTCTACAAAAGGATTACTGGGTCTGCGCAGCACTCGTGATGCGCTATCGCAGTGCTCATCTCGACTATCTGATAGAGCATCGCTCCGCCTTCGTGCAGGAGCATGGAGCCGAAGCCGTCAACCGTATGTTGGAGAGTGCGCTCTGCCGGCATCTCATGCCTTGGGCGGAGGGAAAGATTCAGCCCATAGCAGCCCGCAGCGACCTCGACCAACTGCTTGCTGTGGTCCAAAGGGCACAGTTGCCCGACAGCTGCGCCACAAGTCTCGTGGCAGAACTCGCGCGTCTGCGCACCGATGGGCAGGTGCAGCCATGTCTCCAGCTGATGCGTCAGCGCGGTCAGGCGCTTCGTGGCTATCCTGGAGTGCGCACCGGTCTGGAACTGACGTTCACCTTCCCCGGCATGACACACGCCGACAGTATGGCTGTGGCGGCATATCTGGATGAGGCAGTACAGCGCGAACAAGGCAAGGCGAGTCGTCAGTTGGCTGACTTCCGCGACGCTTTGCGCCAGGGCATGGCGCCGGCCGAAGGTGGTGTCGACTTCCGCACCATTTCTTTTGCCGAGGCGCTGCAGCAAGCGCAGTCGGAGGGCAAACTCGTCTTTCTCGATTGCATGACTTCCTGGTGTGGGCCCTGTCGCGGCATGGCGCGCAATGTGTTCCCATTGCCGAGGGTGGGGGCATACATGAACCCTAAGTTTGTGTCTGTGAAGATGGACATGGAGACAGGTGACGGACCAGAACTCTCCCGCCGCTATCGTGTCAATGCCTATCCCACCATGCTTGTGCTTCGTCCCGACGGTTCTGAGGTGAAACGTATCGTGGGCTACAAGTCGGCAGAGATGTTGCTCGAGGCGCTAAGCGATTGAGTCGCCCCGTATGATATGCCCCCCGCCGCCGCTGAGATGTAGCATATCTCTCGCGTATTTTTTTATGGAAACACCGAGCTTCACGAACAACACGAACGAGTAGAAGATGCTCCGTTCGTGCCGTTCGTGTTGTTCGGTGTTTCGGCATAAATGATCTTTTGCTCAAAGTCGTGCACCCATGCAGACACCTCAGCTATGCTAAGATCGCGTGCTTAGGAGTTCTGAAATACTTAAAAATGCCTAAATAAGAATAATTTTTAGCCGATTTCTTTGCATTTTTTTTTTTTTTTTACGTAACTTTGCGGCAAAATTTATGCCGATATGCACAGACCATTCTCTGTGCCGTCATGACTCGACTATTTTAAACCCTAACTAATATACAATGTACAAACGAATCATTCTACTTATTACGGCAGCACTTTGCTTGGGTGCAAAGTTGCATGCCCAGGATGTTGTGATTGATTTTCTCAACGAGGCAAAGATGACAGGTGGCCCCGAAGAGATAATGAAAGGCAACAACGTTAAGTTCAATTTCACGGGAGATACCAACAAGTATGGAGCACTCCTTTATGGAGGAACTTGGTCTTCAACATATTTTCTCAAGATTACGGCGCCCACCAACATCGCCGTCATCGAGTATCAAACCACGGTGATCAAAGCTTCCAATAACGACAATCCGGGCTACACTTCTGGCGATATGTCCCACACGGGAGACACTTGGGTTTGGCGTGGCAATACCAGCAGTTTGACCCTCTCGGGCGACACACAAGACGGCAGTTCCGTGTTCCGCATCAAGCGCTTGCGCCTATGGTTCAACGAAAGCGACTACCAAGAGGGACTTCCCTGGGGGACCGAAGGAGAAGGGGGCGACACCCAACCCTACACCTACGATGTTGACTTCAGCAACGACCAAACGAACTACAATGCCATCGATCGCCTCTACAGTTCTGCCCCCGTCCTTCCCACCAACGGCAAAGGTGTGCCCATGGCTGTGGTGAGCCACCGCATGTTCGAGCCCACCCTTCAACCCTATCTCAAGTGGAAGACGCAGCAAGGTTATCAGGTGACCGAGCTCTACACCGATGCCGTCAGTGACAAGCAAGGCAAAGAGCTGGCTTACGCCTTGCGCGAGAAACTCAAGGCGATGAATCCACGGCCCTCCTATGTGCTTTTGGTGGGCGATGTGGCTCAGGTGCCCGCTTTTAGCGGTATCACTGGCAGCCAACTCCACATGACGGACTACTACTATGGCGAATTTACTGGCGACCGCTTTGCCGATGCCTATGTGGGCAGATTCTCAGCCACCAACCCCACCGAACTGCAGGCACAGCTCGACAAGACGCAGTTTATGGCGCAAATTAAGCCCTCGGAAGGAACCTGGCTCAAGCAGTCCATCACCGTGGACAACGTAACGAGTGACATTCAGGCGATGAATGAAGCGGTGTCGCTCTCCATGAACTATCCCAAGAACTTCGATGGCAACACCACCGAGAAGGCACAAGCTACTTGGCAAGAAACCATCAACAACAAGATCAACAATGGCTGCTCCTTTGTCAACTATTTCGGACATGGCAGCATTGCGGGCTGGAACAACTCTTATACAACCTACTATGTAGACAAACTGACCAACCAAGATCGCTATCCTGTGGTCTTGAGCATCACTTGCCTAACGGGCACCTACGACTTAGACTGCATGGCAGAGCATTTCATGCGTAAAGCCAATGCTGGTGCGGTGGCGGTGCTGGCAGCATCCATGGATTCCTATGCCAATTCGAACAACAACCTCTTCCTTGGAAGTAATCTCAACGGCAACCAGAAAGCCTTGTCCATTGGTCTCTTCCGCAGCCTCTTCCCCTTCGTTGGCAGCGATCCCTCACAGCGCGCACGCACCCTGGGACATGCCTTCGACATTGCACTGCATGGTCTCGCACGCTCTGTGTCACAGTCGTTCACCAAGGTGGCTGAGTTCTACAATATCTTTGGCGACCCCACCTATCAGCCCTACATCACCACTCCCAAGGCAAACAAACTTCTCTCTTCGTCCTACAACATCACGGCTGGACGCTGCGTCAGCATCACCACAGCCCCAGAAGCCGTGGTCTGCCTGAGCCAGGACCGCACCGTCATCGTGGCTGCCGTAGCCGACAAGGACGGACGCGTGACACTCCGTGTGCCCAGCAACAGCCCCACGGGCGACTGCATGCTATATTCCAGTGCTCCCAGCTACAACGATGTGTGCCGCAAGGTGACCGTCTCTGCAGGCAACGGCACGCAAGAGTGGACCGACGACGATAACCTTCCCCACATCACCCACACCGACATCATCACGCTGGCTTCTGCCGGAGATGCTGTCAACAATGCTTGGCCTTCTGCCCAGCAGACGCTTCCCGCGCTCGAGTCTTCTGCACGCTATGCCGTTTGGGCCACCACTGAGCAATACCGCATCAGCTATGATCCAATCGCACCCTGGGAGACCGATGGCAAACGGGCAGAGAGCATCTATATGCTCTATCAGAAAGGCTACGCCCACTGTGGCATCGCCACCATCCAGTCGGGCGGTAAGGCGCGCACCGTGACGGCCGAGTGGAGCCACCCAACTGGCAACGCTGAAGTCATCGGCGTTTATGGCAGCAACTCTGCCTATGCCAACACTGACCAGGGCTTCGGCAGCAGCAAGGGGGAAAAGCTTGGCGAGCTCGTCAAGGGCACGTGCAACAGCCTCACTCTACCCGGCGACTACAAATTCATCCTTTTGCGCCCCGAACCCCGTCTTCAAAATCCCGAAACGGACAATATGGAAGTCTTCCTCAAGTCGATCAGCATCGGTTGGGAGAAAGAACTCACCAAGTGTGCCACGCCTAAGATTAGTTTCCGCGATGGCGAGCTCCAATTCAGTTGCACCACCAATGGCGCGTCCTACAAGTATGGCATCACCCCCGCTTCAGGTAGCAACATCACCATCAGCGTCGTGGCAGAAGCACCCAATTATGCTCCGTCTGACGAGGCCACCCTCACCATCGATGGCAGTCAACTCACAGGAAATCGTGGCGACATCGACAAGAACGGTACCATCAACCTTACTGACTTGACGAAATTCATCAACATCCTCAAAACAAAGAAATGAACTGCAAACACTCATGAAGACAAAATATATCTCCCTCCTTGCAGCCCTCTGCTGCACCATGACGCTCCAGGCTCAGGAGCGTATGTTCCAACGCAATAAGGTGCTCGTCGAGAAGCACACCGGACAGGGCTGCTCTGCTTGCCCGGCTGCCGAAGTTTTCCTGGAGAAGCATCTGGCCTCCACCGACAACTTGGACAATGTGGCCATCCTCCGTCATCACACTTTTGGCGGCTCACAATTTGGTTGCACTGCATCATCCGAACTCAAGACCACCTGGGGCATCACGGCTTGGCCCAAACTGCTGGTGGACCGCTATGGATTCACGCAGGACCGAAAAGACAGAACGGCTCATTATTTTGATGCCACGGGATTGAACACCTACAATGCTGTGCCACAACGCATGGAAACGCTCACCCCCGTGAGTCTCTCCTTGGAAGGATCGAGCTACGACCCGCAGACACGCAAGCTGCGCATCACCATCAGCGGTGAGGTGACCAAGCAGGATCTTCCCTTCCTCCGCATCAGTGCTTTCCTCACGCAGAGCGGCATCAAAGCGTATCAGAACTCCAATTCGGGATACGATACCAACTACATTCACGACGATGTGGTGTCGGCGTGTCTCATGCAGCAAGCCAATGGCGACTTGCTCACGCCAGATGCAGACGGAAAATATCGTGTAACGAGAGAATACACAGTAGAAACTACCTACAACGGGAATAACCCTGCCGACGCCAGCAACCTCAAGGTGGTGGCTTTCGTGAGTTCATTCATTGATGACAAGCAGGGCTACTATTCTGCCGACTTCAGCACGAGCGAAGTGCACAATGCCGAAGTGGTGTCGCTTGCCAGCCTTCCCAATCAGGCAGCTTGTGACATGCCAAGCATCAGCTATGCCAATGGCGCTTTTGTGTGCCAAAGCACAACACCTAACTCCACTTGCACCCAAGAGGTGAAAGTGCTTTGGAAAGCCACCGAACAGAACAGTGCCGCTATCGACCTCCAGGCGCCTGCCTTCGTGGTCACTGCCATCGCCACGGCTTCTGGCTTTACTCCATCTGCCAAGGTGAGCCGCACCTTCACTCTTGCCGACATACTGGGCAGCAGCACCGATGGTGACGAGTTGGACATCAATGGTGACGGACGTGTCACCAAGGACGATGTTGATGCACTGGCTCGCAAGATTCTGAAGAAGTAATCGCCTTCTTCAGACCCTTCCGTCTGTATAGCTTCACGCAGCAAAGCACGTGGGTGAGCGCATGTCTTCATGAGACATGCGCTCGCCCTCTTTTTTTATCATTTTCGTGCTTCCACCCCCATCACAGCATTTCCTCTATCAGTCACTTTCGGTTTCCGCAGCAGAACTTTTCAGTTTCCGCAGCAGAAACTTTCGGTTTCCGCAGCAGAAACTTTCAATTCGCCCAACTACTCGACCAAAATGTGCGAGAATCTTTACCATATTCCTCTGTATAGACACATTTTTTTGCGTTTCTTGCCCTATGATAAATAAAATTTTCGTAAATTTGCCTTCCAAGTAATACTAATCTAATTTTACCATGAGACTTACAGGAAGACGAGAAAGTACGAATGTTGATGATCGACGAGGCATGAGTGGCAAGGTGGCTGCAGGTGGCGTTGGCATAGTGGGCGTAATCATAGCCCTGCTGATGAACTTTCTCACAGGCACCAACGATCCCAGTTCCGCCAACATCGATCTCGGTAGCATCTTGCGCGGAGAGGTAACCGAGACGAGTTCCACCAACCGAACATTTACTAAGGAGGAAGAAGAATTGGCCAAATTTTCACGACAGATACTTGCCGGAACAGAAGATGTTTGGACGGCAGAGTTCAAAAAATTGGGCAAGACCTATACGCCCCCGCGAATGGTCCTCTACACGGGCAGTGTGCAAACCGGTTGCGGAAATGGCTCGGCAAGCATGGGCCCCTTCTATTGCTCTGCAGATCAGTGTCTCTACATCGATCTCTCCTTCTTCTCTTCGATGAAAAAGCAACTCGGAGCAGACGGCGACTTCGCCTATGCCTACGTCATCGCACATGAAGTCGGACACCATGTCGAGTACCTGCTCGGCTCTCTCGAAGAGGCACACGAAAAGATGTCTCGTCTCAATGAAAAAGAGGCCAACAAGATTAGTGTGCGTCTCGAACTGCTTGCCGACTTCTATGCTGGAGTATGGGGCTATCACGACAACCAAATGTTTGGCAGCATCGAGGATGGCGATCTCGAAGAGGCAATACGTTGTGCCGAAGTCATAGGAGACAACTACCTTCAGGAGAAAGCACGTGGCAAGTCCGTACCCGAAACCTTCACCCATGGCACTTCCGCGCAACGCATGAAGTGGCTCAAACTCGGTCTCACCACCGGAGACATCTCTCTCGGGCGCACTTTCCAAGTGAGTGAGTCGGAGTTGTGATGCCCGAAGTCCTCCATTTTTTTGCCCTTTCTTTTTCTTTTCTGAAAAAGGATCGGGCTTATTTTTTGCCTTTTTTTCTAATTTTTTCTACTTTTTTCTCTGTTTTCATGCACTTCACCCAATGCAAAATAATTTCCCTCTTTTCTCGCGCGCGAAATAATATATATAATGTATATAGGCGCCCAGTGCTTCATTTGGCTTGATTTATATCAATACTTCAAAAAAAATCGAAAAAAATCCTCAAAACATTTGGTCAGTCCGAAAAAACGCCGTACCTTTGCAACCGCAAACGAGAAACA
>JAGHUD010000039.1 GCA_018065005.1 Candidatus Physcousia equi
TTGCCCTCTTCATGTTGGTGGGCAACGAGGTAATGGCTCAGTATAGAGGAGACATGAACAACGATGGAAGAATCTCGCTGAAGGACCTTGCCTTGCTCACCCACCACCTGAAGACGGGAGGAGGATATACGGCGGTGTCGGACGTCAATGCCGACGGAGTGAGCAACCTGAAGGACATAGACAAACTGGTGGATATCTTGATGGGACGCACCTCGCCCACCACCATCGTCGACACTTTTGACGGTCTGCTCTCTGTCACTTGGAACGGGGACGAGGAAGATGCCCTCGTCAGCGGATTGCCTGCCGACGGGAGCATCACGGCTGTGGTGAATGGCGGGGACGTGGTGGTGCAGAACAGCCGGACCGACATGGAGGTGAACATCACGCTGCAAGGCGAGAGCAACAAGGGATCGCTTGTCTATACAGGTGACTACAAGACGACGTTCCTCCTCAACGGACTGAAACTGAAGGGCAGCTCGCAAGAGGCCATCAACGTGAAGTGCGGCAAGCGCATTGCGCTGAGACTGGTGGCAGGCACCGAGAACACACTTGAGGATGCCGACGAGGATGGCGGACAGAAGGCTGCACTCTACACCAAGGGGCATCTGGAAGTGTCGGGGGCAGGCAAACTCTACGTCAGGGGGCATGCAAAGCACGGCATCTCTGCCAAGGAGTACATCGAGATTAAGAAGTCGGTGGGCACCATAGCCATCCTGCAGGCTTCTGGCGATGGCATACATGCCGGCCAATACTATTTGCAGCAGGGTGGCGAAGTCACCATCGATGCTGTGGGTGGCGATGGCATACAAGCCGAAGCAACCGACAACGTTGCCGACACGCTCAACGGACAGCTCATCATCAAGGATGGCAACATCACCATCACGACAACAGGCAACGACGTGGCTGCCATCAAGAGCGATTCGCTGATGAGCATCAGCGGAGGCAAACTGAACCTGACTACTTCGGGCGCTGGAAACAAAGCCATCAAGTCAAAACAGGAACTGAAGATTGACGGAGGAGACATCACCATCAACCAAAGCGGGAAGGCGGTGGTGGAGAACGGAGACATGGGCTATGTGGGTGGACTGAAGGGTACGGACCTCAGCATCACAAATGGCACCATCAGCATCACCACAAGCGGAGTGGGAGCCAGAGGCATCAGCGCAGGCAACCTCACGGTGGCAGACAACGCCAGCATCACGATTGTCAACAACGGAGCTGCCGGCACCGCAAGCGATGCCGTCGACGTGAGCAGCACAACAACGGACACGGACACACCCACCGAGAAGAAGAGCTACAAGGTCTACGTCAACGTGCCCACATCGAGTGGCATGGGTGGATTCCCCGGTCAGTCGACAAGCGTGTGGTCGACCGTCTATCTCTACTCGTCCAGCGGAACACAAGTGGCGACCCTCACGCAACAGGTCACGGTGAACGGAACGACTTTCTACTGCTATGACTTCGCCACAGCCAACAGCGGCACCTACTACTTCCAGGCACCCAACTACCGCAGCGGCGGAGGCGGCAGCACCACCTACACCATCAAGTCGGGCACCTTCACTGCACCCTCCGACGGCGCCGACCACTTCTACAAGGTTTCGTCGACCTACTCCACCAGCGGCACCACCCGCACCTACAGTCTGTCGGACGTCAGCTCAAGCTATCAAGGTGGAACCATCGGCAGCAGTTCGACAACAGATACTTTCACCGCCAAGGGCATCAAGGTGGATGGCGACCTGAACCTGCTCGGCGGAACCATAGACATCAACGTGAGCGGAAGCGGCGGAAAGGGCATCAAGGTGGATGGAAACTTTGTGGAAGGAAACATCGACGGAAGTGGGCCTGTGCTTAACATCACAACCACTGGAAGCCAATACGGCTCTACTGGCGGAACTAGCACAGGCGGACGACCGGGTATGAACGAGAGCAGCGGTTCGTCGGCAAAAGGCATCAAGGTGGTGGGCAACATCACGCTCTATGGAGGCGAAACACTTATCAGCACCGCCACCAATGGTGCTGAGGGCATGGAGAGCAAACTGAAAGCTACGAATGCCATACGCATCGTGGGCGGAAAACATTATCTGAAGTGCTACGACGACTGTATCAACTCGGCAGGAGGCATCACCTTCGAGGGAGGAACCACGGTGTGCTATGGCTTCGGAAATGATGCAGTGGACTCCAACTACGGACAAACGGGCGCCATCATATTGGCTGGCGGCAATCTGCTGACCTACACTACCAAGGGGAGTCCGGAAGAGGGACTTGACTGCGACAATAACAGGTATATCAAGATAACGGGACCTGCCAATGTGGTTGCTCTCGGAGGAGCACAAGGCGGAGGAAGCAGTTCGGGTATCGGAAGTGCATCGCAGGGATATGTGCTCAGCACAAGCAGCCTCAGCATACAACCCAACCGCTACTACACACTCTCCAACAGCTCGGGACAGAATCTCTTCACCTTCAGCGTCGAGGCGTCCCTGTCGTCCACGATGAGCCTCATCACCGCTGCAGGCATGAGTTCGGGATCAACCTACACGCTTAAGTACAGCACCTCGGCTCCCACCGATGCCACCACAAGCTGGCACGGATTGTATCTCGGATCCTCTGCAGCTGGCTCCACAAGCGTCACCACCTTCACAGCAAAGTGACAAAGCAAGCAACGAACGGTCTACCATCGGCATTGTCCGGTCCGCCTGCCCTACACATCAGGGCAGAGGGACCGGACAAGCCTCTTTTATGCCTGATTACCTAAAAAAGAGAAAAAAAGAGAGAGAGGAAGAATGAAAGGAGAGAGAGAGTCTGCGTAGGGTCCCTGAGAAAACGGATGAAGAAGGATATTTGTCGTGGTTTTTCTTGCTGTATTAGGAAATATGCCGTAACTTTGCCGTCCTAAAACAAGACTCTATTGAGCAAGATGAAGAAAATAGCCATCGCCCTGCTGGCACTCGCCACAACAACGCAGTTCAGGGCACAGGACGACAACGAATTTCAACGCATCGCCTCTCGTGTGATGTCTTCTTACGAGAATGGCAATGATTCGGTGCGCGAGACGCACAACAATGCCCATTTCACGGGACGCACCTACATGGGGGCAAGCACACGCGGCAATGCCATGCCAAGCGCCTATTTCACACTCAAGAGCAACAAGTGGCTCTTCACTGGTGACCTGTCTGCCGACCTGGGCAGACACAACACATGGCAGGAAATCGACACACGCTCAGTGAACGGCACGAGCGACTACACGGAGTCGAAGACGGAAATGAGGTTTGAGCATGTGAATGCCTCGCTGCGCTACGACTACAAACCGCGCCGCTACGATATCTTCTCCATAGGTGTGCTGGAGACGTTCAGCCACACAAACTCGGAGATGAACGCCACCAAGTATGCCTTCGATGAAGCGCATAAAAGTTTGGGAGAGGAATATGAAGAACAGTTGCGCGACGAGAAAAACACAAAGGTGGGAGGATTGCTCCAATACAAACGACTCATCCCTGCAGGAGGTTCCTTCATCGCACGCGCCAACATCAGGCATTTCACCCAACGCACCCTACTCGAAAGTGAGGAATGGGGCGAGGGCGACTTCGACGTCAAGGAACACGTGACGCAACGCATCCATAACTTCGCGCCCTACATCTACCTCGACTACAGTTCACCCACCTGGCACGGTTTCTCGCTCTCAGCCAACGAGAAACTCTCATTGAGCAACCTGCACATCGAGGACAGCTACACACAGTTCAACTACGACTCGCGCGCAGCACTCACCAGCCTCTCGCTGCGCCACCGCTCCAAGAAACTGACACTGGCTGCCAGTGCCGACTACGAGCACTACCACCACCTCATCCATGACGGACTGAACGACGACATACGACGCAGCTACAACGACTGGCAGACAAACCTCTCTGCCACATATCAGGTGGACAAAAACCACCGACTGCGTGCCAACTACCGTCGCAGCTATCAGCGCCCCAGCTATGCAGAACTGTATCCCTTCGTCCACATTGGGCGCAACATCGGCGTATGGGTGGTGGGTAACCCACAACTACAACCGTCGACCACGCACACCTGGAAACTCGACTACACCTACAACAGCCGACACTGGACCGTAACTGCCATCGGCGAATACAGTCAGAAGAACAACGACATCACCCGCATCTCACTCTACGACGAGACACTACACCGCAGCGTGAAGACCTGGGTGAACGATGCTGACTACCACACAATACGTCTTGCACTCGAAGGTGAGATGCGCTACGGTCGGTTCAGCATGACAATGGGAGCGCATGCCAAATATCTGACCTACAACGGAGAGCGCATCTCGGGCGACGAGGCATGGAGCTACAGTTTCAAGGCACGACCACAACTAAAACTCCACAACCAATGGACACTCGCCCTCACAGCGCTCTATACGGGCAAAGAGGTGCACCGCTACTACTACGAGCGCCCCAACACCTACATCTCGTTGCGCGCCGTGAAAGAGTTCGGACCGTGGGGCATCTACGCTTTCGTGCAAGACATCTTTGAAGGCGACCGATCCAACGTGACAAAGAACACCGACAACACCATTCTCACCACCAATCACCCCAATGCACGCTCCCTCATCATGGGCTGCAGCTACACGTTCTGAACCATGAAGGCTATAGGTGGGGAACGGAGAAAGTTGAGAATTTAGAGCTCGAAAACTGAAGAATGGAGCAGGAAAGTTGACATTATTGATTATTTATTGTAACTTTGCACGCAATTCTATATCAGTCATAGCCTGACGATGATTCGCCAAGCGCACGACCCTGAACTCCACAGAATACCCGAACAACAGAAGAACAAAACATTCGAGCAACACACAAACAACGAACTGACATGCGAATGAACGTTCGAACATGAACAGAATAAAAGAATAACAGAACAAAAATATGAAAGCAGGAATAGTAGGACTGCCCAACGTGGGCAAATCAACACTTTTCAACTGTCTGTCGAGCGCTAAGGCACAGGCAGCCAACTTCCCCTTCTGCACCATCGACGCGCAGCTCGGTCAGGTGAGCGTTCCCGACGAACGACTTACCAAACTGGCCGAAATCGTCCACCCCGGACGCATCGTGCCAGCGGTTTGCGACATCGTCGACATTGCCGGTCTGGTGAAGGGAGCAAGCCGTGGCGAAGGTCTGGGCAACCAGTTCCTCGCCAACATCCGTGAGTGCGATGCCATCATCCATGTGTTGCGCTGCTTTGACGACCCCAACATCGTGCACGTGGACGGCAGCGTCGACCCCGTGCGCGACAAAGAAATCATCGACGCCGAACTGCAGATAAAGGACCTCGAAACCATTGAGAACCGCATCAAGAAGGTGGAGAAGCAAGCAAGAGTGGGCGGCGACAAACAAGCCAAGGTGGAACTGGATGTGCTCCTCAAATATCAGGAAGCACTGAACCAGGGACTGAGCGCCCGCACTGTCTCGTTTGACAGCGAAGACGAAATGGCAGCTGCCAAGAGTCTCTTCCTGCTCACCACAAAGCCTGTGCTCTACGTGTGCAACGTCGATGATGCATCGGCAGCTCAGGGCAACGTGTTCACCGAGGCAGTGAAGAAAGCCATCGAGGGTGAAGAGGCTGAGATGCTCATCATCAGTGCACAGACGGAGGCTGACATTGCCGAACTGGAGACCTACGAAGAGAAGCAGATGTTTCTCGAGGACATGGGTCTCACCGAAAGCGGATGCAACCGCCTCATCAAGGCCATCTACCACCTGCTCACACTCCAGACCTTCATCACCGCTGGCGAAATGGAGGTGAAGGCATGGACGTTCCGCAAGGGATGGAAGGCACCACAGTGTGCCGGTGTCATCCACACCGACTTCGAGAAGGGCTTCATCCGTGCCGAAGTGATCAAGTATGAAGACTACATCAAATATGGTAGCGAAGCCGCTGTGCGCGAAGCCGGAAAGATGGGTGTTGAGGGCAAGGAGTACGTCGTTCAAGACGGCGACATCATGCACTTCCGTTTCAACGTATAAGACTCTCTCTCTCACATTTCTATCACAACTTACCCCCTCACGCTACGCGGCTCCCTCCCTTCAGGGAGGGCGGGGGGAGAGTCCTTAATTTTAGCTCATGAACACGTTATACATTAACTGGAACCCTGGCATTGAAGCCTTCCATATTGGTTCGCTCTCCGTGCGCTGGTATTCGCTCTGCTGGTGCATCGGACTCTTGGCTGTCTATCTGCTCGAACGCTGGCTCTACAAGCAGCAGAAGGTAGACATGAAGAAGTTCGAGCCGCTCTTCATCTACTGCTTTGTCGGCATACTGGTGGGAGCAAGACTCGGACATTGTCTCTTCTACGAACCCAACTACTATCTGACAAGTTGGAAAGGAGTCGTTGAGATGCTACTGCCCATAAAGATGAGCGGCGGAGCATGGCATTTCGTGGGCTACGAAGGACTTGCCAGCCATGGAGGCACACTCGGACTTATGGTGGCACTTTGGCTTTTCATGCGCAAGAGCGGACTCAAACTGGGCTTTGTGCTCGACAATATTGCCATCGTAACGCCCATCTGCGCCTGTTTCATCCGCTTGGGCAACCTCATGAACTCGGAAATCATCGGACGCGTAACAGATGTGCCCTGGGCATTCCGATTCTTCAGAAGTCCAGAGGCCCTACGCACCGTAGAGACACTTCAGGATGGTTCCGTGGTGCCCCTACCGCGCCATCCGGGACAACTCTACGAGGCCATCTGCTATGCACTCTTCTTCTGCATAGGATGGTGGTTCTATCGCCGCAGCATGAATCAGCCAGATGCAGAGCAGACTACAAATCGTTTGCGTCCTGCTGTTGGCTCCTACTTCTACTTCGGTCTTTGCCTCACACTCATTTTCTGTGCCCGCTTCTTTATCGAGTTCACCAAGGAGGTGCAAGGTGGGGTGGACAACGGTAGTCTACCACTCGACATGGGCCAACTGCTCAGCATTCCTTTCGTTCTGCTCGGCATCGGGTGCATGGTGAGAGTACTCAGAAAGAAAACAACAAAGCAACCGAAATAAACGAACAAACAGAACAATCGGAACACCAGAATAAACGAATAAACGGAATAAACGGGATAAACGGAGGCGCTGAAATAAACGGGGCAATCGGTCACCTTTAACCACCAGACATAAAGAAAGCGTGCAGCTCATGAGCTACACGCCTTTTTTGTATTCTTTTGCGAACTTCTCTTACTTTTTTCTCCGCTATTGAAACTATGTGCTCCCACTATTGATGGAGAGCGGAGAGAGGTTTTTCAGAACTTCACCTCAACTGCCTTGTCCGCGCCTTCCTGCGCCTTGAACATGGGCTTGGTGGAGAAGCCAAAGATGCCACTGAGGAGACTGGCAGGGAACTTACGCACCTTGACGTTGTAGGGCTGCACGGTAGCATTGTACTCCTTGCGCACCTCGTTGATGCGGTTTTCTGTACCTTCGAGCTGATCCTGGAGCTGGAGGAAGTTCTCGTTGGCCTTCAGTTCGGGATAAGCCTCGGTGATAGCCATCAAGCGGCTGAGGCTGCCTGAGAGCTGCTCCTGCATCTTCTGATACTGCTCCATGGTCTCTTCGGTAAGTGAGTCCACGCTGATGGTCATCTGGGTGGCCTTGTTGCGGAGTTCAACCACCTCGGTGAGGGTCTTCTCCTCGTGGGTAGCATATCCCTTTACGATGTTGACGAGGTTGGGGATGAGGTCCATACGACGCTGATAAGCTGCCTCTACATCGCCCCATGCCTTGTTTACTTTTTCTTCTTCAGTCACCATACCGTTGTAGGTGCTGATGGCCCAGATGACGATAATGGCGAGTGCTCCAATGCCCACCCATTTGTTTTTTAAAAGTCCCATTTTCTTTCTTTTTTGTTAGTTAATAGTTTATAATTATTAATTGTTGTCTTTGATGCTATTGTAAGTTTATGCTTTTCCTTGTGTGTGTATTCTGTGTGTTGCGTAAACGGTAACGTGTTGCGTAAGTGATAGTAAGTTTTCGTAAGTTTTCCTTTTGCAAAAGAAAATATCCATCAGAATCTGCCACCGGCACCGCCACCGCTGAAGTGACCACCGCCCGATGAGCCCCATGAGTGTCCGCCGCTGCTTCTGCTACTACTGCGGCTGCGGTGGCTTCTACTGCTCGACGAACTGCTGCTCTCGGAAGAATGATAGACGGCACCGAAAGTACCGGAGGTGAAGATACCCAACATATAGTCGTAGGTTGTGCCCTTGCTCTCTGCACGATGCTCGTAGCCACAGTCTGGACAGCGGTTGATGTCGATCACGCGCACTTTCTTATACTTGTGCTTCTTCGGATTTTCGAAGCTGTGCATACTGATACCTGCAGACTTCATGATTTTGTCCATATCTTTGTCTTGGGCTGCTTTGGAGGCTTCGTCGGAAGAGGTCAAACCGTTTGCTTCGTCCTGAGAGTTGCCAATCTGATTGGTTGCTGCATCGCCTCCCTCCACCATGGCAGAGGCTGCAGGGTTGAAGGTTCTGAACTTCTTCGTCTCTACCTTGCGACCTGCTTTGAGGTCGGCAAGACAAGCTTGTATCTGCTCCTCTATCTCCTCATCATCGAGAGCACCCTCCTCGTCGTGAACAAGCACCGTCTGGCGGAGCACCTTGCGATAGTTTGTCTTCTTGCACTGAGGGCATTGGCGCGCCTTGCGTGCTCCGTAGGCACCCAGTCCTATCAAGCCTGCCAGACCACCTCCAAGCCAGAGCAGCAGGTTGCCACCCTCTTCGTCGTCGTTCGCCTCGTCGTCCTCGGCAAGAAGTTCTGTCTCACCGCTGCACACCGACTGCACTGCGCGCAGACCAGCCAACAGACCTGCTCCCCACTGCTCTTCCTTGAAGTAGGGAACCATCTCATTTCTGCTGATGCGCGAACACTGAGCATCGGTGAGGAATTTCTCCATACCATCGCCGGTGAGAATATAGTAGCCTCTGCTCACGGTGGAAACAAACAAAATGAAACCAGTGTTCTGCTTGCCGCCTATGCCGTAGGTATTGCCCACCTCGATGCAGAAGTCGTAGGGGTCGTCGGGATCCGTTTCTGCCACACAGATGACGAGTCCACGAACACCTTGTGTCTTCTCAAGCGAAAACATGATTTGGTCGAGGCTATCCACTTCGGCAGTAGAAAGGATGCGGTCGGGGTTGCAGACGTAGGTGACGAGCGTTGAGTCGGTAGTGTTTTTAGGCACGGGGAGTGTCTTTGCCGTCCAAGGTTTTGCCATGCTTGCCAGAGAGACAAGCATGAGCATGAGGAATAAGTTAAGTTTCTTCATCTATTATATATAATATGTAAGATTAGCGGTTGAAGAAGAAAAACAAATAGGCCGTGTGGCGACGATCAAGATAGTCAGCCTTGCCAATGCGACTGCCGCTCTGGTCGCGCACCGTGCCATCCTGCTCCACCTTGCCCATACGACTGCCACTTTGGTTGCGCACCGTGCCGTCGTTGTCCACCTTGCCCATGCGGCTTCCGCTCTGGTTGCGGATGGTGCCATCGTTGTCGATTTGCCCGATGCGGCTACCGCTCTGGTTGCGGATGGTGCCGTCATTGTCTATCTTCAGCACTCGTGTGCCGCTGCTGTTGCGCACCGTGCCATCGTTGTCTGTGCGGAAAATCATGCTCCCACTTGCATTGCGCACCGTAGACTGCGCCATTGCCGCAGAAGTGGCAAAGAGAAAGAAAAGGAGCAGAAAAAATAGTTTAAACAAGCATTTTATCATTCATACATAAGATTTTTCGCTGCAAAGATAGATATTTTTTTTAAATAAATTTTGCATTTTGACTGCTTAATTATGTGTTTTTTGAATAATCTGATACAAAAACAGTAACTTTTCGTAAAATAAGCTATTTATGAACATTAAAAGATTTTCAATTAGAAATCTTTCGTGTATTTTTGTCACCGATATTACGAGCAGCTAAACACAAAATAACAATCAAGTCGTAACGGACTTTTTCCCAAACAAAAAGAACGATGAGACATAAATTTGACGTAAAATCTGCCATGCAGCGCTACACAAAGATGCTGGCACAAAAAAGACCCTTCTTCCTCAACTCTAACTATTGTTTGGAGAATCTCATGGAGGATCTCAAGACAAACAGAGCCTATGCCTCAGCTTTCGTAAACGAAACTCTTGGCACAACGCTTCCTCAACTTTTGCGCAAGTTGCGCATCGAATATGCTGACAATCTCATCCAGAATTTCCCTACAATGAAGTTGAACGAAGTGGCAAGATGTTCGGGTTTCAACAACCTGACCTCGTTTCGTCGTGCCTATAAGGCTAAGTACGGAATTACTCCGAGCGAGGGTTTTTCGAAGATTAGTGACGAACAGATAGGAGAAAAATAGATGAATCAAAAGTGAACCACATAGAGTTTATTGATGTTGTCCACGCAAGAAAGTGGTTATCCAACAACATTATTTTTTTAGAAACACTATTAAAACCTAAAACAACACGAAAGGGATACGCCGTGAGGTGCATCCCTTTTTTTGTATGATGTCCATGATTACATTATCTGTTGCTCCCACAATCTTCGTTTGAAGTATGCCGAACGAACCATGGGTGTCCCATGATCACATTATTTTCCTCCCACAATTTTCTTTATCTCGGAGAGTTTGTTGAGTGCTTCGAGTGGTGTGAGATTGTTGACGTCGAGATGTAGAATCTCGTCACGCACTTGTGTGAGGATGGGGTCGTCGAGTTGGAAGAAGTTCATCTGCACGCCATCGCCCTGTCCTGCACCGATGGAGATGCTTCCGCCCACCCCATCCTTGTTGCGCGAAGCC
Organism: Candidatus Physcousia equi; assembly: GCA_018065005.1. Taxonomy (GTDB): domain Bacteria; phylum Bacteroidota; class Bacteroidia; order Bacteroidales; family Bacteroidaceae; genus Physcousia; species Physcousia equi. The sequence goes on from JAGHUD010000039.1 coordinate 10,808, forward strand.
TCCATTTGTTCGAGCACCCGCTCCGCGCGCTTCACGATGCTCATGGGCATACCAGCCAGGCGCGCCACATGAATACCGAAGCTGTGGGCACTGCCGCCCTCCACAAGACGACGCAGGAAGATGACCTTTCCGTCCACCTCCTTCACGCTCACGTTGTAGTTCTTCACACGCGAATAGGTCTTCTCCATCTCGTTCAGTTCGTGGTAGTGCGTAGCAAACAGTGTGCGCGCATGCCCTCTCTGGTTCTCGTGGATGTATTCCACGATGCTCCAGGCAATGGAGATGCCGTCGTAGGTGCTGGTGCCGCGTCCGAGTTCGTCGAAGAGTATGAGCGAACGCTGCGAGATGTTGTTGAGGATGCTTGCTGCCTCGTTCATCTCCACCATGAAGGTAGACTCTCCCATCGAGATGTTGTCGCTTGCACCCACACGTGTGAATATCTTGTCCACAACACCCACTCTGGCACTTGCAGCAGGCACAAAGCTGCCAATCTGTGCCAGGAGAACGATGAGTGCTGTCTGTCGCAGGAGCGCAGACTTACCAGCCATGTTGGGACCCGTGATTATGACCACCTGCTGACTCTGCGTGTCGAGATATACATCGTTGGGGATGTACTTTTCGCCCACCGGCATCTGCTGCTCTATGACCGGATGCCTGCCCTGCTTGATGTCGAGCACTTCCGATTCGTCCACAACGGGCCGTATGTAACGCAGTTCGGCAGCCGACTTAGCAAAACTGAGCAGACAGTCGAGTTGAGCCACCAGAACAGCGTCCTGCTGCATCTGGGCAGTGTGTTGTGCAAGGGCAGCTACCAATTCATTGAAGAGTCTTGATTCGAGGGCGAGTATTTTCTCTTCAGCACCGAGTATTTTCTCTTCGTAGTCCTTCAACTCCTGCGTGATGTAGCGTTCAGCCTGCGTGAGCGTCTGTTTGCGAATCCATTCCTGCGGCACCTGTTCCTTATAGGTGTTGCGCACTTCGAGGTAGTAGCCAAACACATTGTTGTAGCCAATCTTCAGCGATGAGATGCCCGTCTTCTCAGCTTCTCGCTGCTGTATCTGCAGCAGATAATCCTTACCGCTATAGGCAATCTGCCGCAACTCGTCGAGTTGTTCGCACACACCGTTGGCAATGACACCTCCCTTCGCCACAAGCAAGGGGGGATTGGGCTGCAGTTCGCGTGCAATGCGTTCGCGCATCTCCTCGCATAGTTCGATCTTCTCGCCCAAGGCACGCAAGGTGTCGTCTTCGGATGCCATCAGACAATTCTTGATGGGAAGCAGCGCTTGCAAGGCAATGCGCAGTTGCTGCACGTCGCGCGGTGTCACACGTGCTGCACTCACCTTGGCAGTGATGCGTTCGAGGTCACCTATCTCCTGAAGATGCTCGTCCACTATGTTGCGCAACTCAGGATGACGAAAGAAACAGTCGACAACGTCCTGGCGCTTTTGTATGGCACGCACATCCTTCAGGGGGAACGACACCCACCGGCGCAGCATGCGTGCTCCCATAGGCGTCAGCGTGCGGTCGATGATGTCGAGCAGCGAGACGCCCTCATCGTTCATCGAACTGACCAGTTCGAGACTGCGCAGCGTGAATTTGTCGAGGCGCACATAGCGCTCCTCTTCAATGCGGCTGATGCCGGTGATGTGTTTGAGTTGGGTGTGGAGCGTCATCTCCAGGTATTGCAAAATGACGCCAGCTGCCACGACAGCACTCTTGAGGTGGTCGATGCCGAATCCCTTCAGGTTTTTCACCTGGAAGTGGTGGGTGATTTTTTGCAGCGCAGTGGCGTCGGCAAAACACCAGTCATCGAGTTCCTTGGTGATGTAGCGTGTGCCAAAGCAAGCCTCAAACTGCGCCTTCTTGCCATGCTCATAGATGACCTCCTTGGGGTTGAAGTTGCCCATGAGTTTGTCCACATAGTCAGCCGTGCCTTGTGCCACCATGAACTCCCCCGTGCTGATGTCGAGCAGTGCCATGCCGCATGCTCCTTTGCCGAAGTGAAGCGCAGCCAGGAAGTTGTTCTCCTTCGTCGAGAGCACATTGTCGTTCATCGCCACACCGGGCGTCACCAGTTCGGTGATGCCGCGTTTGACGAGTTTCTTCGTCATCTTTGGGTCTTCGAGCTGGTCGCAGATGGCCACGCGCCTTCCAGCGCGAATGAGTTTTGGCAGATAGGTGTCGAGGGCATGATAGGGAAATCCAGCCATCTCGGTGTTGACCATGAACTCTTTGCCGTTGTTTCTTCGCGTCAGCGTGATGCCCAGAATCTGGGATGCCTGTACGGCATCGTCGGCGTATGTCTCGTAGAAGTCGCCACAACGAAACAAGAGAATCGCATCGGGATGCTTCTCTTTGAGGTCGAAAAACTGTTTCATCATGGGCGTCAAGCCTTCTTTCTTTGCCATATCTGTCAGGGGGTATAATGTGTAATGAATGGTGGTTCTGCCACGCAGGGGCAGAAGGATTTTTCTTTTTCTCATCCCACCAGCCACAACGTGTCGTTGCGCTGGAAGATGTATTCGGGAGAAGCCATCGATAGTGTGCCATCCTCCACTTCAATGCCTATCACGATGCTGTTGAGTTGCGATCGTATGCCGCTTTCGCGTATGCTCTTGCCTATGAAGGGCGAGTCGGCTTGGAGGGTCAGACAACTAATCTTGAGCGGATGCTGCCGCTGTGTCTTCTTATGCACTTCAGCTTCCATTCGTTTCGAAAAATGGAAGATGCTGTCGTCGTCGCCAATCACCTCCACCGTGTCGCGCGGATAGAGAACAAAGTTGCCCCCAGGGATGTTGTGACGACTGCTGCCGCGCACCACTGCCACCACGATGATGTCGTCGTTGCGACCGAAAGCCAGATCGGCAAGCGTCTTGCCACCCCACATGCTCTCGTCGGGCAGTGTGAGACTGACGATGTGCAGGTCGCGCCCCACCAGACGGCGGGCATAGGCTTTCTCATCCTTTGCCCTCGTGAGTCGTTCGCGGCGCGTGAGGTTGTGTCGGAAGGTGCGTTCGAGTTTTATGCTCTGCAGTTTCACCCATCTGCACCAAACAATGGAGTAGATGACGAGGAAGGAGAGAAGGATGTGCAACCACCACTTGTAGGGCGAGAGGAAATCGAAAATGTAGTAGACGGCATAGGATGCCAGGAGAAAGCGCAGCACTATGGTGAGCCACAAGAGCGTGCTGTGCAGGATGCCCTGCCTGCGCAGATAGACGAACTCCTCGCTGTGGTTCTTGCGCATGACGATGGGGCGCAGGAAGGGGGCTATGACGCAGATGGTGAGGATGCCACAAATGGCATTGCCTGGCCAATTACTGAAGACACTGCGAAAGAAAGGCAGGAGCGAAGCTATGCTGAGCGTGATGGCTGCCGAGGTGAGGATGGAGTAGATGGCAGTCTGCAAGAAAAGCTGCTTGAGGGTGATCTTCCACACCTTCTTCTTGCCCATGCTGGTCAGTATGTCTTGCTTGCTCAGCATGCGGTGGGCAGATGTCCATCGCTGTGCAGCACGGTGCTTCGTCTTCGAGCGCGAACTCGTGTCGATGACACTCTTCACCCTTTCGGGCATGATGCGCTGCACAAGCTGATAGGCTGGTTCGGCTGCCTTGATCATGTAGGGGGTGAGGAAGGTGGTGATTACACTCACAGCCACCACCACGGGATAGAGAAAACCGTCTGTGACGTGCAGGCTCTGCCCCAAGGCGGCAATGATGAAAGCAAACTCACCTATCTGAGCCATCGAAAAGCCACACTGCATGCCTCCCTTGAGGTCTTGTCCGGAGAGAATGAAACTCATCGTTCCGAACACACTCTGACCGATGAGGATGGATGCCGTGATGACCAGGATGGAGGGCCAATAGTGCAAGAGGATGGAGGGGTCCACCATCATGCCCACCGACACGAAGAAGATGGCACCGAAGAGGTCCTTTATGCTGCCTATCACCTTCTCAATGTGCTCCGCCTCTATTGTCTCTGCCAAAATGCTGCCCATCATGAAGGCGCCAAAGGCTGGACTGTAGCCCGACTCGGAAGCGAGCATCACCATCAGAAAACAAACGCCCACGGTGAAGATGAGCAGTGTTTCGCTGTTGATGAACTTACTGTTCTTCTTCAAAAACATGGGCAGGACGAAAATACCCACCACAAACCACAAGCCAAGGAAGAAAACCAACTTGAGCATACTCATGGCAAGATCGCCTCCCTGAAAATTGCGACTCACAGCCACGGCACTGAGCACCACCATGAGCAGAATGCCCAAGATGTCTTCCAGAATGAGCACGCTCATCACGCTTTTCGTGAATTTCTTCTTGTTCAGTCCGAGGTCGTCAAATGCCTTATAGATGATGGTCGTGCTGCTCATGGCAAGCATTCCACCCAGAAAGAGACGGTGCATCGAGTTCCAGCCAAACATCCACCCCACGCCGCTGCCTATGCCTATCATGCACATCATGATGCAGAGGGAGGAAAGGACGGGTGCCATGCCCATCTTCACAATTTTCTTGAACGAAAACTCCAATCCGAGCGAGAACATCATGAAGATGACACCTATCTGACTCCAGGTTTCCACGCCTGCCATGTCGTCCACAGTGGGCGTATAGGGCATGTGTGGTCCTGCCAGAAAACCTGCCACGATGTAACCCAATACAAGCGGTTGTTTGAGCCGCTTGAAAACAATAGTGACCAGGCCGGCAACAATCATGATGTATGCCAGGTCACTTATTATGGTTGGGAGATGTTCCATCAGATGCCAGTGCTTATTATTTTGCTCAGGGGGGTGAAACTTACTTGCTCATCTCCAGCATACGGTTGATGGGACGTATGGCAAGACGCGCCACTTCGGCATCCACCTCCACAGTGGGCCATTCATACTTCAGGCAGTTGTAGAGTTTGCGCAGGGTGATTAGCTTCATGAAGTTGCATTCGTTGCAAGCACAGGTCACTGGTCTACCCTCCTTGTCGGTCTGCTCGCTCACCTCGGGTGGTGCGGGCAGGAAAGTCTTATCGGGACACGCCTTCTGCATCTCGTGCAGGATGCCGCTCTCGGTGGCTACGATGAACTCTGTGGCGTCGCTCTCCTTGCTGTATTGGAGGAGGGCAGCCGTGCTGCCCACCTTATCTGCCAACTTCACCACAGCACCGCGGCACTCGGGGTGCACCAGCACCTTGGCTCCAGGGTGTTCGCCTTTCATGGCAATAATCTTTTCGGTGGAGAAACGCTCGTGCACATGGCATGCACCATGCCAGAGAAGCATCTCTCTGCCCGTGATGCTGTTGATGTAGCCTCCGAGGTTCTGGTCTGGACCGAAGATGATCTTCTCGTCCTTTGGCAACTGGTCCACAATCTTGCGCGCATTGCCACTCGTGACCACAATGTCGGTCAGCGCCTTCGTGGCTGCCGTTGTGTTGACGTAGCTGATTACCGTGTGGTCGGGGTGCGCTTCCACAAATTCCTTGAAGGCGGTGGCGTCGCAACTCTCAGCCAGCGAGCATGAGGCATTGAGGTCGGGCACGAGCACCTTCTTCTCCGGGCAGAGAATTTTGTTCGTCTCGCCCATGAAATGAACGCCACACATCACGATGATGTCAGCATCCGTCTGCGCTGCCTTCTGAGCTAGCGCCAAGGAGTCGCCAATGAAGTCTGCCACGTCCTGCACGCCACCGTCGGTGTAGTAGTGTGCCATGATCACAGCATTCTTCTCCTTCGCCATGCGGCGTATCTCACTGGCGAGATCTATATCCTCGGGCAGCGCTTCGTCGATGAAGCCCAAATCCTTCCATTTTTTATCAACATGCAACATATTATTATATCTTTTTATTTATTTTTTTATTTAATGAAGAATTTTATGATGATAATGATGTCTTGTGCATAGTGTTCAAAAGTTTTTTCCCTTTTGCTTGCACAATAAGTTATGCAGTTGAGACAAAACATTATCAACTAATAATGAACAGTCCAAACGACAGCGCTTATTCTTCATTTCTTTATCATTAGCACCTTCAGAGCATATCTTATGCACAGGATGTTCACAACTGCAAAGTTAACAACTTTTCTGCAAATGAGCGGTAGAAAACCCCTGAAAAATGAGTTGAAAAGTATTTTTTAAGTTTTTGCTAACTTTTTTGGCAGTATCAGATGTTTGCCTACCGCAAGATTTTTAGTAACTACCAAACTTTTTTCCACTTTTTTTTCCACAACTTATCAACGCTTTTTGTAACTTTGCACAGAGTTTTGAACAGGTTCTGTTGAAAGATAAATGGGCAACAAGAAATGATGCTTGCATGAAAAAAGGCTTTTTCGCCTCTCCACCTATCTTTTTCTGCCAACATGCTGTTCGTTCTCTCATGCTTAACTTTCAATCCCAAACAGCAGTGCGTAAACTTAAGGTAACGGAGATGAATCGCCTCTCGCAGCAAGAATTCAGAGAGGCAGAGAAGACACCCCTCATTGTAGTGCTTGACAATGTTAGGAGCATTTATAACATAGGCAGTGTGTTTCGCACCTGCGATGCTTTTCGCATCAAGCGACTCTGTTTGTGTGGCGTTTGTGCCTGTCCGCCCAATGTGGAAATCCACAAGACTGCCCTCGGTGCGGAAGACAGTGTTGAGTGGGTCTACTATGCAGACACGATGGACTGCATACGCGATTTGCAAAGCGAAGGTTGCACCATTCTGGCGGTCGAACAATGCGAGGGGAGCACCTTGCTGCACCACTTCTCGCCAGAGTGGAGGGATGGAGCAGATGCTGTGGATGCAGCAGCAGGCGAGCGAAAGACCTATGCCGTTGTGCTCGGCAACGAAGTGAAAGGTGTGCAGCAAGAGGTGGTGGACGCATGCGATGGTTGTCTTGAAATACAGCAATTTGGCACCAAGCACAGCATGAATGTTTCGGTCACGGCTGGCATCATCATGTGGCAGTTCGTCCAGCAACTGATGTGAGTATGAACACAACGATTTTTGATAACCTGTCAAACTCGCTCTTCGACCTTCATGCCCACCACCCAAGTCGTCAGGGTGAGCGCGTCGTGGAGCAGGATGTAGACAGCCTGGGGGTGCATCCATGGCATGCGGCTGACGCAGATGTGGAGGAGGTTATGAACAAGTTGTGCATAAGACTTCAAAACGATGAAAACCACCGCATTGCTGCCATAGGAGAGTGTGGATTGGACAAACTATGCACAGTGCCTTTTCCACAGCAGATGACCATCTTCAGGCGCCACATCGCTTGGAGCCTGCGGTTTCGCTTACCGCTCATTATACATTGTGTGCGCGCCTGGAACGAATTGTTGGCATTGAGGCAGGAGTATGCCTTGCCAAGCGGTGATGTTCCCTGGATTGTCCACGGTTTTCGCGGTAAACCGGAATTGATGCAACAGTTGCTTCGTGCGGGATTTTTTGTTTCCTTCGGTTTTCGTCACAACATAAATGCCTTGCGGCAGTGTCCACCAGAAAGGTGCTATTTCGAGACCGACACCGACCCGCGTTCTGTCACGGATCTTCATCGTCTGATAGCGTATGAACTGGAAGAGAAAGCTGAAGACGTGAACTGATTTTTTCTTTCTGCTACAGAACTTTTCAGTTTCTGCTACAGAAATTTTTAGTTTCTGCTACAGAAATTTTTTGCAGGCAAAAATAAAACCCTTTCTGCGTCCGGCAACAAGGATGCAGAAAGGGCTTTTTGTCTTCACCGTTGCAACTGTTTTCTCATGCAAGGGTCTGCCAGTTTGGCGGCAAAGTTTGGATGTGGGCTTTTCACATCGCGTTGCGCTGGTTGGCACGCTCTACGCGATTGGCAGCCTCCTTGTCGGAGATGACGGTGTAGCGGTCGGTGGGGAAGTCGGCAAGGAGTGCGTCCCTCATCTTTTGTGCGAACTTCACATAGCCGCGGCCGTAGAGGAAGTCTCCGGTGATGAAGTTAGCATTGGGCTTGCTGCCCTCCGTGAGGTCGGTGTAGGTGTCGACGAACTTCAGGTTGTCTGCTGCATTGGCTTCGGCAAGGCGCTGCATGAGGGCGTTGAGTTCCACCACGCGCTCGTTGTGGTGCACATTGCCGACGGGATGCAGTGCCATGAGATAGATTTTGGCATCGGGAGCTTGTGTCCTGAGTTTTTCGACAAGCTGAGTGTACTTGTTCTTGACCGCTGCCATATCGGCAGACCCGGTGCAGTCAGACGTGCCCGTGTAGAGGAAGCAAGCCTTGGGGCATACCTTCCTTGCGCCTGTCTTGGCAAAGGTGGCTGTGATCATCTTCTCCACCCGGTCGATGTTGCCGCCCTTGTCCCAGCCCGCACCGCGGTTTTTGACGTGGTTGCTGCCCAGGAGTTCGTTCCATTCGCCGGTTTTTATCTCGTCGTCGCCAAAGACGAGGATGTCGTCGGCACAGATGGGGCGCACACTGAACTGAGTGGCTGAACCGCCCACCATACCGCCAAAACCTCCATTGTGCTGCACGCCGGTCAGGTCGCCCTCAATCTCGTCGTAGACGCTGGTGACTCCTTCGCCCAGATAGGGCAAGATGGCGTGTGCCCAAATCTTGTAGCTCGCAGCTGTGGGGTGGAGCGAGTCATAGCTCCATGCTCCACCCTTGCCCACGGCATAGAGGTCTTGGTAGAAGTCGATGAAGGTGAGCCAGGTGTTGCCAGCCTGACGCTGCGCTACGACGTATTCGGCAAGCTTGGCATTGTAGTTCTCCCAGGTGGTGCGCACGCGATTGCCTGTCGTGTTGTTCAGAATAGGATAGAGATAGACCTCCGTGTTGGGGCAGCGCTTGTGGATGCGCTTCACGATGTTCGCCACATTGCCGAGCAGTTGGTTGATGGTCAGGTTCAGTCCGCCGCTCGTGGCCATGTCGTTTGTGCCGATCATCAGGAACACCTTTGCCGGCTGATTGAAGAGATAGGACTCGAGGTTCTCCATCTGTTCGGTGGAGTAAGTGCCCGAGTTGCCGCGATTCACGACGGGCAGGTAGTTGCCTTTGGCGTCCTTGAAGACGTCGTTCCAGGCGTGCATGTCAGTGATGCTGTTTCCAATCATGACGATGCTTCCTTCTTTGGGTAGGAGCACCTTGAATCCGTCGTAGCGAGCTTTGCGAAAGGCAGGTGCTGCGCTGATGCTGCCCATGCCAATGAGTGCCAGCAGCAGTGTGAGAGTGATTTTTTTCATCTGTGTTGTTGTTGTGAATCCGGCTACTTTGCGTATGCCCCTCTGTTCGTTCTATTCTTTCTGTTTGTTGCGTGCGGCTTCCCGACTAAGAAACCTTGATGTTGGCTACAAATTTAGCAATTAGGAAAGAGATGGACAAATATTTTCTCCCTTAATTTTATATTAGTAGGTTATTTGCGTTATTCGTAGTTCCTCACTCATATTTTTTTCTGCGAGATGTGCGCTATTGGATGGGGAGAAAGTTACGGAAAGGTGTTGCAAAGCATAGATTTGTGAACTACGAATGGCACGAATAACCTACGAATAGGAAATTTTGCCGTAAATCGTTTTGCGTTGTGCGTTTATGCGGCTCGTGTGGTCCTTTGCGTGCTTCATGTGCTCCTTTCCTTATTCCTTTATTTTACATTCGTAGGTTATTCGTTTTATTCGTAGTTCCTACCTCATATTTTTATTCATTTAGTTTATATTCGTTGTAATTAGTAACTTTGCACCACCATTCGTAGGTCATTCGCGTTATTCGTAGTTCCTGCCTCATATTTTTTATCATTTTATTTTTATTCGTAGGTTATTTGCGTTATTCGTAGTTTCTGCCTCATATTTTTGCGACCCAGGGTGTCGCTTCGCTCTGCCCTGGGCTAATGGATATAAGCCTTTCAGGCTATCCAAGCCCCTAATTTGCATTTCACCCATACTCAATTGAATATCTACAATATAATTTATGCTTTGTGAATTTTGCCGGACACTAATAAATAAAAAATGCTCCTCATCAAGAGAGCACAAAAAAAACGCTGCAGAGCACTGAAGTCTCTGCAGCGTAATATTAGACAATGTTGTGTGTGAACTTATTTGAAGTTCATCTTGCTGTTGACAACCTTGCCGTCTGCCATGTGCTTACGCACGATGCAGATGCCGTTGGGCTGTGCGATGCGCTGTCCAGCAATGTTGAAGTATTCGGTAGAAACCACCTTCTTCGAGCCAGCAGCCTTCTGGTCTACGTCGTCGATGCCGGTGTAGGTGGAAGGAATGGGCTTGAAGGGGTTGTTCTTGAAGGTATAGGCATTGTTGCTTGCCCAGTCGAGCGAGAAGCGAACGAAGCGCATGGTGTAGGTGCCGTAGACGCCGTTCTCCTCATAGTAGACACCGAGTGTGCCGTCTGGCAGCACGGTGGCAGCACTGTAGGCAGAACCGCTGGGACAGATGGTCTTTGGTGTGCCGAAGGTCTCGCCCTCGTCGGTTGAGAGTGCTATGCTGACGTTCTGGCGGCTGCCGTTGTTGGGACAGGTCTGGAAAGCGATGTCGCCCACGCCAGGAGCCACCTCGTTGCCTTCGAGTGAAGAACACCAAACCATGTATTCGCCATCGCAAGCGTTACCCGAGATACCGCTGGTGAAGCGGGTCTGAGGTGCGTACTTCCAGGTGGCACCGTTGTCGCTCGTCACGTTGTGGAAGTTGTAGCCACCGGCGCGCACGCTGATGGCAAGGTCGCCGTTGTTGCGCTCGAGGGTCTTGGGCTCGTCGGCTCCGGTGGTGCCGCTCGTACCTACTACCTTCCAGTTCTCGCCGTCGTCTTCCGACATAAAGAAGTAGAAGTGCTGGCTGTTGTCCAGTTCGCGGTTGACAAACGAACTTACGAGTGTGCCGTCACGCTTCTGCAGGGCAGCACCTGAGCCAGAGAATCCACCCTTCCAGGTTGGGTTGGGCGAACCAGCAGCATAGAGGTTCTTCGTGTGGTCTACGGGCACGGTCCAAGTCTCGCCGCCGTCGTCGCTGTGGATGGTCTTCCATGTCTGTGGCTTGTCGACCGTAGAGCCGAAGAATCCGTTGCCATTGGCAGAGGTGGTCATGATACCGGTGATGCGGCCCGTGTTGCGGTTGGTGACGATGGAGGCATCGCCGTGGCCATAGTCGCCACCGGTCTCTGCCGTACCAGCCACGCAGATGGGCTCGCTCCATGTCTTGCCGAGGTCGTCGCTGTGCTGTGCCACGATGTAGCAGTGGCTGGGCAGGTCGGCGCCGTGGTTACGGCGGTCGTCGGTGAGGGTGACGAGACGTGTCTGTCCGTTCTTCAGCACGGTGGTGATGGCGGGGATGCGGTAGTAGATAGAACCGTTCACCTTGTCCACACCCTTATCCTTGGGCATGAGCACGGTGCCTTCAGAGAGGAAGATGGTGGCAGCGTGGGCAGGGTTGCCGTTCTGCTCTGCAATCTGATTTCCGCCAACGGTGTAGCCGGTGATGGTGGCGTCCACTGTGGTGCCCTCAACAGCATCTGCTGCGATGTCATAGACAATCCAGAGATAGTTGCTGCCTGGGGTGAGCTGCTTGGCAGTGGTGGCATTGAGGCTGAAGTTGCCATCAGCGATGGTGGCCTCGCCGATGAGTTCGGCATTGGCATCGCGCCAGCTGGTGGCGTCTTCTTCCACTACGAGTTCGCGCTCGTTGGTGGCGAAGTAGATCTTCACCTTCTCGACGCTGGCTGCGCCAGTGCCGGTGATGGTGCCGCTTACGCCCTCGAAGTTGATGCTACCGGTCAGACCGCTCACGTTGAGCGTTGAGCGCAGGATGGGCAGGTTCTTGTTGCCAATACCGGTGGTGACGCGACCCTGCTGCACAATGGTGCTGTTCACCTTCAAGCTGGGGTCTGAGCAGTCCACCTCGTTGAAGCGCCAAAGCGAAGCGTTGCCTTCCTCGGCTCCCCAGCGCACGATGACGCTGCCGTCGTTCTGTGCGTGGAGGGGAGCGCCGGTGCCTGCGGTGATGGTGAAGAAGCCGTGTGCGGCTGCGATGGTGTAGACATAGTTAGCTTCATCCATCTTGCCGAATGCGGTGCTGCCACCTGTGCCGTTGGCAGGAGTGCCGAAGTAGTCGCCTGCATAGTTCTTGATGGCTACCTTTCCGTTGTTCTCCCAGAAACTCCAGACGTGCTGTGGGTCGAAGGTCTTGTTGCCGAACTTGATGCGGTCGTCGCCGGAGTTATAATAGATTACTTTGTCCTTGGCATACGCAGCATTTGTGTTGGAGGCAGCGTTGGTGATGTAGTACCAGTGTTGCTCTTCGTTGGTGCTCATCTTAGGCATCTCGGGCAGGTCCTTCTTGATCTTGACGATGAAGTCGGAGAGCACGACACCCTTGTTTGAACCCTTCTCGATGATGGCCACGCTGGGCTCGCCACAGATGGGGGCGCTGATGTGCTGTGCTGTGGTGGTGGTGTAGACCTTATCGCCGATGGTGAGCGTCATGTTGTCGGTGTTGCCGCTGATGTTGGTGGCGGTGAAACTGTAGCTCTCGATGATGTAGCCAGCAGGAGCCTGCAGTGTGAAGGTGTGCGAACCGCCTGAGCCGGGATAGATGGCGAGGTTGGTGCCACTCCACTGGAGGTTGTTGGTGTTGTTGGTGGTCTTGAAGATGAGCGTGGGCGATGTGTTGCTGCGCGACTCGCTGGCGAAGTTACCTCCGCTTGTTGCTTCGCTGCCACCACGGTAGTTGGTGAAGTTGTTGCTGGTGATGGTGTACTCCTTTTCACCCTCAAGGAAGCTCACGTTGATGGTGGTGCCGTTCACGCTGATGATCTCGCAGAATTCGGGCTTGTTGCTGTTGATGGTGATGTTGCTGGGATAGCGCACAGAAGGCATCTCAACGTCAACAGTCTCTTGCTTGCCTGCCTCGGTGTCCTGATAGGTGAGGGTGACGGTTTCAGTTTCGGCGCCTTCGATGCGATAGAGTTCGATGGCGTGACCGTTGCTCCAGGTGGAGAGGAATCCGGGGTCGGCGTTCACATAGACGTTGTTGGTCTGGAACTGGAAGGTGCCGTTGCCGTCGGTGTGTGCGGTGATGGTGTAGTTGGCAGCTGTGGGGCTTACCGACATGCGTCCGTTGCTGTTCATCGAGGGCCAGAAATTGCCAGAAGCATTAGCGGCTGCAATGGTGTATTGCTCACCATTTTTTGTGATCTTCCAGAAGTAGTCGGCGCTGTAGTCCATGTTGGTGAGGATGTCGCTGGCAGTCTTGTTGCGGTCGGTGGTGTTGACCAGCAGGGCACCATTTTCATTCATGTAGATATAGCCGCGACGTGCCTCCTGATTGTTCACACTGTTCCAGTCGCGCACGAGATAGTATCCATCGGTGATGCCACTGAGTTCGGTCACCTTTGTTGCGCTCACTCCGGTGAGGTCCTTCACAGGCTGCTTAGACACCTCGGTGAAGATGAAGTCGGTGCTCCAACGGACGCCGCTGGTGGTGTAGTCTGCTACGGTAGCGCTGGCGTAGAAGTCGCCCAACTTGGTGCCATCGGTGCTGGATGCCATGTATTTGGCACCGGCAGTGACGTGGGTGCCCTGCAGTGAGAGTGCTTCACCCGTTGTGCCTGCAGACACGGTGAAGAGCACGTTGGCGCTGGTGGCGTCGGTTGCCACACCGTTGGCATTTCCGTCGAACTTGAGGTAATTGCCTGGAGCGGCTACACTCTCGAAGTAGAACTTGTTGCCGCTGGCGTGCGCAGTCCATTTTTGGGTGTCATCGTTGGTGGCAGTGGCTTCGAGCGAACGTGTTGTGCCGTTATAGGTGATGAAGCGGCGGCTGTTGGCAGCCTTGACGTAACCCTCGATGGTGTAGGTCTTGCCATCTTCGAGCAGAGGCTTGAGATCGATGTGCTGGTAGTCGTTCTCGCTGATCTCTGTGATGGCGTAGTTGCAGCCATCGTCGCCCTTGGTGGTGCCATCGCCCCAGTTCAGAATCTTGAATTCGCCATTGTTCTGCTGGTTGAGCTGGTTGGTGCCGCTGGTGATGATGAAGAGGCCGAGCGAGTTGCAGTCGCCGAAGGTCCAACCCGTAGCAGGTGCTGTGGCGCTGGTGGTGATGGGTGAGGTGGTGGTCATGAAACTGCCATCGTTGACGCTGACTACGTCGAAGGTGTTGTCGCTGCGCCATTGGAGTTTCCACACCTGATTGTCCTTGCCGTTCCATGCCACACCGGTCATGTCCTTTCCTTCACCGTTGTTGGTGAGGTAGCGGTTGCCGCGGTTGGGGGTGCGGATGGTGAAGAACTTGCCGGTGGTGGTAGCCTCGGTGGGCAGGTTGATGCTGCTCTTCATGGCGTTCACCTTCTCCTGGATGTCGCTGGCAGCAGCTTGGAGTTGTTCGATGGTTGTGTTGGCATCGAGCAGCAGGTTGCGTGCACTCTCAGCGCTGGCATTGGCAGGAGCCTTGATTTCGCTGGTGTACTGTCCCATTCCGTTTCCTTCGGGTGCATCCTCAGCTGCAAAGATGTTCTTCTGGAGCGAAGCGCGAGCGTCGCTGACGTTCTTCAGGTTCTCCGCCTCTGCATCGGTGATGACGCGGCAGTTGCCGATGAAGTCGGCGAGCTTGCGAGCCACTTGGATGTAGCCCATGCCATAGATGTAGTTGCCGCTGAAGTATGCAGTCTTGGCAGCGCCTGAAGATTGTGCCAGGTCGGTGTAGATGTCGATGTAGGTGAGTTGTGCATCGCTCTGAGCCTTCGAAGCGAGCCAGCTGTTGAAGGTGGTGATGCGTGCGTTAGCACCCTGAGTGGGCATGAGGCTCACCAATCCGATGGGCACGTTGGGAGCGTTCTGCTTGAGTTTGGTGATGAGTGCCTCGTAGTTGCTCTCTACGGTTTCGATGGCGGTGTTGCCGTTGATGTCGCCCGTACCGGTGTAGAGCAGGATCTTGGCAGGCTTCTCGCGCAGAATGTTGTTGTTGGCATTGGCAAATGACGCATCAATCAACTTGCTGGTCGTGGCGATGTCGCCGCCGTAGCCCCAACCCGTACCGCGGTTCTTCACGTTTTGGTTGTGGAGGAGTTCTTGCCACTCACCGTTTTTCACCATCTCGTCGCCGAAGAAGAGAATGTCGGTGCTCTTGGTGGGCTGCACGCTGAAGTAGGTGGCACGCATGCCGTGTGCGCTGCCCAGGGTGCCGGTGTTCTGGATGGTGTTGGTGTTGTCGGGGTAGATGTGGTTGGTGCCCACATACTCCTGGATGGCGTCACACCAAACCTTGTAGCCATAGGCCTCCAAGTGGAGGTTGTCGAGCGAGTAGGGCTGTCCGCTGGTGATGCCGGTCAGCTTGCTGTTGAGGTCGACGTAGGTCACCTTTTCATCCTTGTCGGCAATAGCCTTGATGAGCAGATTGGTGGCTGCGATGGTGGCAGGCGTCTTGTAGTTCTGGTTTTTGGCAGGCAGGATGCTCTGCAGATAGATTTCCGTGTTGGGACTCTCGCGGCGGATGATGTCCACGGTGCGCTGGATGTTTTTGGCGATACTCTGCTCGGTGTAGTTGGTGCCGAGGTCGTTGGTGCCAATCTTGATGAACACTTTGGCTGGCTTGAAGCGTACCCAGGTTTCCACATTGTCGAGCACTTCATAGCTGTAGCCACCCGAGTTGCCTCGGTTCACAACACGCGGATCGTTGGCGAAAGCCTCCGTCCAGTTGTGCATGTCGGTGATGCTGTTGCCGGCGAACACAATAGCGTTCTCGGGCAAGTCCATCACCTTCCACGAATCGTAGCGGTGCTTGCGGAACGGTTCGTCAGCCATCATACTGCCTACGCCGATGAGCGCGAGCAGCAGGGTCAGGAATAGTTTTTTCATTCGGTTAATAAAATAAAAGTTAATAATTGATTATAAAAAGGTATTTCGAGTGGAAACAAGTAAAAAGGTATTTCGGGTGGGTGGAAACAAATACGCTCTTGTCTTGAATCTTCAGTTCTCACTCTCTCATCTCACAAACTTTTTGCCTTGCTTGATGACAATGCCCTGTCCTTTCGTCTTTGCGGGCAAACCTGCCGGCGTGAAGGCAGCAGCAGGGGCTGTTGTGGCGGTCACCTTGGCGCAGCGAATGCCCGTGGCAGCATGGATGAGGTTGAAGGGATTGATGGTGACCGTGTTTGACTTCTCGCTCTCGCCGGAAGAGTAGAGCACACTGACGGCTATGTTAGTGTCGTAGCCTTTGCACGGATTGCCATTCTCGTCGTAGTCTGCCACTTCATAGGGGTCGATTTTGAGCGTGTAGCTTGTGGCATTGGCATCTTGCACACCCACGCTGCAGCCCTCGCCATAGGTGCGGCTATCGTAGTAGACAATGAACTTCTGCACCGCAGAGTGGCCTTCGGGCATTGTCCAGCTGAGCGGTATGAGGTAGAACTGGCGCACGCCGCCCATGGCTGTGCTTTCTGTTTTTTCGAACGTCTCGCTCACCTTGCCCACGCTGAGCTGTGTCACGGGCAGGTTGCCCAGGTCGAACACCATGGTGCTGACCGGCGTGGCAGCATTGCGCTCTACCCCATCGATGACGGCTTGCACGGTGAACTCTCGTTCGCCCATCCCCACAGCTGTGGTGAACTGGCACTCCCCTACCTCGACGCGCTGCTGGTCGTAGCTCACGATGTACTTCTCAGCACCCGCCACAGCATCCCAGGTGATTGTCACTTGGTCGTTGCTCGTCTGAGCCATCAGGTTCTGTGGTGTGTAGGATGCCTTCATGCCTGCATAGCTGTAGTCGAAGGTCTTTGTTTTGTCCACTTCTTCGCCGATGAGCAATCCTTTGTCGTCATACTTCTTCGTGGTTTCGCTGCTCACCTTTTCGTAGCTCACGGTGCTGTGTGTGGGATTGGTGTAGTCGTCGGGGTTGGCATACAGGTCGGTGCACTTCACCAGCAGTCCTTTTGCATCAAAGACAGGCAGCAGCTTGTACATGTAGTAGAGCACACCGTTCTTGTACTCGTCGCAGTAGGTGGGCATGCCTTTCACATAGTCGGCATAGGTGTAGGTCCAGACAGCGCCATAGGGGTTGTTGATGGTCTTGTCGATCACCTTCTCGCTGAGGTTGCCGTCGGCGTCATAGGTGTAGCACTCGCGTTGTGTCTTGGTGTAGT
The DNA here is from genome assembly GCA_018065005.1 of Candidatus Physcousia equi. Lineage (GTDB taxonomy): Bacteria > Bacteroidota > Bacteroidia > Bacteroidales > Bacteroidaceae > Physcousia > Physcousia equi. Next base: position 27,864 of record JAGHUD010000039.1, read on the forward strand.
TGCCCGAAGCGGTGATCCAGGCGTATTGTATCACCTCGCTCACTCTGCCCTCAGCGTCGTAGCTGTAGCATCGGCGCACGGTGCCGTCTTGCTCCCAAAAGAGTTGGTTTTGTTCGTTATAATAATAATAATGTGTGGTCTGGTTATCCTCCGTCAGTTTGAGGTTCGTTTCCACGGCTTCGACCTTCAGCAGTTGCTCCTGCTGTGCAGCAGCAGGTGTGGCAGTGAAGGTGGTGGCAAAGATCAGAGCAGTGTAGAGGTGTTTCATGCTATAAGTGAGTTTTCGTTGACAGTTTCATCTAAGAATGCCAAAAGATGCGCCTAATTCCTTGGGCACAAACCATTGCAGGGCAAAGTTATTTCTTTTTTCTCAGTCTTACAAATTATTTTCTGCTTTTCTGCACGCAGGAGCTTGTTTTGTGCATACTTCCCCCCGTTTAGTGTGCTTCCAGCCAATTTTTGCCCCATCCGAAGTCGACAATCAGTGGCACGGCGAGTTGGGCAGCCTGTTCCATCTCTTCCTTGACGAGGTTCTGCATGCGCTCCTTCTCGTTGGTGGGCACAGAGAAGTTGAGTTCGTCGTGCACTTGCAGTATCATCTTCGCGCGCATCCCCTCCTCCTTCATGCGGCGTGCCACCCGCACCATGGCAATCTTGATGATGTCGGCAGCCGTGCCCTGAATGGGGGCATTGATGGCATTTCGTTCGGCGTAGCCGCGCACGACAGCGTTGGCAGAGTTGATGTCGGGCAGATAGCAGCGGCGTCCGAAGAGTGTTTCGGTGTAGCCCCGCTGCCTTGCCTTCTCGATGCTCTCGTCCATGTAGCGTCGCACGGCGGGATAGGTGTCGAAGTATCCGTCGATGAGTTGTTTCGCCTCCGTGCGACTCACGCCCATGCGCTCAGCCAATCCGAAGGCAGAGATGCCGTAGATGATGCCGAAGTTGGCAGTCTTGGCACGGCTGCGCTCTTCGCGCGTCACCTCTCCGATCTCCTTCTTGAAAATCTTGGCTGCTGTGGCAGCATGGATGTCGTGGCCCTGGCGGAAAGCCTCGATGAGGTGCGGGTCCTGACTCAGGTGTGCCATGAGGCGCAACTCAATCTGGCTGTAGTCGGCAGAGAGAAATTCCTCACCCTCGTCGGGGATGAATGCCTTGCGCACCTCCTTGCCCTGAGCGTCTCGCACGGGGATGTTCTGCAGGTTCGGTTCGCTGCTTGAGAGGCGGCCGGTGGTGGTCACAGCCTGGTTGAAGGAGGTGTGTATGTGGCCCGTCTCCTTGCGGATGAGCAGCGGCAGTGCGTCGATGTAGGTGCCGAGCAGTTTTTTCAGTCCGCGGTGTTCCAGTATCTTGCCCACCACTTCGTGTTTGGGGCGAAGTGCTTCCAATATCTCTTCGCTGGTGGCATATTGTCCGCCCTTCGTCTTCTTGGCTTTGGTGGAGAGTTTCAGATGGTCGAAGAGCACCTCGCCCACCTGCTTGGGTGAAGCCACATTGAACTCCATGCCCGCCAACTGGTGTATCTCGCGCTCGATGCCATTCATCTTCTCGGTGAAGAGTCGGGAGCTCTCGGCGAGCGACGCGGTGTCGAGGCGCACGCCCGTGCTCTCTATCTGTGCCAGCACAGGCATGAGGGGCATCTCGATGTCTTGGAAGAGCTTCGTCATGCCGTTCTGCTCTAATTTTTCTTCCTGCAGGTGCTTGATTTCCAAGAGGTCTGTTGTGCGGCACGATGCCTTGATGTAGTCCAGACCGTGGCGCATCTCGGGGTGCAGCAGATAGTGGGCAAGCATCGTGTCGAAGAGTTTTCCGCGCAAAGAGATGCCTTGCTTCTCCAACAGATGCATCTGATATTTCAGGTCGTGACCCACCTTTTCCACCTGCTCGTCTTCCAGTACCGCCTTGTAGGCAGACAGGTCGCTGTGCTCGGCTGTGATGTGCAGCACCAACGTGTCCCCTACCCTTTTCAGAGGCTCGTTCTTAGGCGTTTCGGTGCTTGGCGCCGTCTGTGGCACCGCAGGCGTGGCGCCATCGACCCCATCGAAAAGACTGAAGAGGTCGCTCTGCACGCTGCCGTCGGTGTTCACCTTCTTGGTTTTCTTGGTGTCGCTTTTGGCAACAGCGCTGCTCTTCTTCTTCATCAGATGGCGAAACTCCAGTTCCTCAAAGAGCTGCTGGACACGCTCGGTGTCGCGTTCCTCCACCTGCAGTGCGTCCATGTCGAGGGTGATGGGCACGTCCAGCCGTATTGTGGCGAGCCACTTGCTCATCTTTATCTCCTCCACATGGGTCGCCACCTTCGTCTTCATGGCACCCTTCAGTTTGTCGGTCTGCAACAACAGGTTTTCCACGCTGCCATACTCCTTGATGAGCTTCACGGCAGTCTTCTCGCCCACACCAGGGCAGCCCGGAAAGTTGTCGCTAGCGTCGCCCATCAGTCCCAGCAGGTCGACAACCTGAAGGGGACTGTCGATGCCCCATTTCTCGCATACTTCTTTGGGTCCCCACTTCTCTGCTTCGCCCGCTCCATGCGCAGGGCGATACATGGCGACGTGCTCCGTGACGAGCTGACCGTAGTCCTTGTCGGGCGTCATCATGTAGGTCGTTATGCCCTGCCTGTCAGCCTGATGCGCCAGTGTGCCGATCACGTCGTCGGCTTCGTAGCCCTCCACCTCGAGCACCGGGATGCGATAGGCAGCCAGCAGCTCCTTGATCATCGGCACGGCATAGCGTATGGCTTCTGGTGTCTCCTCGCGCTGTGCCTTATATTCCGGATAGGCGTCGTGGCGAAACGTGCCGCCGTGGGGGTCGAACGCCACACCGATGTGGGTGGGTTGCTCCTTCTGCAGCACTTCCTCCAGGGTGTTGACAAAGCCCAGGATGGCAGAGGTGTTGTGTCCCTTGCTGTTGATCCGTGGGTTCTTCATGAAGGCGTAGTAGGCTCGATAGATGAGCGCGTAGGCGTCGAGCAGGAATAGTTTGTTCATGTGTATGGCTGTTTGAGGGCGCATGGCAGGGTGCTTGTCGCCCACGTTTTTCTATTGTCACTCAGTGCAGGAGGTCGACTTCCACTCTGTGTTTTGCAAATTTCTGCTCAAAAGTACATAAAAAATATGAGATAATACGTTTTTTTGCTTAATTTTGCAACGAAATAGCACGAATCGACTATCCGACATGGACAAACTCGCCCTCATACGCCAACCTATCGAGCAGGAACTGAAGCTCTATCAGGAACTCTTCGAGAAAGATTTCACGAGCGAAAATCCGCTCCTGCACATGGCATTGCAGCACATCCGCAAGAAGCAGGGAAAGCGTATGCGACCCATACTCACGCTCCTTGCCGCACGTGCCGTGGGTGGGGTGGGGCAGCCGGTTCTTCCGTCAGCTGTGCTCCATGCTGCAGTCAGTCTCGAAGTCCTCCACACGGCAAGTCTCGTGCATGACGACATCATCGATGAGAGCGACAAGCGACGCGGACAGCCCACCCTCCACACCTTCCTCGGGACGACACCCTCCATCCTTGTGGGCGACTATCTCTTGGCGCGCTCCATTCATCATTCTGCACAGACCCGATGCACAGCGGCGGTAGACGCCATTGCCCGCATAGCTGAGCTCCTTGCCAATGGCGAACTCCTGCAGATGTACACCATCGACTCCGACACCATCTCCGAGCAGGTCTATTACGACGTGATTCGCCGCAAGACGGCGTGTGTCTTTGCCACGGCTGCCCAGCTGGGCGCCTTGCTTTCTTCCCAAGCTTCGACTTCCTGCACAACGAATGGGGTAGGGGACACACCTGTCCTCGTAGAGGCGCTCCGCCTCTTTGGCGAGAACCTTGGCATTGCCTTTCAGATTCGCGACGACATGCTCGACTATGCCGACTCCACACAGTTGGGCAAGCCTACGGGCAACGACATGCGCGAAGGAAAACTCACACTGCCGGTCATTCACGCCGTGTCAGAGCAGCCTTCGCTCCTGCCTTTAGCGCTCAAGGTGCGCCATGGCGAAGCGGACGACAACGACATCGCCCAGCTCATCGATGCCACCATTCAGCAGGGCGGATTGGTCTATGCCGAACGCATGACCCAGCAATTCGTGGATCTTGCCATTGCTTCTCTCTCTGCCCTCGCTCCTTCTGTCTATCGCGATGCGCTGGTCTTGTTTGCTAAACTTGTTGTGCAGCGCACTGTGTAGCGAGCGTTCTGCTTGGTAAAAATCCTTTACATTTTATCCATCCTACTTACGTTCCTTCATAGCGTATCTTGTGTCTCATTCTGGGGCTTTTCTTCTCTTTTTTGGTGCCGACAGACAAGGTTTTTTTTCTTCCTTCTTTGGTGCGAATGGAGCCCTGCTGCGTCTCTCATTTTTTTCTGCTGCAGGTCAACAAAGTTTCTTCTGCAGAAACTTTTGGTTTCTGCAGCAGAAATTCTCAGTTTCTGCTACGGAAACTTTCAGTTTCTGCTGCAGAAATTTTCGATTATCCGAACAGGATTTCTTTTATTCTTGCTAAAGTGCAGAAAATCAGCATGACGGATTCTCCCCGCCTCTCATCCCATATTCCTTGCTCTGCACAGTGGGCGCAGGCTTGACGTTCTTCCTATAAAAAATGCCCGCACAAACCTATCTCCAGTTTGTGCGGGCATTTCAATTTCTTTTTTCTCTCTCCTGTGTCAGGCTGTTCTGAGGCTGTCTTTTTCCGAAAATGTGAAATTCCGAAATCTTGACATGTACAGTTTCTCTACGACTCAGCTGCGAAGGCACATTCCTAAGGGTGGGCGCGTGTTCGCTTCGTCTATTTCAGCATTTCGAACAGCTTGTCCAGGCGCGGCGCCATGATGATCTCCGTGCGGCGGTTGCGGGCTCTGCCCTCTGCCGTAGCATTCGTGTCGATGGGCTTATGCTCGCCACGACCGCATGGCTGTATCTGCAAGGGATTGACGCCGTAGTTCTCGCTCAGGATGCGCACTACGCTCGTGGCGCGTATCACGCTTAGGTCCCAGTTGTCCTTGAACACTAAGGTTTTGATGGGGACGCTGTCGGTGTGTCCTTCGATATACACGTCGATGTCTGTCTGGCGGTTCAGCACCTCTGCCAACTTCCCTAATGCGTTCTGTCCGAGTTCATTCACCACAGCGCTACCCGACTCGAAGAGCAACTTGTCTGACATGGCGACGTACACCTTCCCGCCTTCTTCGCGTATGGTGAGGTCTTCGTTGTTGAATCCCAAGAGGGCGTTCTTCACGTTGTCGAGCAACGACTGCACCTTGCGGTTCTGCTCGTTGATGAGTAGTTGCATCTGCGCTATCGTTGCCTCGCGGTCGTCCAACTGTTGTTTCTTGAGAGCTAACTGCATACTCAGCTTTTGGTTCTCCGCTTGGTTCGTGTTCAGCATCGCTACGGCGTTGCGTAGGTTCGAACCGAGGTTCGTGGTGTCGGTCACCAAACCTGCACACCGCTCTCTCGACTCGCTCAGCAGGTTGCGCAGACTGTCGCAACTGAAGAGTGCCGCAAAGCGACCTGCCTCTGATGCGTCGAGCTTTGTCTTGGGCACCAAGCATGAGCTTACCATGAATGATGTCAATCCTATGCCTATGGCAAAACTGATTTTCTTCATATTACCTTGTTTTATGTTCTTATCTTACGTTTTTCTTCTCTCAAGCTCTCTTTTGGTTCTTTCTGCTCGTTTTTGAGGCTTTTCTCACGCTTTTCTCGCTCTTTTGTGCTATTTGCTCCAAATTTCTATACAGCTTTTTTCTGTTATACAAGATTGTGAATGAGCATCTTGCACGAATTATTCGTCGCTGAGAATGCCATCGTTGATTCTTCGATGGATCCTCGTGTGTGAATTTTCAATTCTCAGACCACTTGTTTTTCTCTTTCAGACATAAATGAAGAGGGTGGGGGAGAGTTGCCATTCCGACCAACGGGTGACGCTGGATTGCTGCAAAACGAGAGTCTGTTTTGACCAACGAGAGTGTGGAGCTACGAATATAGCTGATTTTTGGAGTTACCTATCTTACCAACGAACGCCTTGCCTCGGCTTCGTTAGAAGAACTTGGTTTCTTTGCCTTCCACTTCGCTCAGCAGCAGATTGGCAAGGCGACTGGTGCCGAGGCGGAACCATTGGTTCGTGAGCCATTTAGCTCCGAGCACTTCCTTCACGATGGTGTAGTAGGCGAGGGCGTCTGCCACGGTGTTTAGTCCGCCTGCAGGCTTGAATCCAACCTGTATGCCTGTCTTGTCGTAGTATTCCTTGATGGCTTGACACATCACATAAGCTGCCTCTGGCGTGGCGGCTGGTTGCTCTTTTCCTGTGCTTGTTTTGATGTAGTCTGCACCTGCATACATCGCGAGAATGCTCGCTTTCTTGATGTTTTCTGCACTACCTAATAGACCGGTTTCCAGGATTACCTTGAGTTTCTTTTCGCCACAAACGGCCTTCAACTCACTGATCTCATCGCAGACGGTTTCGTAGTCTCCACTGAGAAATTTGCCTACGCTCATCACTATGTCTATCTCAGTCGCACCATCGTGCACCGCAAGGCTCGTCTCTGCTACCTTCACCTCTATCAATGCCTGAGAGGATGGGAAACTGCCTGATACACAGGATACTTCGACACCTTCTACCTCAAGACTCTGGCTCACAAGTTTGGCGTAGCAAGGATAGACACATAGGGTGGCTACATGTGGCAAGTCGGGGTAACTGTCTTCAAACTGGTTGACTTTTTCCGTCAGTGCGAGCACACTTTCTTCGTTGTCGTTGGTCTTCAACGATGTCAATTCTACGCTGCCCAACAGAAATTTCTTTACTTCTACTGTGTCATTTGCTGACATCTTCGTCTCGAGCAATGTGGCGACGGCACTGCGCACCTTCTCGTCGCTGACCTTCATGTCGTACAAACTCAGTGCTTCTTCGTACTTGTTCATCTTCTTTTTCCTTTATGTTTTTTATGTTCTTTTCCGGTTATTTTTTTGTTCTATTCCACGTTCTTCGCGTTTTCTTCCTTATATATCTTATATTCTTTTCCTTGATTTTCGTCTTGTACACCTTATATTTAATACCCGCTATTCCTTGTTTTTCGTGTCCATACAGATTGTTACAGGACCATCGTTGAGCAATTCTACCTTCATATCTGCACCAAATTCGCCGGTCAGAACGGGCTTTCCTAATTCTTTCGATAGGGTAGAGCAGAACTGTTCATAGAGGGGAATGGCAATTCCATGACCCGCTGCTCTGATGTAGGATGGTCTGTTGCCTTTCTTGTACGATGCCATCAATGTGAATTGGCTCACTACCAATATATCTCCTGTTCTCTCTGTTCCTGTCTCATCTCTGAGCTCTTTTATGGAGCAGTTCATAATTCCTTCGCTGTCGTCAAACACACGCAGTCCTACGATCTTGCGGCAGAGCCAGTCGATATCTTCCTTTCCATCGGCTTCTTCTATGCCTAATAGTATTAGGAATCCTTCGCTAATCTTGCTTTTTACCTTTCCTGCTATCGTCACTGAGGCGTGTTTCACGCGTTGAATTACTGTTCTCATTCTTTTATCCTTTTCAGTTAATAATGCTATGTTCCCTTCCTTTTCTCTTCATTTTTCTTTTCCGTTTTGCTTCCGTTACCTCCTCCCTCCACAACGCCTACAGCAATGCTCCACGTGGATTATTCAGTATGCAATCCCGGCAGATCTACACTAAAGACTCCTTTATCAGCCTTGCTTTCGCCTCTCCAATTATCCCAGACAGTTCCTCCAAGCTTGCCTCTTTTATTCTTTTCGCACTCTTGAATTGCTTGAGCAATGCTTCTTTGCTCTTTTCGCCTATTCCCTTTATGTGGTCAAGTTCCGAACTAATCTGGCGTTTTGAACGCTTTTCTCTATGAAAACTGATAGCAAAACGATGCACTTCGTCTTGAATACGCGTCAAAAAATGGAATAGTTCACTATCCATTTTCACACCTACCGTCTGCTGTGGAAAGCCGTAGAGCAACTCGTTCGTTCGGTGCTTATCGTCCTTGGCAAGTCCAGCTATCGGAATCTGCAAGTGCAACTCATCTTCGATTACCTCGCGCATTACTTCCATCTGACCCTTACCACCATCAGCTATGATTAGGTCGGGCATGGCACCATTTTCCTCCAATAATCTGCTGTATCTGCGCCTCACAACTTCCTTCATCGAAGCATAGTCATCGGCGCCCACAACAGACTTTATATTGTATTTGCGATAGTCTTCCTTGCTCTTCTTACCTTTCTTGAAAACTACACAACCAGACACAGCATCGGTGCCAAAGATGTTCGAGTTGTCGAAACACTCTATGTGCATCGGCAGCGTGGGAAGTCCTAATGCGTCCTGTAGCTCCTTCAGTATCCTCACCGCTTTCTGCTCTGGATTCAGCTTGTCTGCCTGAGCCAAGCGGTCCTTCTTGTACTGCAGAACATTCAAGCGAGACAGCTCCAGTAGTTTCTTCTTGTCGCCCTTTTGCGGAACAATCAAGTTAAAGTTTTGCGAGAACTGTTCCACGGAGAACGGTATGATAACCTCTTTACTTTCACTACCGTAACGCTTCCGCATTTCAACAATTCCTGCAACAAGTAGCTCTTCTTTCGTCTCGTTCAAGCGCTTTGCGTATTCAAAAGTGAAGGCCTGAGTGATGCATCCATTTGCGACGTGCAGGTAGTTTATGTAGGCTACCTTCTCGCTGTCTTCTATGTTAAAGACGTCTATATTATGGCAGGCATTGCTCACTACCTCGCTCTTGCTTCGGTAGTTCTCAAGCATCAGATATTTTCTCTTTAATACCTCGGCTTCTTCAAAACGCATCTCCTCTGCCAACGCCTGCATCTGCGCCATGATGTCACGCTCAAGAGCGGCTGTGTTTCCCTTCAGAATCTCCTTGGCGTCCTCAATGTCTTTGATGTACTCTTCACGAAGCTGGCGACCTACGCAGGGTGCTTTGCAGTTTTTTATGTGATACTCTAGACATTCTTTGTGTTTGCCCAAACGAATGCTTTCTGCAGTGATAACATCGCGGCAACGGCGCAAGGGAAAAAGATTCTTGATGAGATCGAGCAGACCATACAGCGTCGGAACGTGGCTATAGGGTCCAAAATAAATGCCCGCCCTCCGGTCTATCTTGCGTGTCATGAAAATGCGAGGCAGGTATTCGTTCGTCACCACGATGCTCGGATAGGTCTTGCCGTCCTTCAACAGGATATTGTAGCGCGGCGACCACTGTTTGATGAGATTGTTCTCAAGGAGGAGGGCATCCTCTTCCGTGTTCACGACAATATATTTGATGTCGCGTATCTTCGAAACAAGAATGCTTGTCTTGAGCGTCTGTTGCTCCTTGTTGAAATAAGAAGAGACACGACGCTTCAGGTTTTTGGCTTTGCCCACATAGATGACCGTACCAGTTTCGTCGAGGTACTGGTAGCATCCTGGGCATTCGGGCAAGTTGAGAACAATGCCACGAAGATATTCCTGAAGGGGCGTGTCTCCTTTCATCAATTCGTTTTTCGCTTCCTGCTTTCTTGTTTCTGTCTTTCTGCTGCTATTTTCTTTCAGCAGTTTTATCTTTGCGATTTAACTGAAGTTCTATCTTTGTGCTTATCCGCACTTTTATTTTTGCACATAGCTGCAGTTTTTGCGATTTAGCAGCAGTTCTGTATTTTGTGTTTAGCAGCAGTATCGTTGCTGCGTATTTCTTGTGCGGAACTGCGGGGTGGGGTAGGGGGCAATCAAATGCGCAACAATGCAGTGATGTCACATTTTGCGGGGAATGCTGCTCTTCCGTTAAGTCCTTCGATGGTCAATTCGATGATGAAGTTTATGAAGGTTGCTTTGGGATTGAATTGCTGCACCAATTGGTAGGCAGCCAACATCGAACCGCCTGTTGCGAGCAGGTCGTCGTGGAGTAGGACCACGTCATCTTCTGTGATGGCGTCTGAGTGTATCTCAATCATGTCGGTGCCATATTCCTTCTCGTAGGCGATCTTTCTTGTGTCGGCAGGCAGTTTTCCTGCTTTTCTGCACATCACAAAGCCTGCTCCCAATTTGTGTGCTACGATGGCACCAATGACGAATCCACGGCTTTCGATGCCTACCACTTTGGTGATGCCCTTGTCTTTGTACATCTCACAGATTTCGTCCACCATGATGTCCAAGCATTTCGGATTTTTAAATAATGTGCTCACATCTTTGAACTGGATGCCCTTGATGGGGAAGTCGGGAATGTTGCGAAGATTGCTCAGAAGTGTTTCGTTGTTCATATTTGATATTTATTTAGGTTCTGCTGCACACAGGAGTTAGCTTCTGCCGCACCACGGAATTAGTTCTGGCAAGTACGAAATTGGTTCTGTCGCACCACGGAATAGTTCTGCCGCATAGATGAAATTCGTTCTGCCAAGCTTAGAGGGGCAGACAGGTTGGTGTCATAGACCGTTCACGGGCATTTACCAATGAGTTTGTTTGTGCCACTGGATTGTACGTCGCAGTGTAGCGCAAACAAGTAGCTCTTGTCAGCTGTGATGAGTAGCTCTTGTCATCGGTGCATGAGAACGAGCAGCACATTGATATCGCTGGGCGATACACCAGGAATACGGCTTGCTTGCGCAAGTGTTTCGGGATTGATGCGCTCAAGTTTTTGGCGTGCCTCTGTAGAGAGAGCGTTCAGTTCTGCGTAGTTGAAGCGGTCGCGTATTCGGATGCTCTCGAGCCGATGCATCTTTTCAGCCTCCTGCCGTTCGCGTGCGATGTATCCGTGGTATTTGATACCAATCTCTGCTGCCTCGATCGTTTCTTCTGCGAGAGGAGCTTCATGCAGTTCGCGCAGCAATGCACTTAGCTTGTTAAGGTGGGGGGCAATGCCATTGATGGTGACGCCAGGGCGCGCGAGAATGTCGATGAGTTTACATCCTTTGGTGAGTGGTGCTTCGCCGATGGAGGAGAGATAGTCGTTGACGTGAACAGCCTTGACAGAACAATCTGTGGCGAAGTCTGTGATGCGATTGATGAGCGCTTTCTTCTGCTGCCATGTGTCGTGGCGGAACGAATCTGCGAGTCCGAGCGCATAGGCACGCTCAGTGAGACGAGCATCTGTGTTGTCCTGGCGGAGGAGAATGCGGTATTCGGCACGCGAGGTGAACATACGATAGGGTTCGTCTACTCCTTTCGTGACGAGGTCATCGATGAGCACACCAATATAGGCTTCGTCTCGATGCAACACAAACGTCTGATTACCAGAGCACTTCAGTGCAGCATTGGCGCCAGCAACGAGTCCTTGTCCTGCCGCTTCTTCGTAGCCCGTTGTGCCGTTGACCTGCCCAGCCATGAAGAGACCATCAACGACACGCGACTCCAGCGTGTGCTCCAGTTGTGTAGGGTCAAAGAAATCATATTCAATGGCATAGCCTGGACGATAGATGTTCAGATTGCGGAAAGCAGGAATGAGGCGCAATGCTTCTATCTGCACGTCGATGGGGAGCGATGACGAGAATCCGTTGAGATAGTATTCTTGGGTGTTATATCCTTCAGGTTCCAGAAAGAGTTGGTGCTGGTCCTTTTCGGCAAAGGTGACGAGTTTGGTTTCAATGCTCGGACAGTAACGTGGACCGATGCTCTGAATCTGTCCGTTGAAAAGAGGAGAGTCGGCAAGACCTGCACGCAAGCGGTCGTGCACATCGGGATTGGTGTAGGTGATCCAACAGGGAAGGGTAGGGCGTTCTCCCATCGACGGCAGAGTGATGGGGCACGCACCCGACTGCGACGTTCCTCTTGCCGAAGAAGGTGTTCCCATTTGCGACGTTCCGGCAGTCAAGCATGGTTGGGTCGACGGAGCAGACGATGATGCAGGAAGGAAGGAGAAGTGTCTGCCTTCCTTGTCGCCTTGTTGCTCGGTCATGAGTGAAAAGTCGACCGATCGAGCATCGATGCGCACTGGAGTTCCAGTCTTCATTCTGTCGGCGCGTATGCCGTGTCGGGTGATGGACTCGGTGAGGTGGAGTGAAGGAGGCTCAGCACATCTGCCTCCGGGTAGTTTGGTGCGTCCGATGTGCATGAGTCCATTGAGGAAGGTGCCAGCGGTGATGACCACACAGCGCGCACGAAGGGTGACGTCCATGTAGGTCTGAACCCCGGTGACTATGGGGCGCGAGCCGGCTGGATGCTCCACGAGCAGTTCCTTCACCTGGTCTTGCCAGATGTGCAGGTTGGGCGTGTTTTCGAGTATGCTACGCCATGCCCAGATGAAGCGGCCACGGTCGCACTGAGCGCGTGGACTCCACATGGCAGGTCCCTTTGAACGGTTGAGCATACGGAACTGCAGTGTGGTGGCATCTGTCACTAATCCCATGAATCCACCCAAGGCATCGATTTCTCTCACGATTTGTCCTTTTGCGATGCCACCGACAGCTGGGTTGCACGACATTTGAGCAATCTTGTTCATGTCCATAGTGACGAGACAAGTCTTCGCCCCCATCCTTGCACTTGCTGTTGCCGCCTCGCATCCTGCGTGTCCGGCACCGACAACGATGACATCGAATTTCAGTTCCATTTTGTTCCGTTTTCAGTTTTTCCGTACAAAAGTAGTAAAAAAAGGTGAAACTATTGCATCGTTTGCTTGCACAAATTACAAAAAAGTCATAAATTTGCGCCAAATATACCCATTAGTCGGTATGTGGCAAAGAAGCACTTACTCGTTAACCGGCATGCAGCAAAGAAGCACTTACCCATTAGCCGTATGCAGCAAAGAAGCACTTACCCATTAGTCGTATGCAGCAGAGAAGCGCTGTGCGTAGCAAAATAAAACAAAACAATAATTTATTCACTAATTAATCAATCATCAAAAAACTATGTGGTTATTCAATTCATCAATTGGTAGGAAAGTAGTGATGTCGGTAACCGGCGTTGCCCTTGTCCTGTTTTTGACATTCCACGGTCTGATGAACGTTGTAGCGCTGTTCAGTGCCAACGGTTATAATTGGATTTGTGAGATGTTGGGTACGAACTGGTACGCACTGGTCGGCACGGCAGGCCTTGCAGCACTGGTAGTCATTCACTTCGTGTATGCATTCATCCTCACGTTTCAGAACCGCAAGGCACGCGGCAACAACCGCTACGCCGTTGTGGACAAGCCTGAGAAGGTAGAGTGGGCCAGCCAGAACATGCTCGTCATTGGTCTGATTGTCGTTCTCGGCCTTTTGCTTCATCTCTACAACTTCTGGGCACACATGATGTTCGGTGAGCTCTTCATCGACGAAAGCCCCCTCCGCACCGACGGTTACTACTGGATCAGCATGACCTTCCACGGCAACACCAATCCCTGCTCAGCCCCCACCACCTGTGGTATCATCTACACCGTCATCTACCTCGTATGGCTTGCCCTCATTTGGATGCATCTGAACCACGGCATTTGGAGTGCGATGCAAACCATGGGTTGGAGCGGCAAGACCTGGCTCAAGCGCTGGCAGTGCATTGGCAAGATTGTTTCCACCATCATCATTGCCCTCTTCGTAGCCGTAGCCGTGAAGTTCTGCATCTTCGGTAGCAGCTACAAGTTCATCCCCGCCAGCGAAGTGCAGAAGTGCGAGATGAAGTCTTGCCCCATGCAGGATGAGTGCTGCAAGGGTGCTTGCGATGAGTGCTGCAAGGGTGCTTGCGATGAGTGCTGCAAGGGCGCTTGCGATGAGTGCTGCAAAGGTGCTTGCGATGAGTGCTGCAAAGGTGCTTGCGACGAGTGCTGCAAGTCAGGTCAGTGCGCAGGTCAGTGCCAGTCATCACAGTGTGGCGAATGCCCCAAGGCAGGTCAGTGCGGTCAGTGCCCCGAGTCTGTACCCGGCGCCGTAGCCCCCGAAGCAGAGGTAGCGCCAACTGCTGAAGTAGCATCAGCAGGCGAATAATCAGCAATCGAAGAATCTATTAGACTAAAGTAATAATTATGGCAAAGACAATAAATTCGAGAATTCCCGAGGGACCCGTTGCTGAGAAGTGGACCAACTACAAGGCACATCAGCGTTTGGTGAACCCCAAGAACAAACTGAAGCTCGACGTCATCGTCGTAGGCACCGGTCTGGCAGGCGCCAGCGCAGCCTCTTCGTTGGCAGAGATGGGCTTCAACGTGTACAACTTCTGCATCCAGGACTCGCCCCGTCGTGCACACTCCATTGCAGCCCAGGGTGGTATCAATGCAGCCAAGAACTATCAGAACGATGGCGACAGCGTCTATCGTCTGTTCTACGACACTGTCAAGGGTGGTGACTATCGTGCCCGCGAAGCCAATGTCTATCGTCTCGCCGAAGTCAGCAACAACATCATCGACCAATGCGTGGCACAGGGCGTCCCCTTCGCACGCGAGTACGGTGGTATGCTCGCCAACCGTTCCTTCGGTGGCGCGCAGGTGAGCCGTACGTTCTATGCCAAAGGTCAGACTGGCCAGCAGCTCCTCCTCGGAGCCTACAGTTCGCTCTCGAAGGAAGTTCAGCGCGGCAAGGTGAAGCTCTACACGCGCTATGAGATGGAAGACGTCGTTGTCATCGATGGCAAGGCACGCGGCATCATTGCCAAGAACCTCGTCACCGGCAAGCTCGAGCGCTTCACCGCCAATGCCGTGGTCATCGCCACGGGCGGTTATGGCAATGCCTATTTCCTCTCCACCAACGCCATGGGTTGCAACTGCACCGCAGCCATTCAGTGCTACCGCAAGGGAGCCATGATGGCCAACCCCTCTTACGTGCAGATCCATCCCACCTGCATCCCTGTGCACGGCGACAAGCAGTCAAAGCTCACCCTCATGTCAGAGTCGCTGCGTAACGACGGCCGCATCTGGGTGCCCAAGAAGCTCGAAGACGCCAAGGCACTGCAGGCAGGCACCAAGCAAGGCTATGAGATACCCGAAGAAGACCGCGACTACTATCTGGAGCGCCGCTATCCCGCCTTCGGCAACCTCGTGCCCCGCGACGTGGCAAGCCGCGCAGCCAAGGAGCGTTGCGACAAGGGCTTCGGAGTGAACAACACCGGTCTGGCGGTCTTCCTCGACTTCTCCGAGTCAATCCAGCGCCTCGGCATCAACGAGATTCGTCAGCGCTATGGCAACCTCTTCGATATGTATGAAGAGATCACCGACGTGAACCCCGGCGAGAAGGCAAAGACCGTGAATGGTGTGGACTACTACCACCCCATGATGATCTTCCCCGCTATCCACTACACGATGGGTGGCGTATGGGTGGACTACGAACTGCAGACGAGCATTCCCGGTCTGTTCGCCATCGGCGAGTGCAACTTCTCCGACCACGGAGCCAACCGCCTCGGTGCATCAGCCCTCATGCAGGGACTTGCCGACGGCTACTTCGTGCTTCCCTACACCATCCAGAACTACCTTGCCGACCAGTCGCTTTGGGGCAAGATCGGCACCGACCATCCCGAGTTTGAGAAGACGGAGAAAGCCGTACAGGCCGAAATAGACCGCCTCATGAACATCAAGAGCAAGCGCTCTGTTGACTCCATCCACAAGGAGCTTGGCCACATCATGTGGGAGCATGTCGGCATGGGCCGCACGAAGGAAGGTCTGGAAGAAGGTCTCAAGCTCCTCAAGCAGATCCGCAAGGAGTTTGACACCAACCTCTTCATCCCCGGCAGCAAGGAGGGTCTCAACGTCGAGCTCGACAAGGCCATCCACCTGCGCGACTTCATCCTCATGGGTGAGCTCGTCGCCTACGATGCCCTCCATCGCGAGGAGTCATGCGGTGGTCACTTCCGCGAGGAGCACCAAACGGAAGAGGGCGAAGCCAAGCGCGACGACCAGAACTTCTTCTACGTAGGTTGCTGGGACTATCAGGGCAGCGACGACAAGGCACCCGAGCTCAACAAGGAGCCCCTCGTCTATGAAGCAATCAAGGTGCAGACGCGTAACTATAAGAACTAATTTAGGAAACTAAGCAACCTGCCGTTCTTTCGTTAGCAAAAACGTCAAAACCACTAAAAGACTAAATACAATGGCAAAGAATATTAGTGTAACAGTAAAGTTCTGGAAGCAGAACGGACCCAAAGACAAGGGTCATTTCGATACCCACGAGTTGAAGAACATCCCCGATGACACTTCATTCCTCGAAGCACTCGACATCATGAACGAGGAACTCATTGCCGCAGGCAAGGAGCCCTTCGTGTTCGACCACGACTGCCGTGAGGGCATCTGCGGCATGTGTTCGCTCTACATCAACGGCACGCCGCACGGCAAGACCGAGCGCGGAGCCACCACCTGCCAGCTCTACATGCGCAAGTTCAACAACGGCGACACCATCACCGTCGAGCCCTGGCGCTCAGCCGGCTTCCCCGTCATCAAGGACTGCATGGTCGACCGCAATGCCTTCGACAAGATCATCCAGGCAGGCGGCTATACCACCGTGCGTGCCGGACAGGCACAGGATGCCAACTCCATCCTCATCCCCAAAGAAGATGCCGACGAAGCCATGGACTGCGCCAGCTGCATCGGTTGCGGCGCCTGCGTAGCAGCCTGCAAGAACGGTTCTGCCATGCTCTTCGTCAGCTCCAAGGTGAGCCAGTTGGCCCTCCTGCCTCAGGGCAAGGTAGAGGCTGCCAAGCGCGCCAAGGCTATGGTGGCAAAGATGGACGAGCTGGGCTTCGGCAACTGCACCAACACACGTGCCTGCGAAGCCGTATGCCCCAAGTGCGAGTCTATCTCCAACATTGCCCGCCTCAACCGCGAGTTCATTTGGGCTAAGATGAAAGACTAATCTGACACAGCACCCCTCCTCATCGCACGAGGAGGGCTGCGCTCCCCCCCCTCCATCAGAAAGAGGCGACGGATAATGGAAGCCATTCCATACATTCCGTCGCCTCTTTTTTTGTGGGGCAAAAGCCAATCAACCACGCCGCACAGCTGCGCCCAGAGCATAGGGGAGCAAAGCCGTTTCTTTGTCGTCCGATGAGGGAATTTCAGTTTCTGCTGCAGAACTTTTCAGTTTCTGCAGCAGAAACTTTCAGTTTCCGTAGCAGAACTTTTTAGTTTCTGCAGCAGAAACTTTCAGTTTCCGTAGCAGAACGATTTTTTTCACCGAAGAACTGCCT
Source organism: Candidatus Physcousia equi (assembly GCA_018065005.1). Classification (GTDB taxonomy): domain Bacteria; phylum Bacteroidota; class Bacteroidia; order Bacteroidales; family Bacteroidaceae; genus Physcousia; species Physcousia equi. Next base: position 44,938 of record JAGHUD010000039.1, read on the forward strand.
TTTTCACGACGCAAGGAAGCGATCTGTTGGCACAAAAAAGGACAGCGGAAAAGGGAAGAATCCGCTTTTCCGCTGTCCGGTGCACTGATGCGTCTTGTGGCAGAGGACCGGCTTATTTGATGTATTCAGCCAGGTCAGTGAGGCGCATATCGCCCTTGCGCAGGAAGGTGTCGTGCATAGCAAATGCCGCACAGAGCTCGTGCTCTGTGTGTCCGCCCCGCTTGTTGGCATACTTGAGATAGTCGCGAAGCATGGGCTGATAGTCAGGATGAGCCACGTTGATGAGTGCCTCAGCCTTCTGCATGTCGCTCTTGTGTCGGAGGTCAGCCACGCCATACTCCGTGATGACCGCATCGATGTAGTGGTTTGTGTGGTCGATGTGGCTGGCAAAGGGAACGATGCTTGAGATGGCACCCCCCTTGGTGGTCGAGCCGCAGGTGAAGATGGAGAGATAAGCCGACGATGCAAAGTCAGCCGAACCACCGATGCCGTTCATCATCTTGGTGCCGCAAATCTTCGTGCTGTTCACATGTCCGTAGAGGTCGCATTCGATAGCCGTGTTGAGTGCACACACGCCAATGCGTGCGATGACCTCAGGACAGTTGCTGATCTCTGATGGGCGCACCACGAGTTTGTCTTTGAAGAAGTCCATGTTGTCGTAGATGTCGAGCAAGCACTCGTTGGTTACCGTCAGCGAACAAGTAGAGGCTGAGAGCACACGTCCCTGCTTCATGAGGTTGACAGGTGCGTCTTGGAGCACCTCCGTGTAGATGTTGAAGTTGGGCACCTCCGCACACTGACCCAGTGCGCCCAGCACAGCGTTGGCGCCGCTGCCCACACCGCTTTGCAGGTTGAGGAAGCTGGAGGGGATGAGCCCCTGCTTGAGGTTCATCAAGAGGAAGTCAGCCACGTTCTGACCAATCTGCGTGGTGATGGGGTCGGCATCCTTGAAGGCGCGTGCTTCGTCAGGTATGTTGCACTCCAGCACACCCAGCACGCGGTCGGCGTCCACCTCCACATAGGGCTTTCCGATGCGGTCGCTTGCCTTGCAGATGTTGATGGGCTTGCGGAAGGGGTGGTCTTCTATTTCATAGACGTCGTGCATGCCAATGCTCTTGGCACTGTGGAACGCATTCAGTTCGACGAAAATGCCCTTCTTGGCCAGACGCGCCACGGTGGGAGAGATGCCTCCGGCAGCCGTGAGGTAGATGTGGCATTTGTTGCCCACCTTCTCTATGGCGCAAGCCTCGAGGATGGCCCAGGTCACCTCGCCGAGGTAGCCCTGGCGAATCTGTGTGGCCATGTTGGAGAGGTTGAGGTCGGAGTAGCGCAGCTCGTTGTTGTTGACGTGCTTGCGGAAGTCACCATTGGTGGTGTAGGGAGCGCGGTAGTCGATGGCTTGCGCGTTGGAGAGTGCGCCGTCGCAACTCTGTCCCGTGCTGGCACCAGTGAAGATGCTGATCTTGAAAGGTCTGCCTGCGGCATGCTCCGCTTCAGCCTTGGCTGCAATGGCGGCAGGGATGCTCTTGGGCGCACCCGCTGGCGTGAAGCCGCTCAAGCCGATGGTGTCTCCATTCTGGATGAGTGCTGCAGCCTCCGCTGCAGTGATTTTGTTGAATTCCATGTGTTGTTTATGTTTTTTATATTTTAGTCTTAAACGTTTTTCACGTTGAGTACATACTAAGAAAAAAAGCAGCGAACTTCTCAGTCAGCCGCTTTCCAAAACTAAACCTTAACTATGAAAAAATCTAATGTGACGGCAAAAGTAAGATAAAAAGACACATTCTCCAAATTTTTCAGTGGAAAAATGCGCTTTTTTTTACAAAATGTAAATAAAACATAAAAAACGGCACCAAAAACATGCTCTGCGCACAGCGATTCTCACTTTCTGAGTCAAAAGTTTGCTTTTCCGTGCGAAAAGTAGTATCTTTGCGCCAAATTAACGAGCGTGCACACCTTATTATATATAATATGTGCGCGCGCGTTTACTCATTATGTATATGAAGAGTTATGAAGAAACTTCACATCGAAACATACGGATGCCAGATGAACGTTGCCGACAGTGAGGTGGTTGCCTCCGTGATGGGCATGGCTGGCTACGAACAGACAGAGCAACTGGAAGAGGCAGATGCCGTCTTCCTCAACACCTGCAGCGTGCGAGACAACGCCGAGCAGAAGATCATCTCGCGCCTCGAATTTCTGCAGAGCATGCGCAAGAAGGGCAGCCACTTCATCATCGGCGTGCTCGGGTGCATGGCAGAGCGCGTCAAGGACAAGCTGCTCGAGGAGTACGGAGCAGACCTCGTGTGCGGGCCAGACGCCTACCTCTCGCTGCCCGATCTCGTGGCGCAAGCCGAACTCGGACAGAAAGCCATGAACGTGGAACTCTCGCTGAGCGAAACCTACAAAGACGTGGTGCCGCAGCGCATCTGTGGCACCCACATAGGAGGTTTTGTCAGCATCATGCGTGGCTGCAACAATTTCTGCCACTACTGCATCGTGCCCTACACCCGTGGACGCGAGCGCAGTCGCGACGTGGAGAGCATACTGCGTGAGGTGCGCGACCTGCGCGACCGCGGATTCAAGGAGGTCACCCTGCTCGGCCAGAATGTCAACAGCTATCAGAGTGCCGACGTCTCCTTCCCGCAGCTCCTGCGCCTCGTGGCTCGTGAAGCCCCCGAGATGCGCGTGCGCTTCACCACCAGCCACCCCAAGGACATGAGCGACGAGACGCTGCACGTCATCGAACAAGAACCCAACGTGTGCCGCCACATCCACCTGCCAGTGCAGAGCGGTAGCGACACGGTGCTCAAGGCCATGAACCGCAAGTACACACGAGCTTGGTATATGGACCGCATACGCGCCATACGAAGCATCGTCAAGGACTGCGCCATCACCACCGACATCTTTGCCGGCTATTGCGGCGAGACGGAGGAGGACCACCAACTCTCGCTCTCACTCATGCGCGAAGTAGGCTACGACAGCGCCTTCATGTTCAAGTATTCCGAACGCCCTGGCACCTACGCCTCCAAGCACATGCCCGACGACATACCCGAAGACGTCAAGGTGCACCGCCTGAACGAGCTCATCGCACTGCAGAACGAGATGTCTGCCATGCGCAATGCCGAATGTGTGGGCAAGGAGTATGACGTGCTCATCGAGGGCGTCAGCAAGCGTTCGCGCGAACAACTCTTCGGCCGCACGGAGCAGAACAAGGTGGTCATCGTCGACCGCGGAAGTCACCACATCGGAGACACCGTGCGCGTGGTCATCACTGAGAGCAGCAGCGCCACACTCAAAGGGAAAGAAGTGAGTGAGTGAATCGTCCCTAACATGGACCTCTCCCCCCCACTTTACTGGACACGGACAACAACATTTTGCTCACCAACTTATGAAAAAGAAACGCTTCCCCCTGCAGTGGCAAGCCGTCACCAGCACCATAAGCACCACCATGGTGCTCATCCTCATGGGCATGATGGTGCTCTGCGTCTTCTCGGCACGCCACATCACCAGCACGGTGCGTCAGAACCTCACCGTCACCGTCACACTCAGCGACGAGGTGGGACAGACCGAAACGGCACGCATGCAGTCGATGATCAAAACCGAACGCTACGTCAAGGACGTACTCCTTATCCCCGCCGATAGCGTGCTCAAGGAACAGATACAAGCCATCGGCAGCGACCCAACGGAGTTCATCGGATTCAATCCCTACTACACCGAACTTGAAGTGAGTCTGCAGCCCGACTATGCCAACAGCGACAGCCTGGCGTGGATCATCCCCGAACTCAAAGAGAAGTTCCCACAGATGACCGATGTGCACTACCAAAAAGACCTGGTGGACAATCTCAACCGCAACCTCAACAAGATCACACTGCTCCTGGCTGTGCTCTCAGGACTCATGCTGCTCGTCCTCATCACCATCATCAACAGCACCGTGCGCCTCTCCATCTACAGTCGCCGATTCCTCATCCACACCATGAAGCTCGTAGGCGCCAGCTGGAGTTTCATCCGACGCCCCTTCCTGCGTCGCAGCCTCTGGATAGGTCTCATCGCTTCGTTTGTGGCCAATGCACTCCTGCTCGCAGGCATCCACTCTCTGTTTAGCTACGACCCCGTGCTCGGGCAGTTCATCTCCACGGAGAGCCTCGTCGTCATGGTGGTGAGCGTCTTTGCCATGGGACTCTTCATCACGCTTCTCTGCACCTACATCAGCGTCAGCCATTTCATCAAGCTCAAGGAGCATGAGATGTACGAGCGATAGGTCTGCCACCACCACGCTATGAATCTTAAATAACAATCATCAATCCCCACATCACAACAATGGATAAGAGAAATTTTGCATTCGACAAGATGAACTACATCCTCCTCGCCATCGGCATGGCAGTCGTAGTCGTCGGTTTCATTCTCATGTCAGGATCGGGCAGCACAGAAGAAGCCTTCAATCCCGACATCTTTAGTGCACGTCGCATCAAGGTGGCACCCATTGTCTGCTTCTGCGGTTTTGCCTTCATGGTCTACGGCATCATGCACAAGCCGCACACCGCGTCCGACGACAAGGAACAGCTGAACTAACCACCCCAACAGAAGCAAGACTATGGACGAATTGCAAGCCCTCTGGATGGGTCTCTTTCAGGGACTCACGGAATACCTGCCCGTAAGCAGCAGCGGACACCTTGCCATTGCTGCCGAAGTGTTGGGAGTAGAAGACCCCGACAAGATCATGTCATTCACCGTTGCCGTGCATGTGGCCACCGTGCTCAGCACCTTGGTCATACTGTGGCGTGAGGTCTCATGGATGCTCAGGGGAACCTTCACCACTGCCTGGAACGACGAGAAGCGCTACGTGCTCAACATCCTGGTGAGCATGATTCCCATTGCCGTCGTGGGTGTCCTCTTCAAGGATACCATCGAGCAGGCCTTCAGCGGCTTGCTCGTCGTGGGCATCTGTCTGCTCATCACAGCCTGCCTCCTGGGCTTCAGTTATATAGCCAAGCCCCGCACCAGGGAGCACATCACCCCCGTCCATGCTTTCGTCATCGGCATCGCACAGGCCATTGCCGTCCTGCCCGGACTGAGCCGCAGCGGCAGCACCATCGGCATGGGCCTCATCCTCGGCAACAAGAAGGAGCATCTGGCTCAGTTCTCCTTCCTTATGTCCATCCCTCCCATTCTGGGCATGGCATTGCTCGACCTCAAGGATATGCTCCAGATGGGAGTCACACAAGCCATGTCCGGCATCTCTCCCACCTCCCTCATCGTAGGCTTTGTGGCAGCATTCCTTACCGGCTGCTTTGCCTGCAAACTGATGATCAACCTCGTGAAGAAAGGTAAGATGATATGGTTCGCCCTCTATTGTGCCGTCGTAGGTGCAGCCGTACTCATCTCTCAACTGTTCTGATAGTAAGTCAAAATAAGTTCTGATATGGCCGATTTCATCACAGGCGAGATACTCTACTTCGACAAACCGCTGCGCTGGACCTCATTCGACCTCGTGGCAAAGGTGCGCTGGCAACTCTGTAAGCGCCTTGGGGTGAAGAAACTCAAGGTGGGACACGCTGGCACACTCGACCCCTTGGCAACAGGTGTGGTCACCGTCTGCACCGGTCGCGCCACCAAGCGCATCAACGAACTGCAGGCGCACACCAAGGAGTATGTGACCACCTTACAGTTGGGAGCCACCACACCGAGCTACGACCTCGAGAAACCCATCGATGCCACCTATCCCACGCAGCACATCACGCGCGAGCTCATCGACGAAGTCCTGCCACGCTTCCGTGGACGCATCGAGCAGGTGCCACCCGCCTTTTCGGCATGCAAGGTCAACGGCGACCGAGCCTACGAACTGGCACGCAAGGGTGCAGAGGTGCAGCTCAAAGCCAAGGTGCTGGTCATCGACGAACTTGAAGTTCTGCGTTTCGACCCCGCAGCCATGCAGCTCGAGCTGCGCATCGTATGCAGCAAAGGCACCTACATACGAGCCCTTGCCCGCGACATTGGCGAGGCGCTCCAGAGCGGAGCCCATCTCATAGCGCTGCGCCGCACCCGCGTGGGCGACATCCGAGTGGAGCAGTGCATGCAGATTGAAGATTTCCAGGCATGGCTCGAGCGCCAGTCCGTAGCCCCTCCCCCCTCTCTCTCTAACCCCGTCTAACCACCAATCCGAAATATTATGAAACTTTCCCAATTCAAGTACAGACTCGACCCCGAGCGAATTGCGCAGCACCCCACACCCTTCCGCGACGACTGTCGCCTGATGGTGGTGCACGCCAAGAGCGGCACCTTCGAGCATCGCGACCATTTCTACGACATCATGGACTACTTCGACGAGAAGGACGTCTTCGTCTTCAACGACACCAAGGTATTTCCCGCACGTCTCTACGGCAACAAGGAGAAGACGGGTGCGCGCATCGAGGTGTTTCTGCTTCGCGAACTGAATCCTGAGTTGCGGCTTTGGGATGTGCTCGTCGATCCTGCCCGCAAGATTCGCATCGGCAACAAACTCTATTTCGGTGAAGACAACTCCATGGTGGCAGAAGTCATCGACAACACCACAAGCCGTGGTCGCACGCTGCGTTTCCTCTACGATGGTCCGCACGACGAATTCAAGCGTGCCCTCTATGCCCTTGGCGAAGCACCACTGCCTCGCAGCATCCTGAGTCGTCCCAGCGAGCCTTGCGACATCGACGACTTCCAGACCATCTTCGCCAGCAAGGAAGGTGCCGTCACAGCCCCCAGTGCTTGCCTCCACTTCAGTCGCTCCTTGATGAAGCGTCTTGAGCTCAAGGGCGTCGACCTTGCCTACATCACTATGCACTGCGGTCTGGGCAGTTTCCGCGAAATCGATGTGGAAGACCTCACCAAGCACAAGATGGACAGCGAGGAGATACACGTGAGCGAGGAGGCATGCCGGCTCATCAATGGAGCGCACGACACGGGCCATCGCGTGTGTGCCATCGGAACAACCGTGCAGCGTGTCCTCGAGACAGCGGTCAGTGCCGACGAGCACCTCAAGCCTTTCGACGGCTGGACCAACAAGTTTATCTTCCCGCCCCACAAATTTGTGCTTGCCGACGCCATGGTCGCCAACTTCTATATGCCCTACAGCACACTGCTCATGCTCACGGCAGCCTATGGTGGCTACGAACTCATCATGAGGGCCTATGAGGAAGCCCTCCAAAAGGAATTCCCCGTGCTCGACCTCAAAGGCAACCCAATGAAGGACGAGACGACAGGCGAACCACTCGTAGAGCGCTACCGATTCGGCACCTACGGCGACGCTATGCTCATCTTGCAAGACTAACGACCGACAGGCGGCGGAGCATGAGACAACACTCATGTTCCGTCGTCTGTTTTTTTTCATACAGATGAAAGCCTCACTCATTTCAAATGCTTGAAACATCGTGAACTCAAAACTCACCTATCTTGGACTGGGCAGCAACCTCGGCGACCGATATGCTCTCATCCGCCAAGCCCTCTGCTTGCTGGAAGAGCGAGTGGGGCGCATCGCAGCCTGCTCATCGCTCATCGAGACGGAGCCATGGGGGTTCAAGAGCGACCACCCTTTCATCAACGCCGTAGTGGCACTGCGCACCGAGCTCTCCGCCCGTGACCTCTTGCTTGCCACACAGCAGATAGAGTGCGAACTCGGCAGGCAGCAAAAGTCCACACGCCCCGCGCCCGTCTCTGATGCCGATAGCCCCGCCTTGCCGCAGTATGCCGATCGCCCCATCGACGTCGACATCCTGCTCTATGGCGACGAGCACATCGACACCGACATCACCGACAACGAAGGCGCGCTCCGTCGCCTCACCGTGCCCCATCCCTTGATGCAGCAGCGCGACTTTGTCATGCGCCCCCTTCGTGAGATTCGCTGACATCTTCTTCATTCGAGACACACGATTAATCGCTTTTCCAAAAAAACAAAAAAATGAAAAAGAACACTACACTCTGGGCAGTAGGCATCGCAGCCTTGCTGCTCCTCAACGCATGCAACAAGTCTGCCCGCACAGCCAACGATGCCGACAGCACCGCTGTAGCCCAACAGGACCCCGAAGGCGCAACCGCAGTGCCTGACTTCGACATGTCGCGACCGCTCTGCACCGTCCTCGACGGCGACACCATCGAAAAGACCATTTACGACGCTCAAGGGCGCGTGGTGATGAAGGGCTGCATGCGCGACGGCGAAGAAGGTGGCGACCCTGCATGGTATGCCGAAACCTTCACCTACGACAAGGACGGCTATCTCACACGCACCGACTACGTATGGGGCGAATGGGAAAACTGGGAACAGATCATCTACGACGACCAGCACCGCGCCATCCGCAAAGAGAGTGAGTCTGGCTTCACCACCCACTACACTTGGGATGGACTGACACGCACCGACGACGGCTTCTGTGTGGAGCAGCTCACCTATTCCGACAAGACCTACCAGCACGTGGCTGTGCGCAAGAGCTATGTCTCCAACAATGGTCCCATCTCCAGCGAGTCAACCTTTGATGCGCAGGGCCGCGAGATACGCTGTGTCTACTACACCGATGGTGTGCCCACTTCAGCCACCGAGGAGGTGTATGCCGACAATAAGTGCCAGACCTACAGTCTGAAACTCAACGCTGACGGCACAGAGGCTAAGCGCACCGCAACCTGGGTGACAGAGTACTACCCCAATGGCAAGTACGACAAGGTGGCGCGCACCTACACGGTAGACGGTTCGATGGAAGGCTACACGCAGCAGTTCGACGAGCTGGGACGTCCTGTGCACTTCAAGAACGAATATCAGGAATACGACATCCATTGGGAAGGCAACACTTCCACCTACACTGCCGATGGCATGACCTACTCCACGACTTACGAGCAAACAAAGCAATAAACAATGAGACACACAGCAAAACTCCTCTTGGCAGTCTGCGCACTTGCCGTCATCCTCACTTCCTGCGCCGGCAGCAAGCAGCACCCCGACCTCACGCTCTACGAACTCAAGGGAGAGGTGAGGCAAGTCGTTGTTGACATTCAGAACACAGACGCAGACAAGGCACCGTTAGGCGAGCCCGTGCGCTTCACCTACACCTTCGCGAAGGACGGTTCGCTTCTCGCTGAGGACGACAAGACCTTTGCCAAGGAAGACCTCAAACGAGACGAAAACGGACGCCTCATCGAACTCCAGATCAACCAGAGCGGGGAGGTGGACATCCAGGAGACACGCAGCTACACCTACACAGGTAGCCACGCCGCTCCCGACACCATCTTCACCCGCATCAGCGGCGAGTTCAGCAATGCCACGACAACGTCAAACACCTACGATGCCGATGGCAACCTGCTGGCTGCCAGAATGCTTGAGGTGTTTGATGGCAACACCTTAGAGAGCGAATGTAAGTATCAAATCCTAGAGCGCGACGCACAGGGAAACTGGACCAAGCGATTCGCCACCATCACCGAGACAGAGCAACTGCTCGACGAGAACTGTGAACTCGGCAGTCCCGAATTCCGCACACGCTACCAAATGGAGACACGCCAAATCACCTATTGGGGCGACGCAGAGCCCTCCGAAACGCCCGTCCTGGCAGACGGCGACCACGCGGGAGAGGCAGAGCCCAGCATCTTCGACGAATGCTACGACAAGCAAGGCATGGAGGAACTCATCTACTATGTAGCCCTGCGCGACACCCGTGGTCACGAGCAACCCGAAGCCTCATCTCCCACCGTCGAGGAGCAGTTCTATGGCAAGGGCTTCAAGGTGATGGCAGAGAGCGGAGCCGCTTCCTTCTCGGACTACGACAAGGATTGGCTCGAATGGAGCTGGCGCGGAGAGTCCTACTATTTCAAGCGTGCCGATTTCGAGCGTAAGTCCGTTCAGGTGTGTCGCCGCCTCAACACCAACTTCATCCCCTCGGGCAAAGAGATGTGGTTTCGTGCCGACGATGGCAGCACCATCACGCTCTCCATCATGGAGAAGAACGGCCACAGATTCCATCCCCTGGAAGAAGGCAGCCAGGAGGTGCTCGGACTGAACGTGGGTGAGAACGTCTACCTCATGCAGTTTGGAGGCGAGTATGGCAGCGAACCCTATGTCCTGAGCGAGGAAGAAGGATTCGTAAAACTCTGCGGCATGGGCAGCTACATCTCGCGCAGCGAAGGCGATGTCAACGACTGCGACGGCGTGGTCATTGGCAGTAAGCTCACCTGCGATGCCTGGCACGTAGTCTTCCCCGACCCAGACTTCTGTTTTGAAGTCTACTATGTTCCTTCCGAAGAGGCACTCATGCTCTACGGCACGCTCTATCGTTTCGACAAGACCACCGATATTGACTAACTCATCCCCTATGAAACACATCCTTCCTTCTCTCCTCCTCGCTTTGCTCCTCTTCTCTTGCAAGGGGAAGCAAACAACGCAGTCATCTGCTGCTGACAGCACGGCAACACCCCGCACCGACAACGCTCAGGAGACGGCTTCAAGCCTCCACCCCGACCTCCTCTTCATGCAAGTGCACGGTCCTGTCAAGACCATCACCCTGCACGGCTGTTCCTACGAATTTGGTCGCGATGGACAATTGCTCACCATCGATGGCACCGACCCCACTTCGCCCGAAGCATCCACCATCTCCGTAGAGCGCGACAGCGAAGGGCGTATCGTGAAGAAGATTTGGACTGATGGCTGGAGCGACTATGTCTGGCAAGATGGGCTCATCGTCTCTGAATACAAAAACGATATGGATGATGAATACACCTATGCCTTCACCTACGACAACGATCCTGCAGGCTATCCTCGCCTTCAGTCTGCCCAAGTGGAAGAAAAGACTTGGAAGTACACCGAGGATAATGGCTATCAAGAGACCAAGCAGCGCAGCATCACCTATCATTATCTCCAGAGTGATGACCGCGGAAACTGGCTCACCCTAGAGCAGGACAATGACAAGACGGAGCGAACCATCACCTACTACGAGTAGGTCACTTCTCTCTCTCACACACTTGGGCTGACCCGACGAGTCTGACAACGCATTTCAGTTTCTGCAGCAGAACTTTTCAGTTTCTGCTGCAGAAAAAAAAAGCACGACCTCCTGAACAGGATGAATCGTGCTTTTTTTTGTGTCGTCCACCGTGTTTGGTGTACTTTATTTGTCGCCCTCCTTCCACGTCTCAATGGGAATGCTCTTGCCACAATGCGGGCAGAAGTGGGCATCGTCGGGCAGGGGGCACCCACATTCCGAACACTTGGGCTGCTTCTTCTTCGTCACGCGACGGTCGTGGATGAACTGTGCCGAGACGATACCCGTGGGCACAGCCATGATGGTGTAGCCCAACAGCATCACAATGGCGCTCAGGATGCGCCCAAAACCCGTCACAGGGGCAATGTCGCCGTAGCCGACGGTGGTCATTGTGACAATCGCCCAATAGATGCTGGTGGGCACGTCGCGAAACTGCGATCCCGGCACGTCGCCCTCCACCATATACATCAGTGCACCGAGCGTCACCGTCATGAGCACGACGAAGAGGAAGAAGACGAGTATCTTGCGGAAACTCAAGATGAGCGACTGAATAAGTTTGTCGCCCTCCTCCAGGAAACTGAAGAGCTTGAACACCCTGAACACGCGGATGAGACGGAAGGTGCGGATGACCATCAAGTAGCGCGCCGAACCGAAAATCCAACCCAGGTAGAGCGGAAGCGTAGACAGCAGGTCGATGATGCCGAACACGCTCAGGGCGTAGCGCAGCGGCTTGCGTGCACACCACAGACGGCACAGATACTCCAGCGTGAAGAAGAAGGTGAAGACATACTCCATCACTTTGAAGACCGTCTTCCATGCTCCCGTCACGGCATTCATGCTCTCTATGCTCACCACCAAAATGCTGGCAAGAATCGCCCACAGCAGCACCACATCGAAGGCCTTGCCTGCCTTTGTGTCGCTCTCGAAGATGATCTTGCTCACGCGGTCTTTCACGCATTGGCTCTTATAGAGTTCTTTTAGGTTCATGCTTCTTCTTTTCGTTTTTTCTATTGCTCAAAAAGGGGAAAAACAGCTCGTGCTTGCACCCTTCCCCTCGTGTCAGTTTCGTGCCGCATGGTGTCCTATTGCACACTCGAGACAACGAAGATGAGGATGGCATAGCGTGCCGCCTTTCCGATGAAGATGGCAAGCAGCGACAGCCAGGGATTGCAGCGCATAAAGCCCATCATCACCGCAATGGCGCTGCCCAGGATGGGAATGAAGCATAGCACACCTGCCCACGCACCATACTTCTCCATGATACGCTCCTGTCGCGCCCTTTGCTTGGGGTCCTTGGGGAGAAGTTTGTTGCGCCATGACGGTTTTCCGAGTCGCCCGACGCCATAATTGAACATCGAGCCGCCCACATTGCCTATCGTGGCTGAGATGAAGAGCGGCAGCGGATCGGCACCGCTCACCTGGAGCACCACCATGACAGCTTCACTGCTAAACGGAAAAACACTGCCCGCAATGAAGGAGGCAACGAACATGCCTACATAGCCATACTGTGCAAGAAAGTCGATGAAGGCATCCATATATTCAGGTAAGCTAAGGCTCCGAAGGCAAGCACCGTGAGCACGAAGAGGGCATTGGTGAACCAGGAGCTGGTGAGGGCAAAGAAATGGGCTATGAGGGGCGAGGCGGTGACCATGAGCATCGGGAGCATGGTGTCGAGGTGGTCGGGCTGCAAGCCGACGTAAAGTTCGATGACTACAAACTGCGAACAGAGGATGTAGAACATCATGCGCACCTGGATGCGGTCGTCGTAGCTCGTGGAGAGATAGTGCAGCATACCCAACAAGCCCAGCAGTGACAGCAGCAGCCACGAACAGCCTTGCTGCAGTGTGAGCAGTGGGTAGAGGTCGGAATCGATGAGGTGGAGCGCTGTGATCTGGTTGACCCAGTTGAGCAGCGTCGCATGGTCGTTATGCGACAGCCACCACACGCTCCACAAACTCAGGGGCAGGAGGCAGCCCACGATGGCTGCGCAAAAGGTGCGCCAGGACATGCTGCGCAGAAAGGTGGTTTGGTAGCAAAGGAAGAGGGGCAGGCAGACGATCATCTGAGGAACAAAGATGCTGCCGATGCCCACCATCAGCGCCCAATGGAAGGTCGTTGTCTGGCAACGGTGCTTCTGGAAGGTGCAGAAGAGAAGATAATAGGAGGCTGCCAGAGAGAAGGCGGACGTGAGCTGAGGTGTCCAGCGGTGGACGAGGGGAATGGCTGCTGCAGAAAGCAACCAGGTGGAGGATACCAAACGGGTGCGGATGCGCAGAAGGATGTTGCGGTTGTTCAGTTCTACAAGCACGTAGGTCGTTGCTGCCACAAGGAGCAGACCGCCGCCGCGTTCCCACCAGTCATCATCGTCCGAACTGAGCCACCATAGTGCCACGCAGCACAAGGTGCAGAGGGGCAGCGTGAACACGCTGCCCGATATGTAGTTCTGTAGTCGATCGCGTCGCATTTACAGGTCTGCTCCGATGTCGCTGCGGAAATACTTCTTTTCGAACTGTATCTTCTGGGCTTCCTGGAAGCTCTTTGCCAGTGCCTCTGCTTTGTTGGCGCCGTAGCTGCTCACTGCGATGACACGTCCGCCAGAGGTGACCACCTGGCCTTCCTTCTGTGCGGTGCCGGCATGGAAGACGATGCTGCCTTCTACCTGCTCGATGCCGCTGATGGGGAAGCCCTTCTCATAGGCTTCGGGATAGCCGCCGCTGACAAGCATTACGCACACGGCGCTGCGCGGGTCGAACTCAATCTGTTTCGTTCCGAGTGTCTGAGTGGCAACGCCTTCTAACAGGTCGACGAGGTCGCTCTTGATGCGCAGCATGACGCTCTCTGTTTCTGGATCGCCCATGCGCACGTTGTACTCGATGACCTTCGGATTGCCTTCCACGTTGATGAGGCCGAAGAAGATGAAACCCTTGTAGTCGATGCCTTCAGCTGCCAAACCTTCGACGGTGGGGCGTATGATGCGTTCCTCAACCTTCTGCATCCAGGCTTTGTCGGCAAACGGTACGGGGCTCACGCTGCCCATGCCGCCGGTGTTGAGACCCGTGTCGCCTTCGCCGATGCGCTTGTAGTCCTTGGCTTCGGGCAGGATGACGTAGTCCTTGCCGTCGGTGAGCACGAACACGCTGCATTCGATGCCGCTCATAAACTCTTCGATGACTACGCGGCTGCTTGCTCCGCCAAACATGCCGCCAAGCATCTCTTCGAGCTCGCGCTCTGCCTCTTCAAGTGTGGGCACGATGAGCACACCCTTGCCGGCACACAGTCCGTCGGCCTTGAGCACATAGGGGGGCTGGAGGGTCTTGAGGAATGCCTTGCCTTCGGCGAGTGTCTCGCCAGTGAAGGTCTGATAGGCTGCGGTGGGGATGCCGTGGCGCTGCATGAATCCCTTGGCGAAGTCCTTGCTGCCTTCGAGCACAGCACCTTGCTTCGACGGACCGATGACGGGCACCGTCTTCAGTGCTTCGTCTTGTTTGAAATAGTCGTAGATACCCTTCACCAGAGGGTCTTCAGGACCCACCACCACCATGTCGATTTGCTTCTCGAGCACGAATGTCTTGATGGCATCAAAGTCGTCTGCCTTCATGGCTACATTCTCGCTCACACACTTGGGGGTGCAGTGGCAACCGCTGCAAGTGAGTCCTGCCGTTCCCGCATTGCCGGGTGCTACGTACAACTTCTCTACCTTCTCGCTTTGTGCAATCTTCCAGGCAAGCGCATGTTCGCGACCGCCCGAACCTAATAGTAATATCTTCATGTCTTTTTGGCTTTTTGTGTCTCAGAATATGATTGTCGATGTCGCGCAGCAGGGACACTACTTCAGGTAGTCCTCAAAGTATCTTGTGATGCGCTCGTGGAGGTGCACCTGCTCGTTGCCGTACATGTTGTGGCCACCACCGGGATAGGTGAAGAAGTCTGGCTGGGTGCCGGCGTCGATGCACGCTTTGAGAAAGGAGAGCGTGTGCTGCTGCACGCAGGTGGGGTCGTTGTAGCCCGTGATGAGTTGCAAGCGACCGCGCAGGTTCTTTGCCTTGTTCAGCAGACTGCTGCCTGCATAGCCCTCGGGATTGAGCTGAGGAGTGGACATGTAGCGTTCGCCATACATCACTTCATAGTATTTCCAGTCGATGACCGGACCACCAGCAACACCCACCTTGAAGGTCTCGGGATGCGAGCACATGAGGTTGGTGGTCATGAATCCGCCAAAGCTCCAACCATGCACACCCATGCGGTCTGCGTCCACATAGGGCAGCGATTTGAGGTAGGCAACGCCCATCATCTGGTCCTCCATCTCCACGTCACCCAAGTGGCGGTAGGTGGCTTGCTCGAAATCCTTGCCGCGCCATTCGCTGCCGCGGTTGTCGAGCACGAAAAGCAGGAATCCCTTCTGTGCCATGTATGCCTCCCAAGGGCGCATGCTCCAATGCCAGCTGGCATCCACGTTGTGGGCGTGGGGTCCGCCGTAGACATAGATGATGGTGGGATATTTCTTGTTGGGGTCGAAGCCGATGGGCTTCACCATGCGGTAGTAGAGGTCGGTGGTGCCATCGTTTGCCTTGATGCTTCCGCTTGTCACTTCGGGGGTGTTGTAGCCCTTTTCCTGCCAAGGGTCGGCAGCGAGCAGGATGTTCTTGCCCTTGCCCGTCTTGGTGTTGAGCAGATTCACGCTGCGCGGCACGGTGGGCGAGGTGTAGCGGTCGATGATCTGCTGTCCGTCGGCGCTGAGCGATGCTCCATGCACACCGTCCTGCTCGCCGATGAGTGTGGGCTTGCCTCCCTTGACACTGATGCTGTAGAGGCAACTCTGTCTGGGGTCGCTCTCGTTGCTGCAGTAGATGATGCTCTTGTTCTTGGGGCAAAAACCCACGAACGCTTGCACGACCCACTTGCCTTTGGTGATCTGTGTCAACTGATCCGTTCTTAGGTCGAGCAGATAGAGGTGGTTGTATCCATCGCGCTGACTCTGCATGACTGCCTTGGTGGTGTCCCAGGGGAGAAACTCGAGTCCGTTCATAGGTTCTACGTATTTCTCGTCCGTCTCGCGCAGAACGGTGCGCAAGCGCTTGCCCGTCTCTGTGCTGTATGCCACGAGGCGCATATCGTTTTGCGCTCGGTTGAGTTCGAAGATGTAGAGTGTTTTGCCGTCTGGCGCCCATGAGAGGTTGGTGTGGTAATCGTCGGCTGCGCCTTCGATTTCAACCCACACGGTCTTTTGCGTTGTCACATGGAAGATGCCCACCCTGACCTGATGGCTGCGTTCGCCAGCCATGGGGTAGTGGTCGATGGTGGCAGTGGCGATGCGTGTGGTGATGTCCACCTGCGGATAGCTGGGCACCATAGACTGGTCCATGCGGTAGAAGGCGAGTTGCTGTCCGTCGGGACTCCAGAAGGTGCCCTTGGAGATGCCGAACTCGTCGCGGTGCACACTCTGTCCGTAGACGATGTTGCTCGTGCCGTCCGTGCTTCCGTCCGTGCTCACTTGCAGTTGTTGGCCCTGAGCGTCCATCACATAGAGGTTGCCTTGCAGGGTGAATGCCATGTTTTTGCTCTGCACGTTGAAGTCGCAGTGGGCTGCCCCCTTGGGCAGTGTCTTGTCGAAGACGGTCTCGCCCGTTTGGAAGTTCACCTGCACCCATCTGTTGCTGCGAGCCATCTGCACGATGGGGTGGTCAGCATAGGGGAATGCCAGGTTGTGGCCGCTCGATACTACGTCTTCTCCCACCCAAGTGTTGATTTGCTTCACGCTGACGAGGCTTTTGCCCGTCGTGAGGTTCTTGACCTCGTCGGGTGTGGTTTCCAGCGGCGTGTTGCCCCACCATGTGGTGTAGATGTTCGCTGCGCGGAAGTTATGTGCATTGCTTCCGCCCCACATCAGGTCGTCGAGCGTGAAACTCTTCTGAGCCATCACATTTGTACATACAGCCATAGCAACGAACAATATAATCTTTTTAATCTTCATCGTCAAATCTTCTTTTAAAGTTTCCACCATCTTTGCGCGGCTTGCGGTTGCCGAAGTCACGACGATCAAAGTCTCTGCCGCCACGGCGCTCTTCGCGTTCTCCGCGGAACCCGCCTTCACGACG
>JAGHUD010000011.1 GCA_018065005.1 Candidatus Physcousia equi
CCCGCGCCCCCATTACCAACTTTTAGGGGGGGGGCCTTCGCCATTGCGCGTACACAGGACCGCGGCCTTCTTGCGGCTGTTTTTTCCCCTTCCTCTCACCCCCAGCATGATGGGCAACCGGCGGGCTGCGGGGGGGGGAGGAGCCTTCTCTTCTTCATTTTTTTCGTGCGACTCTTGCGGCTCCCACCCTCTTCTGCCAAAGGAGGAAAAAACTTGACAACCCGGCACCGTTCTGAGCAGCATGTCGGCAGGACACGATCCCACTTTCTGCAGTGCCCTTGTCAGGGCCCGCTGCAGAAACGGCCAGTTTCCGCAGCAGAAAAAAAAAGTTTCCGCTGCGGAAACCGAAAGTTTCTGCAGCGGAAACTGCCCGTTTCTGCTACGGGAAAAAGCTGTGGCGTGGTGCAACGCCAGGTGCGCTTCGCACAAACTACTGATTGTCAGAGCATTAATGCAGAACAAATACACCCAAAGTGAGTGCTCCCCACAGCGTTCATCCTCGTGCGGGTAGTGTCTCTGAAAATGAGCGCAGGGATGCGGCATCGTGACCACGGTGGTGGCACATCCGATTTCTTGACAAAAGATGTGCGCAAACTTGTCGCTGTCCTATTCCTTATAATATACGCGCTTGACACGTGGTGAGACACCCGTGAGCAGTTCGTAGGGGATGGTGTGGATGATGTCGGAAAGTTGGCTCACAGGCAGTTCGTCGCCGAAGACGACAGCCTGGTCTCCTTCCTTGCACGGGATGTCGGTCACATCGATCATGCAGACATCCATGCAGATGTTGCCCACATAGGGTGCACGCTGTCCATTGACCACGCACCAGCCGTTGCCATTGCCCAAGAGGCGATCGAGTCCGTCGGCATAGCCTATGGGGAGGGCAGCGATGCGGCTGTCGCGTAGGAGTTTGCCCTTGCGGCTATAGCCCACCGTCTCCTCCTTCGGCACATCGTGAATCTGGAGTATGGTGGTGCGCAAGGTGGAGACGTTGTGGATGAGCTGGTTGTTGCGCGGATTGATGCCATAGAGACCGAGTCCAAGGCGCACCATGTCCATCTGTCGTTCGGGGAAATGCTCGATGCCTGCACTGTTGCACATGTGGCGCAGTATGTGGTGGGAGAACGCCTCTTGCAAGAGGTCTGCCCCATGCAGATAGCGCTCATACTGGATGGCAGAGAAGGCGTCGAAGTTGTCAGCATCGCTGCCCACGAAATGGCTGAAGACGCTACGCGGGATGAGTGCCTTCTGACGCTTGAGGCGCTCGATGAGTTGGGGCATGTCGTGCATGGGGTCGAATCCGAGACGGTGCATACCCGTGTCGAGTTTGATGTGGATGGGAAAGTTGGTGATGCCCTCTCGCTCTGCTTCGCTGATGAGCGCATCGAGCAGCCGGAAGGAGTAGACCTCTGGTTCGAGGCGATGACGGAAGAGGTTGCGGAAGGAGGTCATCTCGGGGTTCATGATGATGATGCCAGCCGTGATGCCAGCCCGGCGGAGTTCAACACCCTCGTCGGCCACTGCCACCGCCATGTAGTCCACGCGGCTATCTTGCAGTGTGCGTGCCAGTTCCACACTTCCTGCACCATATCCGCTTGCCTTGATCATGCACACCATCTTCGTTTCGGGGTGCAAGAAGGATCGGTAGTAGTTGAGGTTGTCCACCACGGCATTGAGGTTCACCTCGAGGATGGTCTCGTGCACCTTCAGCTCCAACTGTTCGACGATGTTCTCGAAGTGGAAGCTGCGAGCGCCCTTGATGAGCACCACCTCATCGTGTAGCGACGAGAAGACGGGACTGGCAAGAAAAGCCTCCGTCGTCTCGAAGAAGAAAGCCTCGCTGCAAGCACGGCTCAGCATGTCAGACTGGCTGCAAAACTGCGGTCCCACACCCACAAAGCGCGAGATGCCACGCCCTGCCACACGTGTTGCCACGCGCTGAGCCAGTTCTGCAGCGCTGAGCCCACTCTGCTCGATGTCGCTCAGGATGAGCACATGGTTGCGTCCCACTCCGTCGGGGCGGCGCGACATAAAGTCGAGGGCTATGTCGAGGCTGCCCAAGTCGCTGTTGTAGGAATCGTTGATGAGCGTGCAGCCGTGTCTGCCCTCCTTCACCTCCAGGCGCATCGCCACAGGCTGAAGGTGGGCGAGCCGCTCCTTGATGGTGGGTTCGTCCATGCCTAAGTGGCGGCACACGGCAACACAAATGGCTTGGTTGCAAGCGATGGCATCGGACGCTTCGTTCAGATGGTCATCGAAGGGGATGAGCTGGCAGTTGGGCAGCAGCCTCTTGGCACAGTTTGCCACATAGACATCACGTTGGGGGTAGAAGAGCACACGGGCATGGCGGAAGAGCAGCATCTTCTCCTCACACTTCTGTTCGAGCGAGGAGAAGTTCTCTTGATGCGCTTCGCCCAAATGGGTGAAGATGCCCAAGGTGGGTTGGATGATCTGCTCCAATGCCTCCATCTCGCCCGGCTGCGAGATGCCTGCCTCGAAGATGGCCAAGTCGGTCTGTTCCTCTAGGTTCCATACGCTGAGCGGAACGCCAATCTGACTGTTGTAGCTGCGCGGACTGCGCGTGACGAAATGCTCGGGCGAGAGCATCTGATAGAGCCACTCCTTGATGGTGGTCTTGCCGTTGCTGCCCGTGATGCCGATGACGGGCACTTCGTGACACTCTCGGTGGCGCTCCGCCAAACGCTGCAAGGCAGAGAGTGTGTCGGGCACGAGCAGATAGACCGCATCTGTAAAGAGGGATGCGGGACGCTCACTCACCACGAAGGCTCTGACTCCCTGCTGGTAGAGCGAAGGTATGTAGCGGTGGCCATCGCCTCTTTGCGTCTTGATGGCAAAGAAGAGGCTCTCCTCTGGGAAACAAAGGCTACGGCTGTCGGTGAGCAACCATTTGACGTTGACTTCTGCCTCGCCTATTTGGTGGGCACCGATGAGTGTGGTTATGGTTGGGATTGAATACATGTGCGTTTGAATTTGTCATATATGATGTCGATGGCTGCTGGCGCCGGATGGTGCTTGTCGGGCGCATACCAAACGTAATCGCGCAGCTCATCGAGCAGTATCTCATAGGCAGGGAAGTAGCTGCACGAGTCGGGATGCCGAGCCATGACAGCGTCCTCTGCCAACAGCAAGACGGCCTTGCTGAGTTGGCTCTGGTGGTAGCCATACTTATGGTAGCGATAGGGGCTGACCGTGAAGAGCAACTGCAGGGAGGGATTGACGGCAAGCAAGCGTGACACCATGCCATCTAGACAGTTGATGACCTCGTCGAGACTCGCACGCCATTCTGTGAAGAGACGGTCGGGCTGCCGCTGGCAATTGGTCACCACCAGTCCATCCCCAAGTCGATAGCAGACGTTTGTGCCTAAGGTGACCACCAGGTGCTGCGCTGTGCGCAGGGCTGCACCGAGCGACCCGTAGGCTGCACGGAGCCGCTGTTCCAGTTCCTCGCGGGTGTTGGCTTTCCATCGGGTGTTTGCCCACCAGCAACGCCACTCGCGATGGTCCATCTCTTCGGCTTCAAAGAGGGGAAAAGAGGACGTGCCAGCGCTGAGCGCAGCCTGCACCGTGGCGTCGATGCTGAAGGGGTTGAAGAGCGTGCCGAGGGGATTGACCACGACGTCGAACCCCTCGCCGGACAAGCGCTCGCCCATGTATTGCGCAAAGCAGCTGCCCAGCATCACCAAGCTGTCTCCTCTTGCTATCATGCCCTTTCTGATTTATTCTGCAAAATTACGAAATACTTCCGTTCTCTGCTTTCAATTCTTCTTTTTTTTCGTCCAAAAACGAGCTAAGCGTCTCTGCAAGGCCAAAAAAAGAGAAAAAGTTTGCTATTTCAAGCGCATATTCGTAACTTTGCACGAATTTATCCCCAAAACAGGAATGACAGAAGTCAACGACACGACAACACCACTCTTGGACAAAATAAACCTGCCCGACGACCTCAGAAAGGTCGACGAGAAACTGTTGCCACAAGTATGCAACGAACTGCGACTGGTGCTCATCCAGGAGTTGAGCAACAACCCTGGTCACTTCGCCTCATCGCTCGGCGTGGTGGAACTGACCGTGGCACTCCACTATGTCTTCAACACACCCGAAGACCGCATCGTGTGGGACGTGGGACACCAAGCCTATGCACACAAACTGCTCACCGGAAGGCGTGAACAATTCCACACCAACCGAAAACTGGGGGGACTGCACCCCTTCCCCACTCCTGCCGAGAGCCCCTACGACACGTTCACATGCGGACATGCCAGCAACAGCATATCGGCTGCACTGGGCATGGCAGTGGCTGACAGCCTGAGCGAGAGCAAACGAAAGGTGGTGGCGGTGATTGGCGACGGAAGCATGTCGGGCGGACTGGCATTCGAGGGGCTCAACAACACGTCGTCCACGCCCAACGACATGCTCATCGTGCTCAACGACAACAATATGTCCATCGACCGATCGGTGGGCGGACTGAAACACTATCTCCACCATCTGCACACGGGGCAGACCTACAACAACCTGCGCAACCGAACAGCTCAGCGACTCATGCAATGGGGATGGATCACCGAGGAGCGGCGCAAGCAAATCATCTCGTTCAACAATGCCATGAAGTCGCTGCTCAACAACCAGCACAATATCTTTGAGGGCATGAACATTCGCTACTTCGGACCTTACGATGGTCACAACGTGACCGAACTGGTGCGCGCCCTGCGCAACATCAAGGACATGAAGGGACCGAAGATTCTGCACATCCACACCAAGAAGGGAAAAGGATACGAACCGGCAGAACAGAATGCCACCATCTGGCATGCACCAGGAAAGTTCAACCCCGAAACGGGAGAACGAGTGGAGGAGAACGACAGCACAAGACCACCACGCTATCAAGACGTGTTCGGACACACCTTGCTCGAACTGGCACACGCCAACCCACACATCGTGGGCATCACGCCTGCCATGCCTACGGGTTGCTCGCTCAACATCATGATGCAGGAGATGCCTGAACGCACCTTCGATGTGGGCATCGCTGAAGGACATGCCGTCACCTTTGCAGGCGGATTGGCCAAAGAGGGGATGCTGCCCTTCTGCAACATCTACTCGGCATTTGCTCAGCGCGCCTATGACAACATCATACACGATGTGGCACTGGAACATCTGAATGTCGTCTTCTGCTTCGACCGCGCAGGACTGGTAGGAGAAGACGGAGCCACACACCATGGCGCCTTCGACCTCGCGGCGCTGCGACCCATTCCCGGACTCACCATCTGCTCTCCACTCGACGACCACGAACTGCGCCACATGATGTTCACCGCTCAACAACCTCATCAGGGCCCATTTGTCATCCGCTACCCACGAGGCAGAGCGGAGCATACGGACTGGCAATGCGAGATGAAAACACTGGAGGTGGGACGTGGTCGCTGCCTCAAGGAGGGGAGCGATGTGGCTGTGCTCACCCTCGGACCCCTCGGCAACATGGCGGCACGAGCCATCCGCAAGGCGGAGGCAAGAGCGGAGGCTGAACGAAAATCGCTGAGCGTGGCACACTACGATATGCGTTTTCTCAAACCCATCGACGAGGAGTTGCTCCACTTGGTGGGCTCTACCTTCCGCCACATCATCACCATCGAGGACGGAGCACGAAAGGGCGGACTGGGAAGCGCAGTGCTGGAGTTCATGGCAGACAATAGGCTCACTCCGCACGTCACACGCCTCGGCATCCCCGACAACTTCGTAGAGCATGGCACCGTTGCCGAACTGCACCACATCGTTGGACTGGACGAAAACCACGTTGTGGAGTGCATCATGCAGAATCCATAATGCAAGAAGGTACTTATCTATTGAGTATATGAAGATTATCATCGCAGGAGCGGGAGCTGTTGGCACACACCTTGCCAAGTTGCTCTCCAACGAAAACCAAAACATCACCGTCATCGACGAAAGTCCTGAAAAGACGGAAGCGCTGACCCAAGCTGGCAACTACGACCTCATCACCTTCAACACCGCCCCAACAAGCATCATGGGCATGAAGGAGGCTGGCGTGGCACAGGCTGACCTCTTCATCGCGGTCACACCCGAGGAGACGCGCAACATCACCTGCTGCATGCTTGCCCATGCTCTCGGAGCAAAAAAGACGGTGGCGCGCGTGGACAACTCAGAATATATGCAGCGACAACATCAGGAGTTCTTCCGACAAATGGGCATCGACTCGCTCATCTATCCCGAACAACTGGCGGCAGTGGAGATCCTTGACGGACTGAAACGCTCCTGGGCAAGACAATACTGGGAGGTGCACGGAGGTGCACTCGTCATGCTCGGAGTGAAGCTGCGCGAAACGGCAAAAATCCTGAACCAAGCACTCTACCAACTCTGTCCGCCCGATGCACCCTATCATGTTGTGGCCATCAAGAGGGCTGCCGAAACGCTCATCCCGAACGGACGCTCCGAACTGCAGTTGGGCGACATTGCCTACTTCATGACCACCAAGAAGTACATACCCTACATCCGCGAACTGGTGGGAAAGGAACACTATGCCGACGTGAAAAACGTGCTCGTCATGGGAGGCGGACGCACCTGCGTGCACGTGGCGCACATGAAACCCGACTACATGTCGATGAAGATTATTGAGCAGAATATCGAACGATGCAACCGACTCAACGAACTGCTGGAGGACGACGACATCATGGTCATCCAAGGCGACGGACGCGACACCTCGCTCCTGCTCGACGAGGGCATACGGGACACGCAGGCTTTTTGTGCGCTCTCGCCCGAAACGGAAACAAACATACTGGCGTGCCTGGCTGCCAAGCGACTGGGTGTGCGCAAGACGGTGGCACTCTGTGAGAACATGGACTATGTGGACATGGCAGAAAAACTCGACATCGGCACCATCATCAACAAGAAGACCATCGCTGCAAGCCACATCTATCAGATGATGCTCAACGCAGACGTCAACAACGTGAAGTGCCTCAACATTGCCAATGCCGACGTGGCAGAGTTCATTGCAGCAGAGGAGGCGCCCATCACCTCACGCCCCATCCGCGACATCAAACTCCCTGAGGGATGCACGTTTGGCGGACTGGTGCGCAACGGAGTGGGTATGCCCATCAATGGCAACACGCAGATTCAGGCGGGCGACAGTGTCGTTGTCTTCTGTCGTTCGCAGGTCATCAAAAAGCTCGATCCGCTCTTCAGAAAGCAAAGCGGTGGCTTGCTGGCTAAGATTGGGATAAAATAAAGGAAAGCAGATTTCCTGCCGTTTTTCCGTTTATTCTATTGATATAAATCAAGGAAACGGCTCTTTTTTGCTATTTTTTGCACAAAACTGTTGCAAAGTTGCAAAAAATCCGTACCTTTGCAACGTGTTTTTC
Source organism: Candidatus Physcousia equi (assembly GCA_018065005.1). Classification (GTDB taxonomy): domain Bacteria; phylum Bacteroidota; class Bacteroidia; order Bacteroidales; family Bacteroidaceae; genus Physcousia; species Physcousia equi. The sequence continues at coordinate 7,371 of JAGHUD010000011.1, forward strand.
ATGGTATTAGATTTAAGGTTAACAGAAGATTGGTTGTCGTGAGACAACCTTCTTTTTTTTATGCTCCTTTCGCCCGACCTACACCCCACGTTTTTTGAAGGGTCAATCCAAGACGCGGCTGTCTCAGCGAGCGACGGATGGGAAGAAAGGGGTTTGTGCGAAAAGAAACGAAAAAAATCAAAGAGAAGTGCTACGCTAAGGTCCCCACTGATAGAACATATAAGGAAAGCGTGCGGGAATGCTCATTTATGACGGTTGGCACCCTTGTTCGCCCTGCAACGCCGTGTCCGCCGAGGAAGGGAGAGAAGACTGCAGACCGGAGACGAAGTGCTCGATGTCTGCTCGCATTCGCTTGTAGGGTTCCGAACAGCGGAACTTTGTCCCCTTCTTGAGCATCATGTCGATGGGTGAGACACTGTGCTGATAGCACGCGAGTTCGTTCTGCCGCTGCGTTTCGTGGCAGGCAAGTCGCTTTATCTCGTTTTCGCGCTCCCGACGAAGGAGTGTGCACACAGGTCCGAGCAAGGGCAAGACGATGCCGTCGAAGAGTGTGTGGCCCTGAATGTAGAGATAGCTTGTTTCGGGTGTGACGCCCAACTGTAGGAGTTCGCGTCGGAGGGGTTCGAGTTGCCCCTTCGCCTTGTGGAAGTTCTGCTGCAGCCATGCAATCTTCTTGTTCACACGCCGCTTCAGGTGGTCGATCGACTGTTCGGGATGGAAGGTGTTGACGTCGCGCAGTGCCACTGTGTCGAGCACATCGCAGAGCGAAAAGCGTTTGTATTCGTCGTGGCGATACGCCCAGATGCTCCACACGAAGAGGGGCCAGATGATGACCGACAGTTCGCGCATGAATGCCTCAAGGTCCAGCACCTCCCGGTCGTTGAGGGTTGACATCACGCACGCCTCATGCAAGCCGGGGGCGTAGCACTGATAGTTCTCGATGGCATAGACATAGGTGTGGAAGATGTAGGGGCTCTCCAGCAACTCGCGTGAGATGTCTGAGCGGCCTTGCATCAGATAGTCATAGTCGGCATCTACGCAGGCTATCATGTTCGGACCAAGATGGTTGTGCATGGCGAGTTTCTTCCCCTTGCCCAAAGTGGTGCGCGAGGGCAGCATCACCTCAAAGTGCAGCGCAGCGCTTTCGAATTCCTCCAACACAGAGCGCCAGAAGAAGACATCATCGTAGCTCTCCACATAGACCACCACCCTCCGCTTGTGTCGTTTGGGCTTCAAGCGGTTGGCTGCCTCAACATATTGTGAGGTTACGGTATCGGTCAGTCGGCGTGCCACGCTAATACATTAAACTCAAAAAAAGAAGGTGAACAAGAAGAAAAAACTATGAATGCACGATGACGTCCTCCACATCGGTCACGCAATCCATCCATCCGTCCATGACAACGGCTGGCGAGTGGGTCGTGAGGATGATCTGGGCGTTCGGGTTGAGATCGCGGATGAGAGCGATGAGACGTTGTTGCCAGTCGACGTGCAAACTGATCTCTGGTTCGTCCATGAAAAGCACATAGTGCTCGCGGTTCTCCACCAGAGCCGTGAGCAAGATGATGAGCATCTGCTTCTCTCCGCTCGAGAGCTTGTAGGGTGGGAGTTCTTCGCCCATCTGCACGAAAAAGATTTCGTTGCGGTCGCGGATGATCTTCTTGCCCGTTTCAGAAAAGAGGTCGTCCACAAGATCCTGAAAGTGGGCTTTCTCGCCGGCAATCAGTTGTGCCTGCTGCTGTGCGTCGGGAGCGCCACTGGTGAAGAGCGCCACGATGCGGTTGCTGGCATTCACCTGATAGTCGAGATAGCGCCGCTGGAGCTGGTAGAGCTGCAGGTCAAGCTCGCTATTGATTTTCGTCTCCACGAACTGGTTGAGCACGTCGCTGTGTACGATGGGTCGGTCGAACGATCGTATCACATCCAAGCGCACGCCATCGGCATCCTCGTTGGAGAGCGTAATCCTGACTCCCTCCTGTTTTTCTCTGCGGTGGCTCAGCAGGGTTGCCACTGCGTGGTTCAAGATGGTGCTCTTGCCCACGCCGTTCACGCCGGAGAGTATGTTGACGTCGGGGCGCAGCTCCCACTTGATGTGTCGCTTGCCATTCCACAAGGCATCAATCTCTATACATTTGATGTAGTCTGCTATCATGTTTGCCATGTATTTTTGGCAAAGTTAACAAGAAGGTGCGAATAAAACAAACTTTTCCGACGCTATTTATAAAATAATGTATACCTTTGTGCAGAATAAGAAAGGCAGACGGCTGTCATGCGCGATGTCTGCCCTCCACCCTTCTCTTCAAACTATCCACACCGCCTAATGATAAAAGCCCTCGAAAGACAGCGGTCATTGCTGCAACTCGAATTTGAGCACGAACGCGATGCCTTCCGCCGAAACGCACTTGCCACTCAAACCGCAACAAAAGTGAGGCGTGGCATTTGCTGGTTTCCGCTCAGCACAGGTCGAAGTTACTACAACTCGCTCGACCAGCTTGTGGTGGAGGTGCGCCGCACTGACAGTCTTGACGAAGACCACAACTTCGAGCCTGGCAAACCCGTATGTTTCTTCACACAAGACGCATCCGAACAACTTCACTACATGAAGTTTCAAGCGCAGGTGAGCTACGTGGAGGGCGACCGCATGGTGGTGGCAATAGCCACGAGTGACGCTGCCGCGCAACTGCAAAATGCAGAACGCTTGGGTGTGGAGTTGGCGCTCGACGAATCCACCTACCGGTTGATGTTCGAAGCCCTCGACCGTGTCATCCATGCCAAGGACAGCCGCCTTGCCCAGCTGCGCGACATCTGTCACGCAGGTGCACCCATCCACAAATACACCTTCCTGCCGCAACGCTTCCCCTGGCTCAACCCCTCGCAGGAGCAAGCTGTCAACGAGGTGCTCTGGGCAAAGGACGTGGCTGTGGTGCATGGTCCGCCAGGCACAGGAAAGACAACAACCCTCGTGGAGGCCATCTACGAGACACTGCATCGCGAGACGCAAGTGATGGTGTGCGCGCAGAGCAACATGGCTGTTGACTGGATTGCCGAGAAACTCTGCGATCGAGGCGTCAATGTGCTGCGCATCGGCAATCCCACACGTGTCACCGACCACATGCTGGAACAAACCTATGAGCGTCGCTTCGAGAACCATCCACACTACAGCCAACTCTGGGCGATACGCAAGGCCATTCGCGACCTCTATGCGTCGCGCAGACATGGAACACAGGAATCCTTCCAGCAGAAGGTGAACCGACTCAAGGACCGCGCCACCGAACTCGAGTTGTCCATCCAGCAGCAGCTCTTCGACGAGGCGCGCGTCATCGCCTGCACACTCACCGGCAGCGCACATCGTCTGCTCACAGGACGACGCTTCGGGACGCTCTTCATCGACGAGGCTGCACAAGCACTTGAAGCGGCATGCTGGATTGCCATTCCAAAGGCGGACCGCTTCATTCTGGCAGGCGACCACCGACAACTGCCCCCCACCATCAAGACACTCCAGGCACTCACCCACGGCGACGACATCGGACTGGACCATACACTCATGGAGGTGATTGTGGAGGCACAGCCACGCGCCGTGTCATTGCTCAATGTGCAATATCGCATGTGCGATGCCATCATGCAGTTCCCAAACCGAGAGTTCTATCACGGCGCACTGCAAAGCGACCCGTCTGTTAAATACCGCGGCATTCTGGACTGGGACACAGCGGTGGAGTGGATCGAAACACCGCCACCCTCCAAGGAGCAAGAACGGACCAAGACTACACTGCCAGCCTGCACTGCCGACTCCTCCACATGGGAGCAAGGCAACGGATGGGGCGAGTCGCTTGATGGCCTCTCGCGCACCAACCCCTTTGAGGCGGAGTTGACAGTGCGCGTCCTGCAGCAATACTTCGAGAAGATTGGCAAGGAGAGACTGCTGGCTGAGCGCATCGATGTTGGCCTCATCTCGCCCTATCGCGGACAAGTGCGCCTATTGCGTCAACTCATCAAGCGCGACAACTTCTTCAAGCCTTTCCGCTCGCTCATCAGTGTCAACACGGTGGATGGTTTCCAAGGACAAGAACGCGACATCATCGTCATCTCACTCGTGCGCAACAACGAGGAAGGACAGATTGGGTTTCTGCGCGACTTGCGCCGCATGAATGTTGCCATCACCCGTGCCCGCATGAAACTCATCCTCATCGGTGACAAGCAGACACTCTGCCACCACCCCTTCTATCGCCGCCTTGCACATTACATCGACAACTCAGAATACTGAATCATGAACTCCATACTGTATCTCATTCCCGTAGACCTCGGCAGCGAGACGCTTGCGCAAGTGCTGCCTGACCACAACACGAACATCGTCAACCAACTGCGCCACTTCATCGTCGAAGACATACGGTCGGCACGACGATTCTTGCGGCGCATGAACCATGAGTTTCCCATCGACGACTGCACCTTCTACGAGATGGGCAAACACGCCGACCCCCATCGTTTTCGTGAATACCTGCAAGCCATGCACCAAGGCATGTCAATGGGTGTCATCAGCGAAGCGGGTTGTCCTGCTGTGGCTGACCCCGGTGCTGACATCGTGGCCATTGCGCAACGGGAGGGCATGCAAGTCACTCCCCTCGTAGGACCATCGAGCATGATACTGAGCGTGATGGCAAGCGGGCTGGGCGGACAATCGTTTGCCTTCAACGGCTACCTGCCCGTCGACTCCGCCGATCGAGCCAAGCGCCTTAAGACGCTGGAGAGCCGCGCCTGGAACGAGGGTCAGACGCAGCTCTTCATCGAGACGCCCTATCGCAACCATAAGCTTTTCCAAGCCTGCATCGCTGCCCTTCGTCCCCAAACAAGACTCTGCATCGCTGCGGGCATCACAACACCGAACGAATGGATACGCACCCGCACCATCGAGCAGTGGAAGAAGACCCCATTGCCCGACCTTGCCAAGACGCCTGCCGTCTTTCTTATCAACCGATAACGACCTTGAATTGAATCCATGCTCATGAAACACACGCTCACCCTACTTCTCATGCTTGCATCTTGTCTCTTTGGCAGAGCAGCTGAACCCATGGACTGGCGCGGCATCATGATTGATGTGAGCCGCCACTTCATGCCCCTTGACTTCCTCTATCGCCAGGTGGACGCCATGCAGCACTTCGGACTCAACAAACTGCACCTGCACCTCACCGACGCTGCAGGATGGCGCATGGAGATCAAGAGTCGACCACGACTGACGGAGGTGGGCGCATGGCGACCCGAAGCCAATTGGCAGACCTGGTGGGACGGCGACCGACACTACGGAGGCTCTTATGGTGGCTACTACACACAAGAGGAGCTGCGCCAACTCGTCACTTACGCCATGGAGCGCGGGGTGGACATCGTGCCCGAAATAGAGTTTCCGGCACACAGCGAGGAGGTTGTGGCTGCCTACCCCGAACTGGGTTTCAACCATGCCGAACTGGACATGCAGAAGTCTGAGGTCTACCGCTTCATGAGGGATGTGCTCTGCGAGGTTGCCGACGTGTTTCCTTCCGAATATCTGCACCTCGGCGGCGATGAGGCTGCCACACAACACGAGCTCCAACCCATAGGCATGCGCCAGGTGAAACACATCGTGGACTCGCTCGGGCGCAAGATGATTGTTTGGGACGAAGCACTCACCGACGAACCCGCCGACAGCACCATGGTCATCATGGTGTGGCGCAACCCCGACACGGCGAAGAAAGCTATCGACCTCCACCACCCCGTCATCATGTGTCCAGGCGCTTGGTGCTATTTCGACAAGTGCCAGGATGCCCCCATGACGCAACCACGCTCCGCGGGCGGCTACTTGCCGTTGGAGAAGGTCTACGCCTTCAGACCGTTGCCGGACGTGCTCGGCATCCAAGGTAATGTGTGGACGGAACACATCGCCACACCCGACCATGCCGAACACATGCTGTGGCCACGCGCCATCGCCATTGCACAGTTGGCTTCTGGCGAGCACCTCGCTTGGGACGTGTTCCGCCAAAAGGCAGTGGAGGGAACCCGATGGCTGCGCGACACCTTGGGCGTCAACGCCTTCAACCTCGACACAGAAGTGGGCGAGCGCCCCGAACGAGGCCGCCCCATCCGCTGTGCCACAACGGGCTGCAACGTCAGCTACAACACGCCCTTCCACCCCGCCTACCCTGCCGCTGGCGAATGCACACTCACCGACGGGCTACAGGGCGGATGGAGCAACACAGATGGTCGTTGGCAAGGCTTCATCGGTCGGCGTGGCATGGACGTAACCATCGACCTTGGCAGACGCCAGCGACTATCGTGCATCGAAGCCTCTTTCCTCCAGTCCACGGGTCCTGAGATCTTCCTCCCCTCCCAACTCATCATCTCGGCAAGCAACGACGGAACCAACTTCACCACACTCCAACACACCACCCTCCCCGACAGCCCTGCCCCTGAGCGCTATGAGACACTCGGATGGAAGGGCCACACACGCACCCGTTTCATCCGTTTCCAAGCTGTTCCGGGTGCTCGACAAGGTTGGATCTTCTGCGATGAAATCATGGCTCGTTGACACGGTCTGCACCGTCCATACACACACCCAGAAATCATAACTACAAGAAAAGATGAAACACCTCCTTCTCTCCTTCCTGCTCTTGCTTCCACTCTCTGCTCATGCACAGAAATTCTTGAGCGGACGCATCATGGATGACGATGGTCCGGTGGCAAAAGCCAACGTGACGGAAATCGACAAGAACTTCCGCATCATCAACCAAACGACGACCGACGATGAGGGCTACTACACCATGCCCCGACGCAGTGGCAGAAATATCATCAAGGTCTCCACACCGCACCACCGCATCTTCGTGGAAGAAATCGACAACCGCAAGTCCATCAACATGCTGCTCATCCGGTCCACCCCCATCGAGGGCAGTGAGCTACTCCTCAAGAATTGTCCGAACACGGACTCCTACAAATTGCTTTTCGGCCACAACGGAGCACGCTATGTTCCGCAGCACATCTATGTGGAAATGCTCTGCGACACGCTCTTCGCACTGGTCGTGCCCATACGTGTGAACAACATGGCAGAAGCCTATCCTGCAGAGAACACCATCCACTTCGTTGATGCTGCCGACCGCCACATCATGTCGGGCGTCAACCCGCTCGCCAGTAGCCCAATCGAAGGGCATCTAGACAACATGGACTTCAGCACAGAGATGCGCAGCCAATTCATCATTAAGCGACAAGATGCGTCTGACGAATACGACAATGGTGAGCTCTACTACAGCTACCCAGAGTTTATCTTCTCCACTCGCCGACTCGACCATCTGCTCGCAAATGAGCACCTCGTCTCGCGCGTCCTCATCGAAACTGCACGCAAAGACAACTTCTGGGTGCTCTACACCTATCCAGGCTTTGGCAAAGAGATCACACGCATCTTGGAGCGGCTCAAGAAAAAACTCTGAGAGACGCAAGTCATGCAACGGAGATGCGCTAATGCTCACGCTAAGCATGGCACGTACAACACGTTTTCAGCAACAAAAAATCCCGCTACACAGCGCACTCGGTGTAGCGGGATTTTGTTTGCTCAGGCCCAAACCTCATCCAATGGCTTGCGCACCTTGGGTGCAGGCTCGTCGGCAGGATAGCCGAGTGGAACGAGCACAGCGGGATCATAGCCTTCGGGGATGGGGAAGGTGGAGCGCAGCATCTCGATGTCGAAGTTGCACACCCAGCAGCCAGCCAAACCTTGTTCGGTGGCAGCCAGACAAAGGTGCTCGGTGGCAATGGCAATGTCAATGTCGGCATGACTATGGCTATCATAGCGGCGCGTCCAACACTCCGACTCGTTCTTCAGGCACATCACAATGGCAGGCGCCGTTTGTATCCACTCACGTTTGTAGCAAGCCTTGACAATGTCGAGTTGTGCGGGGTCGGTGATGAGGAGGAACTTCCATGGCTGACGATTGACAGCACTGGGTGCCAGGCGCACACACTCCTTGATGTATTCCAACTTCTCTGCCTCGATGGGCTTTTCCTGATAGAGACGGCAGCTGTAGCGCGCCTCGCAAAGTTCTTTCAGATTCATACGCAAGATTGCCCCAATTTCTTCACCCCCACTGCGAAGCAGCAAAGACAAAACCGCTCGGGGTAAAGGCGGCTCTAAAAAACAGATTAAAACTTTGGTTTATGTATCAATATACACTTTTCATAAATCTCTGGAATCTGGCTAACTGTGGTGAGCCGCAGGTTCTCACGACGGTCCTTCTCAAAGTCGGGACGCATGCGCTTGTAGTCGCGCCGAGCGCGAAATACAGCTTTGAACGACCCCCACTCTCCCTTGAGCAGGAAGAAGAGAGCCGCCAGACGGTCGAGCCAGTAGCGGCGGCGCAGCACGGGAAGCAGACGCTCCTCTGGCAGGTTCTTGTAGAGCAGCAAGAGGTTGTTGCGGAAGTTGAGGTAGGTCTTGCGCGGATTCTCTTTAGGCAACGTGCCTCCGCCCACATGGTAGACCACGCTCTGCGGGATGCACACTACACCTCGACCACGCGAGCGCAAACGCCAACAAAGGTCGATTTCCTCCTGGTGGGCAAAGAAACGGGCATCGAGACCACCTGCCGCCCAGAAGTCCTGAGCGCGAACCATGAGGGCAGCACCGCTCGCCCAAAGCACAGGAGCCACGGTGTCATACTGCCCGTTGTCGCGCTCCGTCTTCCCTCCCACACGGCCTCGGCAGAAGGGATAGCCCAGCCAGTCGATGTAGCCACCACACGCCCCGGCATACTCCAGCATCTCGGGTGCCCACTGACAGCGCAACTTGGGCGCACAAGCAGCCACCTCGCTGTGCTCGTCCATGTAGGCAAGCAATGGCTGCAGCCACCCCTCGGGCACCTCAACATCACTGTTGAGCAAGACATAGAACTCAGCCTGAACAGACCGTAAGGCGCGGTTGTAGCCCTCAGCAAAACCATAATTCTTGTCTAAGACCACACACCTCACAGTGGGCATCTCGCGATTTAACCATGCCAAGGAGTCGTCGGTGGAGGCATTGTCAGCCACCACCACTTCTGCCTCTGGCGAGTGCTCCACCACACCGGGCAGGAATCGGCGCATCATGTCCAGACCGTTCCAATTCAGTATCACAACAGCAATTCTTTTCATCTCCTTCTTCTTGATTACTTCGCAAAAGTACAAAGAATGCAGCAATCCACAAACGCTTTCGAGCGATTTCGGTGCGAAAACTCTAAGGTTTGTGCTTTTTTGTTTTCTTTTCGATGAAATGCGCGCTCACGGCTCTGCTGCAACAAGGGCTCAAAGCCTGGCACGAAACCAACGAAGCAGAACGCAGACATAAGAAAAAGTTCCGCAAGTTTTTCTGACGAAATTCTTGCGGAACTAAGCGAACACAGACGGGGCATCCATTTTTTTTGGGGGGGCACCGCACAGAAAGGGCGGAGCGTGAGGAGCGTTAGCCCCTCACCCTGTCGATGAGTTCTTGAGGATACTCGGGCATGGCTCCCGCCTGTGTGCAGACGAAAGCAGAGACGTCAACGCCAATCTTGTGTGCCTCGGGGATGCTCTTTCCCGCCAAGATGGCAGCACAGAAACTTCCAGTGAAACTGTCGCCAGCACCCACGGTGTCGACCACCTCCACCTTGGGGGTCGGCTCGAAGTGCAGGTCACCTTCAGTGAGGACATAGGAACCTTGGGCCCCACAGGTAAGAACGAGCATCTGAAGTTCGTAGCGACGCAAGAGCTGACGTGCTTGGTCTTCGAAGTCGACTGGCTGAAGCAGTGCTTCCGAAGCCGTTGTGGCTTGGGCAATGTTGCGAATGGGGGGAAGGTCGAGCATGCGAGCTACCTCAACAATCTCCTCGTCGTTTATCTTGAGAACGTTGCATCGCTTCATGCTCTCCTCCACAATCTCTTTGCTATACCATTGCTGGCGGAGATTGATGTCAAACACTTTGAGGGTGCCCAAGGCGGGCATGGTGTCGAGAAAACGCTGAATGGTGGCACGACTGACGGCGGTGCGCTGCGCCAGCGACCCAAAGCAGACGGCACGCGTGTTGCGCGCGATTTCTTCAATCTCAGGGGTCCAGGGGATGTTGTCGTAGGCAACACCCAAGCAGATATCATACTGAGGGATGCCAGCTCCAGAGAGGGTCACCTGGACGGTGCCAGTGGGGAAGTCGACGGTTTCGAGATGCGTCTTGAGACCCTTGCGTGCAGAGAGCTTTTCGCACACGAGGCGCCCATCCTCATCGTCGCCGATGGCAGAGACTGCCATGCCGTTGAGTCCGAGTTGGCTAACGTGGTAAGCAAAGTTGGCGGGGGCACCACCGAGTTTTTTCCCGTCGGGGAGACAGTCGAAGAGAATCTCACCCAGTCCTACAATATAGTCGGTCATAATTTGGATTAGAGGTTAGGGGTTAGGAATTTGGTTTAATCAGAGCCCCGCCAAGAAGGCGGGGTCTAATTATAGATTAGGAGTTAGAAACTACTTTATTCTGCTTTGGGTAGTAATTAGGCTTTGAGACGAGGGATGTAGGTGAAGAGATAGACAACACCCACAGCCATACAGAGCACGGCTCCTGCCTGCCCCATGGCATCGCTTGCAAGGCCCATGGCGAGGGGGAACACGGTGCCTCCAAATAGACCCATAATCATCAATCCGCTCACCTCGTTCTGTCGGGAGGGCATGGCTTGGAGGGCGTTGGCGAAACAGATGGAGAAGATGTTGCTGTTGCCGTAGCCCACAAGGGCGATGCCGGCATAGAGCATCCATTGCTCCTTGCCCACAAACATGCAGACCATGGAAAGCGCCATGAAGAGGGTGGAAAGGATGAAGAAGGTGCGCGTGCGAAGGATGCGCAAGAAGAAGGAGCCTGTGAAACAACCAATGGTGCGGAAGATGAAGTATAGCGAGGTGGCAAATGCTGCCTCGTTGAGGTTCATGCCAAGGCGCTCCATAAGAATCTTGGGGGCAGTGGTGTTGGTGCCTACATCAATGCCCACATGGCACATGATGCCCAAGAAGGAGAGCAGAACGATGGGGGTGCCCAAAAGCTTAAAGGCGCCCACAAACTGCTGCCCCACTCCGGCACGGCTTGTCTCAGCTTTCGGTTCTTCAATCTGCACACTGGCAAGCACAGCTGCAGCAAGGATGCCCACGACGAGGAAGATGGCAAAGAGGATGCGCCAGTCGTAGCCAAAAGAGGGAAGGACGGCCGTGGCCCCCCACATGGCAAGATAGGGAGCGATGAAGGAGGCGATGGCCTTGATGAACTGGCCAAAGGTCAGGGTGCTTGCCAAATTGCCTCCACCCATGACACAGGTGACCAAAGGGTTGAGCGATGTCTGCATGAGTGCGTTGCCGATGCCCAGAAGGGAGAAGGCGCAAAGCATGATGCCGAACGTCTCGCCGAAGAGGGGCAAGAGGAGCGCCAAGATGGTGACGAGAAGAGAAAGGAGAACGGTCTTCTTGCGCCCAATCTTGTTCATCAGCACTCCGGTGGGGACACTGAAGATGAGAAACCAAAAGAAGACGAGCGAGGGGAAGATGTTGGCTACGGAGTCTGTTAGACCTAAATCTTCACGCACGTAGTTGCTGGCGATGCCCACAAGGTCAACAAAGCCCATGCAAAAGAAGCAGAACATCACGCTCAGGATAGCAATCTTATTTGTTTTCATTTTCTAAACAAGGATTGAATAGTTATATTTGATCAGTATTGATTGACAGCCACATTGCTTACCTCAATATTCACACCAGGATCTGTGCTGATACCCCAGCAGTTGTTTGGGAGATCATAGACACGTGTTGTATAGCAGTTGGTTCCGTTGACATACATCACGAAGACACTGTTGTCGGTGTAGATGTCGATGTTGTAAGTGTTGTTCGCTGCTGCAGGGAAGAAGTTACCTGCGCCACCGGGCATGAAGGTATTATCTACACCATTGCTGAGGTAACGTTCGATGCGACGCAGATGCTTCTTGTCACCATCCCAGTGAGGATTGTTAAACCAGATCTTGTCCCACTCTTCGCTATCAGTGCCACGGGCAAAGGTAAGACCGAAGTGGTCCTCGGAATTCTGAGTCTTGACGGTCAGGGTGATGTGGTTGTGAGCACCCAGACGATTATAGAGCGTGTAGGACTCGCAGACTTTGCCGTTCTCATCCTTTGTCTCACCCGTCTTCATAACCTTGACCTGTGCGGGCTTGTTGTACTTCGATGCCATCGCAGGAACAGCAGTCAGGTAGAGTGAACCATCCTCATGCTGAGCAACCTTGTGGCATACCAATGCGCCTGACCATGCGGGCTCCTCACCATCGGAACCAAGCATTGGATTCCAAGAACACCATCCCCAAAGATAACGATCAGTGCCATTGCTTGCAGTTTTGCCTGCATATAAGGCACGGGTGTCCAGCTTCATGAATGCCTGTTTGTGATCAAAATCATCGTTGTTGGTAAACTGTGCCTTCAACTCTTCATAAGACTTTGCCTTGACATACTTGATGGTACGTTCCCAAGCGGGGGTGTCACTGTAAACCAAGTACCACCAATCGCCCATCTGGAAGATATCAGGGCACTCATACATACGATTCCACAACATGTGGAACTTATCCACATATGTCCAGTCCTTCAGATTGTCGGAGGTAAACTCTGCAAACATGGCATCTGCATCAGTAAGATTACGTGTAGAGACAATCATGTGGTACTTATCACCTACCTTCAAGATTTGAGGATCGCGGAAGTCCTCGCCAGAGAGATTGAAGTCAGGACCCTGAAGACGCCAGAGGTTATCGCGGGTCCAGGTCTTGAGGTCGTTCGACGTTGCACGCATAACCACCTGTCTGTTGGGGGTCTTCTCGCTCTCGCCGGTGTAGTAAATATAATAAAGAGCACTCGCTTCGTCATAAATGCAGCAGCCTGTACCGAGGATGGCATCTTGCTGAGTATCGTAGGTGCCGATGCTGAGCCACTCACCCAGGGAGGTGTAGGAGGCGCCGTTATTGGTGGAGACTGTCCAATAAGGATGATAGCGACCGGGGGTCTTCATGATGGAGGGAAACTCTTGCAGATACATAATCTTGAAGTCGCCTGCCTTGGGATCATAGAAAGGCATGGGGTCGCCCACAGTGCCTACCTGTGGCATATAGAAAGTCTGGAAACCATTCTCATCATGAACCGGAATGAAATAGGTTGTTCCATCAAGGTCTCTTGCAGGATCGCCATAGTTGTCGTCGCTACATGCTGTCAGCGCCAAGGCTGACAGCAACATAGCTGAATATAAAAATGTCTTTTTCATCTTGTTTTCGGATTATGTGTTTACTTGGAAAGGTAGTCGACAGCGTTCTGCATAATTCTGTAGAGATTCTCATGCAGATTTGGAGTGTACTCACTGGGGGAGTTCCAGTCGAAGAGACCAGAGCCAAGACAGATGATGCCACCGTGACCGAACTGACCTTCGACATTCTTGAGTTCCCAGGAAGAAACCTCGCAACCGCCAGGATTTCCACCGAGGGCACGACCACCTATGGCTGTCTCAAACTTGCTGAGGTCTCCAAAGTAGGGATCCCAATCAAAATGATATTGAGCAGTAGAGTTGCAGATGGTGTAGCCTGGGTCGACGGTATAGACTCCATTGGGATCAGGACCCGCTATCAGACCTTGCCACAGGGGGTGACTACCATCGAAGAGGAAGAAATGCCAAGGATCGTCGCCCATCTTATCGCTGCCCTCAAAAGGATCGCCTCCCCAACAGTTGTTGGCGGTTGCGATTTCGGGCATGGCACCCAAGGCGACAGCATAGTTGACTGCTGCGCGGCTGAGGATGAAGCCTACACCACGCTTGTAGAGCATCTGCATCTTTTCGATGGCTTGCATGGCGCCCTTCTCGCTATTCTGGAAGCCAGGGAAGTTGCCATAGACACCTGTATGACGATGCCAGATGACCACCTTGACTTTGTCCAGAGGGATGTTGCCATCAATGATGTCTTTCCATGAGGCATAGACAGCATTCTTCATGTTGCCTGTGATCCACCTGACTGCCGCTTTCTCCTCTACGTAGAGTTCGTCTACACTTGCCAAGTTGCCAACAACAAGTATTTCGGGTTCGGCAATCAAAATGATCTGCACAGTGTATTCTGTGGATGCGGTGTTGTCGACCACCTTAAATACTACTGGATTGTCGGGATTAGAGAAGTCGGCATGAGATCCGCTGGGCGAGATGACAACAGCATCGTCAGAAAGCTTTGCTGCAAAATTGGCGTGGCTCAAGTCGATTCCGCTGGTGGCCGACACGGATACGGTGATGGTCTTGTTTTCCTCGTCGATGCTGCCCGTGATGCCCTCGAGGGTGAAATTTTGGATGCGGGCTTCATCGTTGCGAACCATCAGTTGCCAATCGCATGACATGGTGCCATGAGTAAGACGGAGCACTTGGTCGGCAGAGAGGTCCAAGTGGTCTCCAGCCTTGATGTTGCACGATGTGCCTTCAGAGCATTGGAGGGATGTGACAACCATGTCGCTCTTGTTGGCATAGTCAAAAGGAACCTTAATCTTTATTACACGGTTGATGGGGTCAATCCGGGCAGTGAGGTTGCCGTTGAGCACGAGTGAAGTCAATGTGCACTCGCCGCTGACATCTACACTGCCAGTATTATCGTCGCACGATGCAAGGATTCCTCCCACGACAGCAACCATGGCGATGGCTACTGTCTTGAAGAATGAAAATATCTTGTTTTTCATAATTGTCTATGATTATGGATTATGTGTATTCTCTCTTGATATTACCAATTACCAATATTCTGGACATATTTACCATTTGAGGCTGCAATCTGCTCGTGTGGTATAGGGAGGTATTCGTTCTTGTCGGCTGTGAAGTGTCCGTTCTTGAGGAAGTCCTTACCATCGTGCTGATAGAAGTCATTGATGGTTGCCGCAGCCTCACCCCATCGAACGAGGTCGAAGAAGCGTTCGCTCTCCATAGCAAACTCCAAACGGCGCTCGGTTTTGATGGCTTTCACAAGTTTTTCGCCCGAGAGCGTGGTTGGATAGGGCTTGATGTTGAAACGGACGCTATACTGAGTGGCGTAACCTGAGACTATGCTGTTGGCGACCATGCCAGCAGCACGGTTGCG
Source organism: Candidatus Physcousia equi (assembly GCA_018065005.1). GTDB lineage: Bacteria > Bacteroidota > Bacteroidia > Bacteroidales > Bacteroidaceae > Physcousia > Physcousia equi. The sequence goes on from JAGHUD010000011.1 coordinate 22,488, forward strand.
CACTTGGTTGACAAGAGCTACAGCTTCGGCATCATGATTACCCAACAGGGCCAATGCCTCTGCACGCATGAGCAACACATCGGCGTAGCGAATGACATTGCGGTTCATAGAGGATGCCCACTGATTGTCTACATTGAACAGATACTTGCCGACCAAGTCTGGATCTACATTTTGCTTGAGCGATACGTTCCAACCATAGACTCCCTTTCCTGCGCGACTCCAGGTGTCGCTCTTTTCAATCATGAAATTGGTGTTGAACATGTAGGGGGTGCCAGGAACGCCAACTGTGATGAAGAGACGGGGATCGACGGTCATTGAACTACCAACCTCGTAGCCATGCGCGTTGGTGGGCAATCCTTCCACAGAGGTGATGTAGGCATCAACCAAGGTGTTGGACGGCTTGTAGAAGTCGCAGCCTGAGTTGTGGACATCGGGGATACAGGGGACGATCAAGCGGTTAGAGTAATTGAGATTGCCCCAGTCGGTTCCGTCATTCTTGGAGTATTGGATGGCCCAAACGCTCTCAACACCGTTCTCAAACTGCTCCTCAGGTCTGAAATTGTCGTGCATATCTGCCTCAAGATCAAAGGCGGTATAGTACTCCTTAAGTTGGGTGTATTTAACTACAGAATCAAGGTCGTCCTTGTTGATTGAGGTAACTTGATTTGACTTGGGGTTATCCTGGCGATAGGCCTTGTAGAGATAGACTTTTGCCAAGAGAGCAGCAGCAGAAGCTTTTGAGGGGCGTCCCTTCTCTGTCTGCGTAGCGGGCAAGACCTCAACGGCAGCCTTCAGGTCGTTTGCTATCTGCTGCCATCCGTCGTTGTTGGAATACTTGTTGTTGGTGATGTTCCTGTAGTCCTCTTCTGTCATGTTGAGCTGGTTGACAAAAGGGATGTTCTTGAAGAGACGCTTCAACTGGAAGTGACCATAAGCACGCAAGAACTTCATCTCGGCGGTGCGCTGCTGAATAATGGGATTTGCTTGGTCGGCAACGGAGAGCACGTCAAGCGAGCGATTGACACGTGAGAGAAATTTGTAGATACGATTCCAGATGTCATTGAAGATCCAGTCGGTGGTGTGCACGTTGGTGCCCAACGACAGGTCGAAGAATTTGCCCGCATCAGAGGGTCCACCACCTGCAATGTATGCGTCGTCGGAACGTGAGTCGTAGTTCCAGAGCGAGAACGACGAGTTCATGTCCTCGATGGTTACCAAACCTGCATAGGCTGAGATGATCAGATTATCTATATATTTTGGATTCATGATTTGGTTGTCGTCCATCGTCCCCTGAGGCTTTTGATCGTTCAGGAAATCTGAACATGAGGTCAGACCCATTGCTGCCAGCATCAAGCTGAATGCAGAAGCCTTTAGGCCTAACATGTATTTATGTTTGATTGTCTTCATAATCAAATGTGGTTGAAATTCTATGTTTAGTAGGAAACATTAACACCAAAAGTGAGGTTCATAGGGATGGGATAGTTGAAACCACCTGGGTTCTCGGGATCCACACCGCTGAACTTGCTGCTCTTAAGTGTGAGCAGATTCTGAGCTGAGACATAAGCACGAACACGTGAGAGGTGGAGCTTCTTGACGAACTTCTCAGGAGCATTGTAACCAATCTGCAATGTGCGGAGTTTTCCATAAGAACCATTCTCAACGTAGTAAGAAGACATGTCGCTCTCGTGGTTGAGATCGGTGCAGGTGAGCGCAGGAATGTTGCTGTTGTAGTTGGAAGGTGTCCAAGCGTTCAGCACACGGTCTCCCTTATTCAAGAAGTTCAAGTTTGCGCCATCCCTCTGAGTTACCCAGAAATCCGTTTGGCACTTGGTGTCGTAGGTGATCGCATCAACACCAGCCACACCTTGCCAAAACATGGTTAAATCCCAATTCTTATATTGGAGATAGATATTCAGACCCCAATTGAATGCGGGCGTAGGATCGTAGATCCAATCGCGGTCGGCTTCGGTGATCTTGCCATCGGGTTTACCCGTCAGTTTGCCATTTTCATCGTAGCCATTGATGTCCTTGTAGCGAATGCGTCCTAAGGCAGCACCCTCTTGATAGGCGTGATTATCGATCTCTTCTTGGCTCTTGAAGATGCCGTCATAGATGTATCCCACCTGAGCATCTCTGGCATGTCCGATGATACTCTTCACACCATTTCCGCCAAACGATCCCTTGGCTGCGACAGTCTCGGGAAGATCTGTGATTTTGTTGCGGTAGGTGCCGATGTTGCCGTTGACGTCCATCGAGAAGTCTCCAAACTTGTGGCGATAGCCAAGTGAGAATTCAAAACCCTGGTTCTTCATGGATCCTGCATTCGTCCATTGCACTGCGCCCTCACCCATGGCACCGTAGCCGTCCATGAGAAGGAGGATGTCACGAGTTCGCTTGTCAAACCAGTCGAGGCTTCCGTAGAGATCCTGATGGAAGAAGGAAAAGTCGAGACCGATGTTGTGCTGCGTGGTGGTTTCCCAACGAATGTTCTCGTTGCCCATCTGAGTGCGGATGTAGCCACTATTGAGGTGCGAACCGCCATTGCTGCCTGCGATGTCATAGACAGTGCCAGCGTCGCCTGAACCCCAAAGGCCCGTTGAAACTTGCTTTCTATATAAGGTGTAGCGTGCGGTGTTGCTAATTTCTGAGTTACCAGTCATACCCCACGAGTAGCGAAGCTTCAAATCATCGAGCCATGAGAGGTTCTTGTCTTTGATGAATTTCTCCTCAGTGATGCGCCAACCCACTGACATAGCGGGGAAGTTACCCCACTTGTTGTTTTGACCGAAACGGCTTGAACCATCACGACGGATGGTGAAAGATGCCAAGTAGCGGTTGTCGTAGGTATAGTTTGCCTTGCCAAAGAATGAAACCAAGGAGAATCCATCTGCCGAACCCTTTGCCTCTTGCTCGCCAGCACCAGAACTGGGCCACATGTAGTCGGTGTTGAAGATGTCATAGCCGTAACGCTTGGCACTCATCCAATCATAGTTCTGGCGGTTGACCTCCATACCGGCCATAACATCCAAACGATGATCCTTGTGCTCGTAGTTATAGCTTGCAACGGCATTCCACATCCAACGCATCCAATGCTCCTGCTTGCGCTCTGCTGCGCTCTTTTCCTCGGTGCGCTGCACCTTGCCATTTGCAATGGGATAGACGTAGAAATTCTGCTTTTTCTGTGAATAATCCAAGCCTACGGTTGAACGGATGTTCAGACCTTTGCAAGGATTCAGATTGACGTGTACGTCACCGAAGGTGCGCCACATGTGATAACGATTATCCTTTTCATTGTCGAGGATGCTTTGTGGATTTTCACGCTCTGAGTAGCCACCCAGAGTCTGTGCATATTCACCATTCTCGGCATAGAGAGGGAAGTTGGGGTTGTATTGAAGAGATTTTTCGATAATTCTGTATGGAGCATCGACTCCATCTGTATAGTTCATATTGAGATTTTCACCGATGGTGAGAGCTCCGTCAAAGAACTTAAACTCTGTGTTGGCACGTCCAGAAAAACGCTCAAAGTCTGATGTCTTGATCGTACCCTTGTTGCTAAAATAACCAAACGAGAAAAAGGAATTGCCCTTCTCGGAGCCATTACTCATCGATACGTTGTAGTTCTGAATTACGCCAGTGCGTGTCACCTGATCAAACCAATCGGTGTCGCCGGCACGTACTGTGCACTCTGGATCCAAATAGGGATTCATCGTGAGCGAAGTGAGTATGGGGGTTCCCTTTTCATCATACTTCCAATCGAAATGGTATCCTAAACTGTTCTTGTTGGGATCGCGAGGTTCTCCCGTTCCGTAGATGATGTCGTTCATACGTGCGCGCCAGTAGGCTTCGCCGAACTGATAAGCGTTGAGGGTCTTGGTGCGATTTGCATAGAATGAGGCGGAAACAGTGGCGTCGAAGTCTACCTTCAAAGTGCCTTCCTTACCTTTCTTGGTGGTGATGATGATGACACCATTGGCTGCACGTGCACCATAGATTGAGGCAGAAGCGGCATCCTTTAACACTTGGATTGATTCAATGTCATTTCCGTTGAGTTCGTGCATACCAGCCTTGGTAGGCACGCCGTCAATAATGTAAAGAGGGTCGTTGTCGTTAAGGGTTCCGATACCACGGATGCGCACTGTAGCGGCACCCGATGGTGAGCCATCAGCACTGATGTTCATGCCTGGGACACGACCTTGGAGGGCCTTAATGGGGTTGTTTTCGTTGACGGTTTTCAAGTCACTGACGTTAACAACGCCCACAGCACCTGTCAAATCGGCCTTGCGCTGCACCTGATAACCTGTTACGACCATCTCTTGCATGAGCTTGCTGTCCTCGCTCATATCAATGTTCATAACCTCCTTGGCTACGACTTCCTGAGTGGCGTAGCCAATGCAACTGATGCGAAGCTTGGCACCTTTCTTGACCGTCAGGGTGAACTGACCATCGGCGTTGGTGATAGCACCATTCTGTGTGCCAATCTCCAACACTGAGGCACCAATCACGGACTCGTTCATTTCCTTATCCATGACAGTACCCGTCACCTTGATGGTCTGAGCCAAGGTTGGGACAGAGAGCATCAACATTGCAAATAGACTAAAAAGAATGTTCTTCATAGCTTTGCTTGTACTTTAAAGTTTGGTTAATATTAAATTATAGTTTATGTTATTTTGCTTATCCTTATCTGCATTTATGCATTGCGTGCGCTGCCTCACTTCACGACGTTGACTCGATCAAACTTGCTTTGAGGGAAGACAAGAGATGTCATGCATACCTCACCATCGTTGCCAAATGCCTCTACGCTGCACTTGTCGATGAAGAGGCGCAGACTGGTGAGTTTGTTGCGGACGGGGGCTGTGGCTTGCTCGTTGAACTCCTGGCTGAACGCTACCAGACCACTCTTGCTGCGATCGGCAGTCAGGGTCATAGCCTTCTCATCATAAACAAGACGGAATTCTTCTCCTTCGGCATTAGAGAGTACGATGGTGCAGCTGCCCTTAATCTTTAATTCGTGGTCGAGTCCCTTGCCCGCGTACTCGGGGCTCGGACGACTGCCTAAGTAGATTTGCTTGTCACTTCCGGTGAAGAGGAAGGGCTCACGACAAATAGTGTTGGCAGAGCGGAACTGCATGGTGGGCACATTGTTGGCATACTGCCAATTACTCATCCAAGCAATCATGGTGTGGCGACCATTGGGGGCGTTGGAGAAGCTGACCGCAGCATAGTGATCCTTGCCATAGTCTTGCCACAGCGCCTTTCCGCTGGTGTAGCGTGCTTCGTTGTCAACAGTAAATTTGTGACCATCAAAATCGCCAACGAAATATTGCGTAGCACTTCCACCAGCAGGTCCACCGGGATTGATGTTGCAGATGAGTACCCATTTCTCCTGTCCTTTCTGCTTGCCATTCTCAATCTTCAATTTTAACAAGTCTGGACACTCCCACACGCCATCATGACAACCTAAGTCTTTGCCAAAGCGACTTTCCTCTGTCCAATCCTTCATGTTGGGAGAGGAGAATAGGCGCATCTCTTGGCCTGCACTCATGATAAGTTGCCATCTGCCCTCTCCGTTGGCAGAACCGGAGAGAGATTCCATCCAAAACATATTGGGATCGCGGAAGTCTGCTATCTCAGCAGTCAACACAGGATTACCTTCATAAACATGGAAGGTATTGCCGTTGTCAAGTGAGTAGGCAATGCTTTGTGATTGGATGTCATGTCCCCAAGGCGTCTGGATGCATGAGGTGTACATGGCGATGACGGCATCCTTTCCGAAACCGGTGGTGTTGTTGTGGTCAACGACACATGATCCTGAGAAAATCGTGCCGTTGGCATCCGGACGTATGGCATCTGGACGATGTTCCCAATGGATGAGGTCACGACTGACACTGTGTGCCCAAGTCATGTTGTTCCACATGCTACCGTAGGGACCATATTGATAATAAAGATGCCATTCGCCATCCTTATAGAACATGCCATTGGGATCGTTCATCCAAGCATAGGCGGGTGTGTGGTGGTACTCGGGACGAAACTTTTCCCTGTTTGTTGTGTCGAATGTATTGGAGAGTTTGATGTCATGCAAGCACACCTCGCTACCCACTCCACCACGGTTGCTGCGGTCGATATTGATGTGGGTGAAAAGATTGAGGTGCTTGCCGCGAAACTCGTCCAGCTCGAGAGGTACATAGTAGTCGACCTTAGACAGAGCAAGACGCACGTTGAGTTGGCGCATTTGAACATTGTCGACTACGACACGGAGTTGAGACTCTGGAGCTGACTCTTCGATGGGGAGGAGCAGGTACTTCTCCTTTGTTTGGGGTGCCACACGAATTAGGTGGTTGTCGCCCGCAAGCTGCACAATCTCCATCTGTGCCATGGAGGGCACTGAGGTGGTGAGCAGGGCTAAAAGACTAAAAAGACTGTTCTTCATAGCATTGTTTTGAAGGGGTTGTTGTTTGTTCGTGGTTGGAGAAAACTTCTGTCGGGTTCGACGTATCATCTTGGGAACTTCTCCTCTTATCGGAAGACGCAAACAAGCCACCATTCGGGATGGGTGACTTTCTTTCATCTTCACTTTTGGAAGTTTCTTTTTTTGGGCCACTACTTATGGTTGATTGTTTCTTGTTTTTTTTTAATCCTGAAATAACAATCCTTTTACCCCATAGAAAACTAACACTGATTTGCTTTACCAACTAACTAACCTTAACACAAAAACTGAGATAAAACCTTCTGACAAATTCGTCGTAGTGCTTTCTCGTAGTCTTAAATTCTCTTCATGCTGTGTGTTCGCTGGCTACATTGCGCCGCTGCACTAATGCGTTGCAAATATCATTCGTTTTTTTCTCTCTTTAATAAAAAAATGTTGCATTGACTATAAAAAAACAGTCGATGCAACATTTTTTTCTTGATTTGCAACATTTTTACACTCAAAGAGGACTCATGCCACGTGTGCACCTCGCTACATCACTTGCCCGAGGGCGCCTTGCCGTAGTAGTCTTTATAGCACTTGGTGAAATAGGAGGGCGCAGAGAAACCTACTTTGTAGGCAACCTCGGAGATGCTCAGCGAGGAATCTTCGAGGAGCACCTTGGCACGTTTCAAGCGCTCTTCGCGTATGATCTCCACTGGCGTCTTGCCTGTCATGGTTTTTATCTTGCGATAGAGTTGAACACGCGACAAGCCCAAGTCGGCTCCAATATCTTCGACCGAAAGGTCGGAATCAGAGAGGTGGTCGTCGACATAGAGTAAGAAACGATCCACAAAGCGGTTCTCCTCGCCGTGATGGTCTTGCAGGGGCGTAGGCTGAGGGGAAGAGGGAGAGGTCGCTTGGGGGGCGTCAGTCTTCTTTCCTTCGTTCACCGCCGACACCTTGAGCTTCTCTGTCATGTCGAGCAACTGGTCGCACTGCTCTTCCAGCTGGTCTCGCTGGCGCTCCACGACAGCCTTTTCCTCATTGAGTTCTTCGTTCTTTCTGAAGAGTTCTTGATTCAGCTGTTGCTTGATGCGGTAGGCACGCACCGTGATGATAGAGAATACAGCCAGAATGAGCGTCATGCCGATGATGCCGAAGAGAATGATTCGCTCGGTGTCGAGTTGTCCGAGTATGGTGTCCACGCGCGCATGCATTCGTTTTATATATTGTATCTGGCTCTCTATCTCCTTATACTGCATCAACAAGACGCGAGCGTTCGACTGGGTCACGAGACTGGTTTCGAGCTGGGTCTCCTTCTCATAGCTTTTCCCGTTGAGTATGTTAAGAGCCAGTTCCATAAGTTCGTCGCCATGGGTAGGATAGATGGCAGAGACGGTCAGCACCCCTTCACTCACCTTCTGCATGCCTCCTCCGGGTGTGGGCAGTGCATCCACACCAAGGTAGATTGTTTTGGAAGGATTGATGAAGGAGGCATCGGGATGCGTCTGTTTGAAGTATTCGAGTGCCACCCTCGCTCCCACAGCCATGCGGTCGTTGCCTCCAAATACACAGTTGATCTCGGGCCCCGGCTGCAGATTGCCATCTTTCGTAGGATAGAGTTCGCTCAGAATCTTTTTCATAGCCTCCTCTCCGGAGCGTTGCTTCCAATCACCTTCGGCATACCCAATGATGTGAATGTCGGGGTACTTGCTGATGGCATCGTTGAATCCCATGTGACGCTCGATAGCAGGCGATGAGTTATGTTCACCTGCTATCTCCACGATATTGCCACGCCTTCCCATCTGATCTGCAGCATAGTCTGCCATCATCTGACCGATAAGATAGTTGTCGGCTCCAATGAAGGCCGTGTAATTGTCGGCTCCGGTCTTACGGTCGAAGAGGATGACGGGGATGTCCTTCTCCATTGCGATGGATACGACATCCGATAGGTTTCCTGTTTGTTGTGGAGATACAATGAGGAGATCAACGTTCATGTCCACCAATTCTTGAATCTGCTTGCGCTGTTGCTCAATGTTGTCGTCTGCCGAACGCAACACGACACTAACGTCCTCATTAAAATAGGTAGACTGTTCCAACTCTGCACTCAGCTTGCTGCGCCACGAGTCTTCCGAACACTGTGAGACTCCAATCAGATAGTGCCGTTTGGATGGCGTGCACGATGCCAGCAGCACGGCAAGCAGGCATGTCATGAAAAATTTATACTTGTGTAGGTTTGATATGCTCATCGTCTTTTTTGGCTAATTCGCTCGCTTCAAAAGTGTAGTTCAAGACTCAGTTCCCCCAATCCTCTCGTTTCATTTGATGAGAGGATATAGAGGAAAGAGTGTTGGTTTAGTCCCTACCCCGCTCGTTTCGTTGGGTGAGGGGGGAGCCTTGCATTTGGCGCATCACTTGAGATGCTGATTCTTGCCCGTGAGGGTCTTCAGGAAAGCAACAATGGACTGAACATCTTCTGTTGCCATTTCGGTGCCCAATTCATAGCGCGCCATGGCAGCAACAGCCTCCTCGAGCGTGTTGTACTGGCCATCGTGGAAGTAGGGTGCAGTGAGGGCAATGTTGCGCAAAGAGGGCACCTTGAACTTGTGCAGGTCAGCGTCGTTTTGCGTAAAACCTTTGAGACCATCGTCGTCGGCATTGTAGACAATCTGCTTGTCACGGTCGGCATAGTAGTCGCCAAAGATGCTGAGGCGCTCAAACGTCTTTCCGCCCATGTTGACACCTACGTGACAGGTGGCGCAAGCGTTCTCCTTGAAGAGCGCATAGCCCGCCTGCTCCTCGGCAGTGAGGGCATCCTTCTTGCCCTTGAGGAACTGGTCGAAACGAGAGTTGGGCGTGACGAGCGTCTTCTCGAACTCGGCAATCGCCTCGGTCACGGTGCTCTCGGTCAGTCCCTCTGAGGGGAAGAGTGCCTGGAACTCAGCCACGAGTTCGGCATCCTGGCTCAGGCGTGCCACGATCTGGTCCCAGGTCTGGTCGCCCATCTCAACGGGATTGGCTGGTGGTCCGGCTGCTTGTTCCTTGAGGTCGGCAGCTCGTCCGTTCCAGAATTGTCGCACATTGAAACAAGCATTGTAGACCGTGGGGGCATTGATGCCACCGAACTGTCCGTTGATGCCTTCCGAGGTGCGCGTTGTGGTCTTGTCGGCTCCTCCCTTCTCGAGGACGTGGCAGGTGGCACACGAGATGGTGCCGTCGAGCGAGATGCGCTTGTCGTTGTACATCTTTTCGCCCAAACGTGCCTTTGCCACATCATAGGGGATGCTGTCGGGGATGGCTGAAATGGGTTCGTCGCTGCCTCGTTTCTCATGAATCCATGCTGCGAGTACGCTCTTCTCCTTGGCGTTGAATCCGGTGCCCCAATGTATGAGTTTGTATGCCGTCAGGGGCATGCGGTCGTAGGTGATTGCGTGGTCCAGCATGGACAATGTCACTTCGTCGACGTTGTTCAAGTCTGCCAACTTTTCTTTGAGATCAATGAAGTTGGTGCCATGCGTCACATGCTCCTTTATCTTGTTGCCAATGATGGGGAAGGAGGCATAGAAGGGAAGTTCGGCGTTTTTTGAGTGACACACGAAGCAGTCGTTTTGCTGCAGAATGGCCATGACCTTCTCCTCTGCGGTTCCTTCAGGAATTGACTTGCGCAAGAAGAAACGATAGATGGCAAAACATGCTACGATGCACAATAGGATGCACAGAGCAATCTTCAGTTTCTTTTTTTTCATCATACGATTAGTTTTTCGAGTGAATGGTTGAGTTTGTTATTGATTCTTCGATTTGGTTTTTTTTGATAGTTTTGGCTATGTTGTGCGGAGGGCTCATTGATTATATGTGTGGAGACTTTGGTGGGCAGATGGCAAATAGTTGACGCCATACCAGGTGATCTGCATGGCTATGAAAGATAGCCAGATGAAGAGCGAGATGAGGGCTGTGCGACGTTGCGGCAGGTGCATACCCGCCAGCGTAAGCATCCACGTGACGGCAGCCCAACACTCCTTGGCATCCCAAGTCCAATAGTGCCCCCAGGCTTCCTTTGCCCACACAGCTCCGCATAGCATGCCGATGAGCAGAAGGGCAGAGGCTGTGGAGAGGAGTTTCTTTGGAATTTCGTTGGCACGCTGCGTGCATCGTTGCCACAGGGGCAGGATGGAAGCCAGGGCGAGCACTGCATAGGCGAGCATATACACGATCAGGTGGGGCACAAACCAAAGGCTACGCAAGGCGGGCATCAGGGTGCCGAAATTGATGCGTGCCACGGAGAGGAGTCCAAAACCGACAGTGAGCAAAAGGATGATGGGCAGCGTGCGCTTGCTGTGCCACGCCTCGCGCACTTGCAAGATGGCGCCCAGCACCAGCATGGCCATACCGAGGTAGACGAAAGGAAGCCAAGGGTCGCGCACAAGTTTGATGACGCTATAACGATGAGCCGAGTGGTCGTAGTCGTACTGATAGAACGACCAACCGTTGTGTGAACAGGGGTGGTTGACGCTGGTTTTCATCTCCTCTCCATCCACGAGCAGAGTGCTTGTATATTGTTTGGGCATGTGGCTGCCTTCATAGTAGTCTACACAAAAATCCTTCAACTGCACCTCAAAAGGCACAAGCACATACTCGCCTCCCTTGCCGTAGGCCAAATGCACTGACCGTTCCTTGCTGGCTATCATTTGTGCGTCTTGCACATCTGGTGCGCCAAAGAAACCAGCCCACAACACCAACAACAAGCCCGCATGACTGAGGAACGATGTGCTACACACTTTGCGACGACAGTCGCCAACGGCAGTTGCGCCCAACACGAACATGACAAGCAACAGCAAAAGCGCAAAGGGCCAAGAGCGATGGAGCGGCATGCTCCAGGTGCCCTCAAGAACCTGTGTCAGCATGACGAGAAGCATCATGGCTACGGATGCTCTCAGTGGCGTCAGAGAGCGCAAGAGAGGTTTGCGCAGACGCTCCCAGAACAAAGCCAAAGCTATGACGTAGGCCACTGCCAAGATAGCAGAAAGGGGGAAGGTCCAAATGGAGAGATCTATCATGGTTGTCTTTATGTTTTGAAACGTGAGGTGTTCAACATTCAAGGGTGGCAGGAATGGTGTCCGACTGTCCCTCGGCATCTCCCAGTCGCACGCTGACGATGCGGTTGTCCATCTCCTCGCTGGTGAGCCCTTTGGGCAGCTTGACTTCCACCTTGACGTAGTTGTCGGTGAAACCGCTCATGATGGTCTTGCGCTTGCTGTGTTCGAGCAAGACCGGGCGCAGGCTTCCGCTATACTGGCTATAAAAGCTGTGCAACTTTTCATGGCTGATGGCCAAAAGCCGCTGACTGCGCTCGTGCTTCTCTTCGGGCGTGACCGTGTGGGGGATGCGAAGCGCCATGGTGCCGGGTCGCTCGCTGTAGCTGAACACATGGAGCTGACTGATGGGCAACGATCGGAGAAACGCTTCCGACTCCCGGAAGAGGGCGTCGGTCTCGCCGCGTGTGCCCACGATGACATCCACGCCGATGAAGGCATCGGGCATGAGCTCCTTGATGCGCTCCACCTTATGGCGGAAGAGCGACGTGTCGTAGCGGCGGCGCATCAAGCGCAGCACCTCGTCGCTGCCACTCTGCAGGGGGATGTGGAAGTGGGGCATGAAGGCTCGGCTTTGCGCACAGAACTCAAGGATCTCGTCGGTGAGCAGATTCGGTTCGATGCTGCTGATGCGATAGCGCTCTATGCCCTGCACGCCGTCGAGTGCCTGCAGGAGCGAGAGGAACGACTCACCGGTGGTGCGCCCAAAGTCGCCTATGTTCACGCCAGTGATGACAATCTCCTTTCCGCCCAAGGCTGCCACCTCCTCCGCTTGGCGCACCAGACTCGCGATGCTGCCGTTGCGACTGCGACCGCGCGCCATGGGGATGGTGCAGTAGCTGCAGTAGTAGTCGCAACCGTCTTGCACCTTGAGAAAGTAGCGGGTGCGAGTGCCGCACGAACAGGATGGCATGAAGCTGCGTATGTCGGCTGTGCGGCTTGTCTGGTGGCAAGGCATGGCGTCCAATGCCGCAACCTCATCCGTGCGGCCGCGCTGCTGCAAGGCGCCGAGGATGGTGTCCACCACCCTGCCCTTCTCTTCAGATCCGAGCACCAGGTCCACACCGTCGATGTCTGCTATCTTTTCGGGTTGCAACTGTGCATAGCAGCCCGTGACCACCACCAGCGCTCCCGGATGCTTGCTCACCAACTTACGAATGGCTTGCCGGCACTTGCGGTCTGCCACCTCAGTCACACTGCATGTGTTGACAACACATACGTCTGCCACTTCACCCGCCTCTGCCGTGTGCACGCCTCCCGCCTTGAGCTCCTGCCCGATGGTGGAGGTTTCTGCGAAGTTGAGTTTGCAGCCCAGTGTGAAATAGGCTGCCTTATATGTTCTGTTCTCCATACCTTATTATATATATCTGCCGAAACGCTGCTTAGAGTCACATGGGCTCCTTCCTCGGAGGAAGAAAACAGGACATGAGCCGTTTCGATGGCAAAGTTAAACAATTTTATGCAATAAAACACACTTACTCACCATTTTTTATCGTAATTGCACATTTATGTCTTTTTGAGCAAAAACATCATTTGTTTGAGTTTTAAACACTTAATATTTCTGTAAAAAAAAAAAAACTATTTTTATTAAAAAAAGTTACACTAAAGAGATACAACCTATCAAAAAAGTGCGTAACTTTGCAGCGTTTTAGAAAAGAACTAACGTTTTACAAATTAAAAAGCATTAAAAAAATGAAAAAGATTGCATTTGTTTTCGTAGCAGCTATCGTTGCTTCTTTCGCAGTTAGCATGTCTTCTTGCAAGAAGGGTGAAGCTAAGGACTCTGTTGCTGATAGCACCGTTGACAGCGTTGCTGTTGAGGCTGTAGAAGAGACCGTTTGCGACAGCACTGTTTGCGACAGCACCGTTTGCGACAGCACCGTTGCAGCTCCCGAGGCTTAATCGCTGAGAGATAGCACAAAGCTACGAGGACTCCTCTAAAAGGAGCCCTCTTTTTTTTGTCATTTTTTTATTCTTAGTGTCCGCTGAACGATGCACTAAGACACCCAGGGTGGCGCTTCGCTACGCCTTGGGCTAATAGTTGTAAACCTTTCTGGCTACCCCGCCCCAATAAGAACAATATCACAAAATAATTGTTCTACAGGAACAGTCAAACAACAACATTTACTTCCGGACAGCAATATTTATGGAGACTATCTGGGGAGGCTGCCCCGAAGGAACGATCGGAGGGATGCGAATCGCCTAGGGAACAGTTGAGCATGAGTTGCCTATGAAAACGGATGTGGAGAGGAGAACCCCATTTCGGGAGCGAGACCAAGCTGCCTCAATCAAGAGCAATCTGCCTGCAGACCATCTGGCACGGAAAAGTGCTGCAGCTGAAACAAAAGGTTTCTGCAGCGGAAACCAAAAGTTTCTGCTGCAGAAACTAAAAAGTTCTGCTACGGAAACCAAAAGTTTCTGCTGCAGAAACTGAAAAGTGCTGGTGCGGGAACTAAAAAAGGACCGACGCCCCAAGGATGGGATGTCGGTCCTTTTGCATTGTTATCGATTTTGCTTTACAAATTAAGCCTCTTCAGCTGCGGGAGCTTCCTCTGCTGCGGGAGCTTCTGCGGGTGCTTCAACAGGTGCGTTCTCAGCCAGTACGGTGAAAGGAATCTCAACGCTAACCTCCTTGTGGAGACGGACAACAGCGGTGTAGTCGCCTACAGCCTTCACGTCGGTCACCTTGATGAGCTTGCGGTCGATCTCGTAGCCGAGCTTTGCGAGCTCTTCGCTGATGTGCAAGCTGTTGACTGAACCATAGATGGTGCCCGTGGCGCTCACCTTGGTGGTGATGGTCAACTTGATGCCGCTCATAGCCTGTGCCTTCTCCTCAGCAGCTGCCTTGATCTTAGCGAGCTTGACAGCCTGCTGACGAAGGTTCTCCTGAAGCATCTTCTTGGCAGAGGGGCTTGCGATGACAGCCTTGCCGGTGGGGATAAGATAGTTGCGGCCATAACCGCTCTTCACGTTCACGATATCGTTCTTGTAACCCAAGCCGATAACATCTTCTTTAAGAATCAATTCCATATCTTGTCCTCCTTATTTTTTACTTCATCAAATCAGTTACGAAGGGCAGCAAAGCCAGATGGCGTGCACGCTTTACAGCCTGTGCCACGCGGCGCTGATACTTCAGCGAAGTGCCGGTGATGCGGCGGGGCAGAATCTTGCCCTGCTCGTTCAGGAACTTCTTCAGGAACTCGGGATCTTTGTAGTCGATGTACTTGATGCCACTCTTCTTGAAACGGCAGTACTTCTTCTTCTTCGTATCGATCGCGGGAGCGTTCAGATAACGGATTTCGCTTGCTTGCTGTGCCATGTCTTAGTCCTCCTTCTTTGATTTGTTACGACGCTTTTCAGCATACTGAGCAGCGTACTTCTCATTCTTGATGGTGATGTAGCGGATGACACGCTCGTCACGACGATAGTTCACTTCCAGCGTCTTGATGACGGTGGGCTCTGCCTTGAATTCTACAAGGACGTAGAATCCCGTGCTCTTCTTCTGGATGGGATAAGCGAGTTTCTTCATGCCCCAGAGCTCCTCGTTGATGATCTCTGCACCATTGTTGGTGAGGATGCCCTTGAACTTTTCAACCGCTTCCTTCATCTGTTCATCAGACAAAACGGGAGTCAAAATGAAAACGGTTTCGTATTGATTCATAATACGGAAAAAATAAGTTAATAAATGTTTGTTTTGCCTTGCATAAGCTCACTTTCTGCCCGGCAGCGGGCAATGGCTTGCCGCAAAAGCGGTGCAAAGGTACGACAAAATTGCGAACTGACCAAGCCTTTCTGTTCATTTTCGTTACAAAAGCATAGTTTTTAATCTTTTTTCCGTCTTTTTCTTTCTTTTATTGAAAAAAAAATCGTTATTTTGTGTCGCAATCCGAATTTGGTATTTAAAAATAAAACAGCATAAAGACTATGACAAAGTATTTAGGTGTAGCACTGGTCGTACTAGGTACGATTATGCTTGTGATCAGTTACCTCTCCCAGACGTTGGTGGACATGAACTTCTATCAGCTCGCCGCCATCGTAGCCATCCTCGTAGGAGTAGTTCTCCATATTTACTTCTTGAGAAAGGCATAATATCTACTATTACTGCCAGCGGGGGGAGGAGCAAAGCCGTTCATCTTTGCCCTTCGACACACCCTTTGGCAAGGAGAGAAGCGCCGCTCTGCACATTTGGCAGAACGGCGCTTATTGATTCGTGGTCCCCCCGCTCGTCGCTACGACCCATCGCCGGAGCAAGCACGCAAGCGACACCGACGGGATGGGTCGAGGGCGGGGGAGCCGATGGAGCGAGGGGGGGGCGAACTTTCTGTTATTCTCCGTCCTCGGGTGAGGGAGGCACGATGAGGCGGTAGCCTTTGCCGTGGACGTTGCTGATCTCCACTTGTGGGTCGTCCTTGAGCAACTTGCGCAGCTTGGTGATGTAGACATCCATGGAGCGCGCATTGAAGTAGTTGTCGTCCGTCCAGATGGTTTTGAGTGCCAGCTCACGCTGCAGCACGTCGTTGGTGTGGCGGCAGAGGAGTGTGAGCAGTTCGTTTTCTTTGGTGGTGAGTTTTGTTTCCACTCCGTTGCGCATCAGGTTCTGTCGGCGAATGTCGTAGGTGTAGGAGCCCAACTGATAGACCGTGCGGTTCTTATTCTTCTTGCCAGCCACACGGCGAAGGATGGCCTCCATGCGGAAGAGCAGCTCGTCCATCGAGAAGGGCTTGGTGATATAGTCGTCGGCACCGATGCGGAATCCCTCGAAGACGTCCTCCTTGAGGTTCTTTGCCGTGAGGAAGATGATGGGCACCTCAACGTTGATGGCACGAATCTCCTGTGCCAACTGGAATCCGTCCTTGCGGGGCATCATCACGTCGAAGACACAAAGGTCGTATTGTTTGGCACAGAACGCACGATAGCCTTCCTCACCGTCGAGACAGAGGTCTGCGTCGTAGTTCTTGGCCTGGAGATAGTCACGGAGGAGCATTCCGAGACTCTCGTCGTCCTCGCAAAGGAGGATCTTCTTCTTTTCGTCCAAATTCAAGTTCATAGTGTTTCTATAATTTTGAGGTTATTGTTCTGTTAAGTATTCTTTTCCGCCCTCCTCTCCTACTCATTCGGCAGTGTGATGATGAAGCGGGTTCCTTGTCCGTATTCGCTCTCCACCTTTATCTTTCCGCGCGAGAGATGGATGATGGTGTGCACGTAGGCGAGTCCGAGTCCGAAGCCTTTGACGTTGTGTTGATTGCCGGTGTGCACGCGGTAGAATCGCTCGAAGATGTGTCCAAGGTCTTTCTTCTGAATGCCGATTCCATTATCCTGCACGGTCACTTGAACGTTGCCGCCGACGTTTTCGGTGTGCACGACGAGTTGCATCTGCACATTCGGGCGGGCATATTTGACGGCATTGTCCAAGAGGTTGAAAAAGACATTCGTCAGGTGCATCTCATCTCCTCGCACAACGGGGTCGTCTGCCATCATCTGTGCTTCCAGTGTGCCACCGTTTTGGCGTATGCGGAGCTGCTGTGTCGTGATGACGGTTTGCAGCATATCGTGCAGGTCCAGTCTTTCCGACTTCAGTCGGATGTTGTCGTGGTCGAAGAGCGACATCTGCAGCACCTTCTCCACCTGGAAGCGCAGTCGCCGGGTTTCGTCAGAGATGACCGTGCTCAAGTGGTCGTACATCCGTTCTGTCTTTGCCACCGACTTGTCGTTGAGCATCTGTGCAGCCAGAGAGATGCTTGCCAGAGGTGTCTTGAACTCATGCGTCATGTTGTTGATGAAGTCGTTCTTCATCTCGCTCACCTTCTTCTGGCGCGCCAGCTGCCAGATGGTGTAACCCACCACGACGAGCAGCAGAATGGTGAAGAGGAGCATGGGCATGAGCGTGTTGGCAACGCCCCAGATGTGGTCGTTCATGGTTGGGAAGTGGACGCGCATCACGCCCATCTTTGCCATGGGATCGTTGCGGAAGAGCGTTTGAGAATAGCAATACTCCGACCCGGTGTCCTCGTAGTCAGAGCAGCGGAATACTTCTTCTCCGTCTGCCGTCTCCACCTTGAAGTGGAAGGGTATTGTGATGCCATTGCGGCGCAGTGCCTCGGTGAGCAAGGCATCGAGCATCACGGTATCCACTCGATCCTTGAGGTCTTGCTCGCTGGCATGGTAGAGTATGGTGTAGATGACCTCGTCGAGCACGCCACGCTGATAGATGTAGGCGTTGCGCACGGACTCTAGAAACGAGCGTGTGGTCTCTTCGGTGGGACGCTTGTGCATGTTCAACAGGGGCAGCGGACGCACTGGATTGAACAACGTGGGGCGCGTGACGAACAAGGTCTCGCCCTGCGTGATGCCCACCCCTGAGTAGCGTGGCGACTGTGCGTGGACAACGGAGTCGAGTTCCTGCTCATGGCTGTAGGTTATGCTTTCGAGGTAGCGGAAGGTCTCGTTGCGCTCCAGGTCGCGCGATGCCTGATTGAGACTGCGCAAGACAGCCTCGTCGAATTCATCCTTTCTCATCTTCACCATCAGTTTGGCATTATGCCACTGCATGAAGATCAGGATGCCACTCACGAGCACGATGAGCGAGGCGAGTATCGAGATGAGTTTTCTTTTCATATCGCAAAGTTAAGTGTTTCGTTCGTTACTCCGTTCAGAGAAAGGCGGGAAATGTGCCATTCTTTAACATTATTACACAAAGCCGAGTGTGCCGTGGGCACATCTGCACACGGCACTCTCGTTCTTCTCCTCCACATGAGGCATCTTGAAGGAGCAGGTGGAGCATTTCGCTTTAGTCCTCAGCTCCCTTTGTTGCTTCGTATTCCTTGATGAGTTGCTGCTGCACGTCGGTGGGCACAAGTTCGTAGCTTGCAAACTTCTGAGTGAAGCTGGCACGACCACCCGTGAGGCTCGACAGCGCCGTGCTGTAGTTGGCCATTTCCTTCATGGGCACCTTAGCTGTGAGCTTCTCGTAGCCTGCCTCACTGCTCGACCCCATGATAAGACCACGACGGCTGGGCAGGTCGCTCATGACGTCGCCCATGCGGTCGCTGGGCACATAGACTTCTACATCGTTGATGGGCTCCAGAATCTTTGGTCCAGCCTCCTTGAAGGCCTGTGCGAATGCCTGTCTGCCCGCAAGCATGAAGGAGAGTTCGTTGCTGTCCACTGGGTGCATCTTTCCGTCGTAGACGATGACGCGCACGTCGCGTGCATAGCATCCCGTGAGGGGTCCTTGCTCCATGCGCTGCATGATGCCCTTGAGGATGGCGGGCATGAAACGTGCATCGATGGCACCGCCCACAACGCTGTTCACAAACACGAGCTTTCCGCCCCATTCGAGGTCGACGGTCTCGGTTGACTTAGCATTGATGCGATACTCCTGACCTCCAAATCGATAAACGTCGGGGGCTGGCATGCCTTCGTAGTAAGGCTCCACGATGAGGTGCACCTCGCCGAACTGTCCTGCTCCACCCGATTGCTTCTTGTGGCGATAGTCGGCACGCGCTTCCTTCGTAATGGTTTCGCGATAAGGAATCTTGGGTTCGTCAAACACGATTTGCACCTTCTCGTTGTTCTCCATGCGCCACTTCAGGGTGCGCAGATGGAACTCGCCCTGTCCGTGCACGAGAATCTGCTTGAGTTCTTTGCTTTGTTCCACTCTCCATGTGGGATCCTCTTCACGCATCTTGTTCAGAGCGTTCATCATCTTCTCCGTTTCGCTTTCGTTGACGGCACGGATGGCGCGTGTGTACTTAGGATTGGGATATTTGATGAAGTTGAAGCGGTGGTCGCAATCCTTTGCGTTGAGCGTATTGCCCGTCTTCACATCCTTCAGTTTCACGGTGCAACCGATGTCGCCTGCACACAGTTCTTCCACCTTTTCGCGGTTGGCACCAGCGCAGACGTAGATCTGTGCCAGACGCTCCTTCGAGCCACGGTCTGCATTGCCCAGGTCGTCGCCCTCGTGCACTTTTCCACTCATCACCTTGAAGTACTGCACTTCGCCGATGTGGGGCTCTACGGCAGTCTTAAAGAAGTAGAGACTGGTGGGACCATTAGAATCGGGCTTGACCACTTCGCCACGCGTATTGTGCACGTCGGGCATCTCGTCGACGAAGGGAACGACATTGCCCAGGAACTCCATCAGACGACGCACGCCCATGTCGCGGCCTGCACAGACGCAGAAGACGGGGAACATGCCGCGCGCTGCCAATCCCTTGCGGATGCCTTCGCGCATCTCGTCCTCGGTCAGACTTTCGCTTTCGAAGAATTTCTCCATGAGCGTCTCGTCGTGTTCGGCAGCAGCCTCCACCAGTGTCTTGTGCATCTCCAACGCCTTGTCCATTTCTTCGGCAGGCACTTCTTCGATGGTGGGCGCACCGCCTTCGGGACCCCACGAATACTTCTTCATGAGAAGGACGTCGATGACGGCATTGAAATCGGGACCCGTCTTGATGGGATACTGAATGGGCACTACCTTCGAACCGTAAGCGCCGGTCAGTTGTTCGAGGATGAGGTCATAGTCGCAGTTCTCGTTGTCGAGTTGGTTGACGAGGAAGATGACGGGCTTGCGCAGTTTCTCCGTGTAGCGGAAGTGATTCTGCGTGCCCACCTCCAGACCATATTGTCCGTTTATCAAGAGCAGCGCTGTGTCGGTCACATTCAAGGCTGTGATGTAGCTTCCAGCAAAGTCGTCGGCGCCGGGGCAGTCTATGATGTTCAGCTTCTTGCCATTCCATTCGGCATGAAACACGGTACTAAATACACTGTAGCCATATTCCTGCTCCACGGGGAAGTAATCGCTCACTGTGTTGCGCATGGTGATGCGTCCACGGCGCTTGATCACACCTGCCTCAAAGAGCAGAGACTCTGTCAGAGTCGTCTTTCCGGAGCCGTCATTACCCAACAGGGCAACGTTTTTGATTTCGTTCGATTGATAGGTTTTCATTAGTATTAATTTGTGTTTTGATGGTTTTGCGAGGTCAAAGAAGATTGATTCATTACCTTTTTCGGCATAAAGTTACACAAATTCCCCGAACCAACAAAATAAATAAACATTTTTTACTCCTTTCGGGGCAAAAGTATTATTTTTGCACACCGAAAAGTCTGAATCATGCCCTCCGTCTACGTTCACATACCTTTTTGCCAAAGTCGCTGCATCTACTGCGACTTCTACTCCACCACTTCGCTCAGCCTACAGGAGCGCTATGTGGATGCGCTCCTCAAGGAGATGGAAGGGAGAAAAGGGGAGTGGCCCCAACGCGCGCGAACATTATCTATATATATAGGGGGCGGAACGCCTTCTACCCTCCCACCCTATCTGCTGCAACGCCTTCTGGAGCACATCATCGCACTATTTCCCATCGAGAAGGATGCCGAAATCACCGTTGAGGCAAACCCAGACGATGTCAGCGATGCTTGGATTGATGCTTTGC
Source organism: Candidatus Physcousia equi (assembly GCA_018065005.1). Classification (GTDB taxonomy): domain Bacteria; phylum Bacteroidota; class Bacteroidia; order Bacteroidales; family Bacteroidaceae; genus Physcousia; species Physcousia equi. The sequence goes on from JAGHUD010000011.1 coordinate 43,418, forward strand.
GCCACAGCTGCGTGAACCGCGTGAGCATGGGGGTGCAGACCTTCGACGACGCCTTGCTCCACACCCTACGCCGCCGCCACAGCGCCCAGCAGGCGCGCGATGCCGTTGCGCGACTCCAGGCTGCAGGGTTTCGCAACCTAAGCGTCGACCTCATCTACGGTCTGCCGGGACAGACGCTCCCGTCGTGGGAGCGCGACATAGACGAGGCGTTGCGGCTCGGTGTGCCCCACCTGAGTGCCTACAGTTTGATGTATGAGGAGGGAACGCCCATCACCCACATGCTTGAAGCTGGCCTCATCGACGAGATGCCCGACGAATGCTCCCTGCAGTGCTTCCAATGGCTGCGCAGCAAGTTGTTGGCTGCCGGATATGAGCAATACGAAATCTCCAACTTCGCCCTGCCGGGCTGGCACTCGCGCCACAACAGCGGCTATTGGCAGGGGACGCCCTACCTCGGATTCGGTGCCGGTGCTCATTCCTATGACGGACAGAACACACGCCGCGCCAACCTGTCCGACCTCCACACCTATCTCGACTCACCCCTCACCGCTTGCCAACTGGAGCTGCTCTCGCCCACCGACCGCTACAACGAATACATCATGACGCGACTGCGCACCGCAGCGGGTTTTTCACTCGCAGAACTCACTCACTGCTTCGGCACCCACCTCCGCAACCACAGCATCGCCGCCATGCGTCCTCATCTCGAGCAGGGCAACCTCGTCTGTCAGGACGAAGTCGTAAGGCTCACCCCTAAGGGCATTTTTGTCAGCAACGAGGTCATGTCCGACCTCTTTGCCTAACACGCCCCCCAGCACTTTCTTCTTTGCTGCTTCATGTCCAAAAAGTTTCTGCTACGGAAACTTTCGGTTTCTGCTACGGAAACTTTCAGTTTCTGCTGCAGAAATTTTTAGTTTCTGCTGCAGAATTTTTTTTTGGCTGTCAGAGTGTCTCGAAGAAGCGTTGGCAACGAATGAGGAAGTGAGAGACATCACGCAGCAGTTGAGGCTTTGCCATTGCATCCGACAACGCAAGAGGACTCGTAACGAAAACCATTTACGCACTCCTCTTTTTGTCTCTACTGGGCAACGATTCTCTTATATAAATCTCCACTCTGCTCATCTGATTTTTCTCAATGCCGTCTTCTCTTGCCATGTTTATAGCCAGGGCACTCCGTAATTGATGTCAGGGTCATCAGCCACAAAAAAGTTATCCCGAGGCAGCAGGACCTTTGCTTTTGCCAATCTTTCTATGTAGTTGCTACGAATAGCACTATTCTCTATTTCTTCCCTTCTGGCTTTGCTCATTGACAGATACTCAACTTCCATTTCTAATCCAAGGTACTTTCTACCAAGCAAGTTGGCGGCAATGCCTGTTGTGCCACTCCCATTGAAGGGATCAAGAATCCACGCCCCCATTTGTGTGCTGGCTTGAATCAATCTTAACAAAACGCCTAATGGTTTTTGGGTGGGGTGCTTGCCACATGACTTCTCCCAACGTCCAATGGCAGGCAAGCGCCACACATCAGTCATTTGTTTGTCGCCATTGAGTTGCTTCATCAAGTCATAATTGAAGTAGTGAGCAACCTTTTGCGACTTTCTTGCCCAAATAATGAACTCTGTGGAGTAAGTAAAGTATCGGCATGATATGTTTGGCGGCGGATTAGTTTTTGCCCATGTTATCACGTTCAGTATCTTGAATCCCAACTTCAGAAGCTGTTGCTGTACACTGAAAATATTATGATGCGTTCCCGAAATCCAAATTGTTGCACTTTCCTTCATGTGGTCTCTGCAAGCTGAAAGCCACCTCAGATTGAAGGCATCCATCTCCCCGGGAGTAGAAGGCTTATCCCAGTCCCCTTTGTCCACACAAACGACCTTTCCGCTCTGATATGATATGCCACCAGCAGACAAAAAGTAGGGTGGATCTGCAAACACCATGTCAAAACCAAACTTGAACTTTGACAAAGTTTCAACGCAATCACCTTGAATCAAGGTGAAATCATTGTTGGGAGATTTATAGTAAGATGGAATCATTATCCCTTAACTTCTTGTAGAAATTCCTTTATGCTTGTGAGGTTGTAAATACTTGGAATAATGCGATAGGCCTCCTGAAGTTTGTTCTTTGCAGACCTCCATCCAATACCATCTGTCACCCACACAAACTCAAACCCTGTCACTGAATTTATCTTGGGCGCAATATCAGAATATGAGCGTGCAACCTCATTCAATTTTGATCCTCCTCCACTATAGAAATTGACTTCAATCAGATAAGTCTTCTTTGGGGTCTGGATGACGAAGTCAAAGCGTTTTTCATCATCGCCAAGTACTCTTTGAAGCTTAGGCCATTCAGTAGAATAAACTTCCTGACGAAATTTGATGCCGTGTTTCTTCAGGATGTTTGCCACCCTGCCTTCCATGACATGACCGCTGCGATTCTTTCTCGCATTACTGTCAAGACCTGTCTCAATGCCAAAAACATAATCGACTAGGTCGTTTATCTTCTTTTGGCGGAACAACTCCGCAAGACCGGTTCCTTCAAGATATTCCATTACACCATCAACACTGCTGAAGAGTCTATCCAGAATAATGCTATCGCCGGCAGAGTTGAGAACAACCTTTTTTCCTTCGCTTCGAACTGCAATGAGAATATCCATCACACTAAATGCAGAGCGATCTCTATTCCAGATGTTTTCCACGCTTCTTCGCAAATCAGTTGTTCCTATCATACTATTGAGCATACAAAGGCTCAATTTGATCTGATCAACATTTGCCGCAATCTTATCAAAGTCACAAAAGAAATCCAGCGTCTGGTTGGTCTCTTGCAGTTGAGACATGAACTTATTGAAATCTCTATCAGTAGTCATTTTAAGCGTGTCGAATTCGACGTTTTTAGTTTGCATTATGTTCTGACACATCCTCAGCAACACACATAGAATCTAACTGGTTTTTTTCAGCGTGTGCATTGGCTTGCGTTTCGACGTAATTGTGCACAAGAATCTCTGACAACTTGCCACGTTTAGAGGCATTTGAGTTAATATTTCTGGAAGCCCAAACGCGTTCAATCTGATACGCCTCATATAGCACATCAAAGAAGTTGTCTTCTTCATTCTTCCCCTTGCAATCCGAATTACTGAGCATGAATTTGAAGCCCGCTTTGTGGATGTGGTCGCAGTACTCCTTCAAGCGAATCTGAGCAGCATCGTTGAAGGCTTCCTTGGTGTAGTCGTTGAAACTGGAAGTCTCACTCAGAGGACGATAAGGGGGATCGAAATAGAAAAGCGTGTTGGCGTGGGCATACGGGAATGTCTCTTCGAAATCGCCAGTCATGATCTCCACTCGTTGCAATAGTTCACTATCCTTGCGGATCGTCACTGGATCGCAAATCTGTGGATTGATGTATCTGCCAAAGGGAACGTTGAAGAGTCCTTTTTTGTTCACACGATAAAGACCATTGAAGCAAGTGCGATTGAGGAAAATGAACTTGGTGGTATTCTCTATAGGGTCAAGGTTCTTCTCGTTGTAGCGGTCTCGAGCAGCAAGGAAGAACTCCTTGCGTGCTTCCTCCGTATGAAGGGCATTGTAGGCTGTTTGAAGATCCATGAGAGACACAATCAGTGCCTCCGGATGATCTCGCACAGTGCTGTAGCATGTCGTTAAATCAGGATTTATGTCATTGATGACTGCGTGCTGGATGTTTGGGTATCGCTGTAGCATGTAGAAGAGCATCGCACCTCCGCCCACGAAAGGTTCAATATAGGTAGCATGCTCCCATTTGCCGAAGCCAGCTGGCAGCTGTGCGTCCAGTTGGTCGATGAGTTGAGTTTTTCCTCCCACCCATTTGATAAAAGGCTTTGCTTTTGCCATAGTAATTTTTCTTCCAATACAAAAAAGCCCTTGCCTGAAAAATATTTCAAGTAAGGGCGTGGAAGAAGAATTGTAGTTAACCCATGGCTTAGCACTGCCAGCATCAGACAACAAACCGTCTGCCCACGCCCTATGTGTAGCGTGAACACCGTTTTCGCGACCATACTGATGCTTTTTTGAAGTGCTAATTCTGGATTACCAGTAACGTCAAGGATGTTCCTTTATAATTACAGCTAAGGATTCTTGTTTCTCTTTGTCTGCTGCACCCCCAGCAGATAAGTAATGTTATTTGTGTGTACGAAAAAGCGTAGGTGAACATCTTTGCAGCTACTGATTGAGGCCTACCACAGCCCAAGTTTTCCACATACAAAGAGACACCTACGCTTGGCTTATACTATACCCTTTAGTGTGCACGAAAGCCTGTAAAAGGCCTTCTGCACACAAGGGATGCGTAAAAGCATACCATTAGGCATCACCTATGTCTTGTTTCAGAAAACTTTTTGAATGTGGTAGTTTCAATCAGCCAAAACAAGCATCAATGACGCTTTTCCTATATGTTTTGTTCCTCTATTTTTATGCCTTGAGGAACACTCGGCATTGTCTTATCGCGTTTTATACGAGTTTCTTCGTCCGCTTCGCAGATGTTTATTTTGTCTGCTATCATATAGTAAACTGCCGATCGCTTGTAGCCCATCGCACCATAAACAAGTTTATCGTAATCGTTGGCGTACCTTTGAATCGTAGCTTCCGATAGAGTAATGATCTCCACCGAAGCCGTTTCATAGTTCAAAATAGCAATTTGCGACATATTTACATTTGTTGCAAAGGTAGTGAATTATTCTATTTCAAAAAAATAATCACTGCATTTTTTACGTTTTCCTTCGAAAGATTTCGGTTTTCTGAGGCACATAGCCCCTTCCTCTGCTCTCTTGCGATTTGATTGCGTGAAATGATCGATGGCAAGACACGCAGCAAGACGGCGAGGATGCTTTCAGCAGCCAACACTGATATGACATCCTGTGCGGCAACAAGATTCGGCATTTCCTACGACGAATAGGGAAACTCCCCCATAGGCTTATGGATTATCCCTTTTGGGAGAACAAGAAATGCCGTACCTTTGCAACAGATTCAAGAAGGAGACAGACTTGAACAAAAAAAAAGAATCACAAACCCTAAAAAGAACAACGACTATGAAGACCCTGAACCTTTTGAAGAACATCGCTCTCGCAGCCGTGATGATGATCGCCAGCCAAGTAAGCGCAGCCAACAAAGCACACGCAGATAAGAGAGCACACAACCACACCATCGTCGTCCACGCCAACCGACCGGCTCCGATGCCGCGCGGACACGCCATGAGACCGGCTCCCGCTCCTGTGCACCACTGCTGCCAATGCCGCGACTGCAACAAGATGCGCCGCGAACTTGATAAGCACATGCGCCGCAACCGCCACGACCCACGCTTCTCGTGCCGCACCTGCAACGACCTGCACCGCATGCTCAACCAGCACAACCACGTGCATGACTATCGCCGCTGAGCCATGATGTGGCAACACACGAAAAAGGCGATGGAAGATGGATTTGAAACCATCTTCCATCGCCTTTTGCTTGCGCACGTCAACTCCCTGCCGAAGTTGAAAGAAGGTGGGAGACGCTGACGAAAACGGGAAGTGCGACTACGCAGTCACGCCCACCAAGATGAGCGGTTCCGGCACGCATGATGCCAAATGAAAAAGCCACCCCCGCCCCTGCTGTGGTTGACGAGGCAAGTGCAGTGGTCGGTGGGGTCAGTCGTGAAGACTGGTGTAGGAGATTTCGTAAAAACAGGGGTAGACAGCCGTGGTAGCTTCCGAATGCCCCTCGGTGTGGGGCAGGATGAGGCGCACAAGCGCTATGCCTTCTCCCTTCTTCTCCTGACGCCCTATGCGGACATAGGAAAGGGGAAGGAGCCAGCCACTGGGCACCGTGATGGAGCTGTAGCGACGATACATGGCACCTCCGCCGTTCAGACTCGTGTTGAAGGAGGCAGTGATGGTGCCGTAGTTGTTGGACACATCAAGAATCTCGGGCGTGGTGCTCCAAAAGAGAGATTTGTTGGTGGTCTGCAGACTGTCGCCAACGATGTTGTACTCGTAATAGCGGCAAGAGAGACGTTTCGACTCTCCTTCGCCCAATTTCTGTCCGACGCCTTTGCGCACAACCTGCATGTAGATGCCACTGCCGCTGAAGAGGACAAATTCGTTCTCTTCAACATTGGTGGTGGTGTCTTGTGCCACGAATTGCTCTTCGCTAATGACCTTGATGGGTTTCTTGCTGAAGAACAGGGTGTCGCCTTCTGAATTGAGCAAAAGCATCGGACTGCGCTCCAGGAAGGCGTTGATGGCTTTGCGTTCCTTCTCTTTCTGCTCGGCGTATGTCTCGTCGTCCTGACAAGAACCGAGGAGGGTGATGCCCGCCAAGGCTATAAGCATCAGGTGTATCATTCGTTTCATATTTGTCTCTTTATTTCTGTTTCAGTTTGCCTGCATATTTCCGGACGGCTTGCTTTGCCTGCTCGATGGCCTCGTCCATGGTGCAATAGAGGCGACCGCCAGAGGCATTGAGATGGCCGCCACCATTGAAGAACTCTGCTGCCATCTCGTTGCAAGGGAAATCGTCGACACTGCGAAGCGAGAGGCGGATGACGCCTTTCTTCTCAGTGTCCTCGCGCAAGAAGATGCTCAGACGCATGCCCTCGATGCAGAGCGGCTCGTTGACGAACCCGTCGGTCTCACCGCTGCGGATGTTGAAACGGCGCCGCTCCTCGTTGGTGAGCGACATGATGCTAGTGTGATAGTCGCGCAGCAGTTCCATCTTGGCATAAAGGAGGTAGCCGAGCATGCGGTAGCGGTCGGGAGTGGCTGTGTAGTAGACGTTGCGGTAGAGGCGGTCTTTATCTATTCCTGTTTCGAGCAGGTGGGCTATGATGTGGAACAGCTCTGGTCGGGAGGAGTTGAAGGTGAAGCCGCCCGTGTCGGTCATCATGCCGGTGTAGAGAGACACGGCTTCTTCTGTGATGAGTCCGTTGGTCCAGCCGAGTTGGTCTGCCACGCGATAGAGCACCTCGCTTGCTGCACAGAATTTGGGCTGGCACACCGTGAACACGGCGCATGGCGTGTCGGGCTCGGGATGGTGGTCGATGATGATGCGGGGAGCGGGGAGCGTGGCTATGAGATGCCCCAGTTCGCCTTCGCGATCCAGCTTTCCGTGGTCGAGCATAACGATGAGGTCGGCATCGCTGATGCGCTCCTCCACCTCCTTTTCGTGGCGCAGATACTGCAACACGTCAGCCACGCCGGGCATCCAGTTGAGATTGTCGGGCCAGCGGTCGGGAGCCACACAGACGGCTTCATGACCATGGCGTTGCAGCATGCTTTGCATCGCAGTCATAGCCCCGAGGGCGTCACCGTCGGGATTGATGTGGCAGACGAGCACAATTTTGTGGGCTGCCTCAATGGTGCGTGCCAGTGTCTGGCACTCTATGTCAGTTAGTAGGTTCTTCATGTCGTGACCCTTCTGTCTGTCTTTTTGTTTCCTGCTCGCCACGATGTCTCAAAGACTTGGAGAGGCAGGCGTGAGGGAGAGGCGTTTCGACTTTCAACGCTCAGCGCTCCTCATTTTAGTCTTCTGATCACTTCTGCTGGATCTGCGGCACCAAACACGGCACTGCCTGCCACCAGAATGTCGGCACCTGCCTCGGCGAGTTGTTGCGCATTGTCCAGCGAAACGCCACCGTCCACCTCGATGCGGGTGTGCAGTCCGCGGCTGTCGATGAGTTGTCGCAGCGCACGCACCTTGGCATAGGTGCGGTCGATGAACGACTGCCCGCCAAAGCCAGGATTGACGCTCATGAGAAGCACCATGTCCAGTTCCTCGATGATATCCTCAAGCACGCCGACGGGGGTTGAAGGATTGAGCGTGACGGCAGGATGCATGCCCGCCTGACGTATCTGCGAGACGACGCGATGCAGATGGGTGCATGCTTCTGCGTGCACGTTCATGTAGTATGCGCCCAACTCCTTCACCTCGTTGATGAACTTCTCTGGTTGGACAATCATGAGGTGCACATCAAGCGGTTTCTGACAGATGCGCGCCACATGTTTCAACACAGGAAAGCCGAAACTGATGTTGGGAACAAACACACCGTCCATCACATCCAGATGGAGGAAGTCGGCTTCGGATTGGTTGAACCATGCCATCTCGCGCTCCAGATTGGAGAAGTCGGCAGAAAGCAACGATGGAGAAATCTGCATAATCATAATAGTTTTAGGCGGCAAAATTAGCAAAAAAAATCCACATGGGCGCACAAAAGGACGAAAAATGACAAACATTGCACCGAAAAGCGTGGTTTGCGTCGCCCGCACGCACCCTGCGGATGCAACAAATCCCATCTCTTAGCGTGAGATGGGACTTGCATGCCGTCTTCATCATACACCAGCTGGAGTGACCGGGCGAAACTGGCGTGCGAAATCGCGCAGATAGTCAAGAACGGCAGGGCGCACCTTGGGTGCTTCTTTGGGTACAAAGTTCAGCATAGGCAGAACAGGTTAAGTGGATTTGACTCTATGGGTTGACCTTCATTTCATCTGCTTCACACATGGATGAAAGAATTCCGAATCCATAGTTATAACGGACAACTGATGCGTTTATTGTGCCAACCAAGAGTTTTGAAAACAAAAAAAGCACCTACTCTGCAAAAGTGGGTGCTGCGTATTGCGGTTGAGTGGACCGTAAGGGATGGTCGAAGAGCGAGACAACGAGACGGCTCGCGATGACGAGCGCTGCGGACGACGAGGGCTGCGGATGGGCTTTGCTCCCCCCTCAGGATAAGCAAAGACAGCCTTGCGGAGTGGCGCGGCGAGGGCTGCGTGATAGTTCAACCCACCAATGAGGCGCGGCGCGACTGCGCCATCGTGCGCAAGTTGCGGATGGCATAGTGGATGCGTCCGAGAGCGGTGTTGATGCTCACCCCGAGCACCTCAGCCATCTGCTTGAAGGAGAGATTCTCGTAGTAGCGCAGATAGACGGCTTCGCGCTGGTTCTCATTGAGACAATCCACAAGGTCGCGCACGATTTCTGCCGACTCAAGTGCTTCGAGGTCTTCCTGCATCGTCGGACCGCTGAAGTTGGCATTGTTGAAGTAGTCGCGCTTGACGTCGCCCCCCTCTCCCACAAACTCCTGCGACACGATGGTGAGGCAATTTGTGTGGCGATGATGGTCGAGCGAAAGGTTACGACTGATCTGCATCAGCCATGCTCGGAAGTTTCCGTTTGGCTGATAGCTGCCCTGACGAATGGCTGTGATGGCACGAACGAAAGTGTCTTGAAAGACATCGTTGGCAAGGTCCTCATCTTTGACGAGGAAGAAGATATAATTGAACAGCGTCGTTTGGTGACGACTCAAGAGTGCATCGAATGCACTGTCATTGCCTTCTTGGTACAGGCAGACCAACTGATCGTCGGTCAGTGTGCTGTATGATTTCATTACTTGCGAAGTTTTTGATAAAGAAGTAACGATGTTTCGATAGGCAATAGTATTTGAAAATGAATAAATAGGTGAAAGCTGTTAAGCACCGTATGTGTGCCTTTCGGGTGCAAAGGACGCACTTTTTTGCGAACTATGCAAACTTTTTTCTGAAAATAATCTAAAAAAAGCAGAAAAGAAACATCAAAATTCCGTTTTCTGCCATTTCACTATGCTGAGACCACACGCTTCTTACTCGATGCGAGCACCTTCACAGAAGCGGGCTCCTTTTGCAACAATCAAAGCACTGAGGCTTGATTACTCGATGTGAGCACCTTCGCAGAAGCGGGCTCCGCGCAGAAAATCGGCGGCAGCCATGCGGCGTTTGCCCGCCAACTGCAATTCGTCGATGACGAGTACACCTTGCCGCGTCAGGACCCTGAACGTGCCCTCTTCGAGAGCCAGCGCTGCGGAGTCGGATGGAGAGGGCAAGCCTGCAGCCTCCTTCTCAAGGTGTGTGCGATAGACCTTGAGGTCAGTGCGCTTGCCATCGGGCATGACCAGTGTGGTCCATGCGCCCGGATATGGAGAGAGTCCGCGCACGAAGTTGTGCACCTCCTGCGCCGTCTTTGTCCAGTCGATGCGACACGTCTCCTTAAAAATCTTGGGGGCGTGGTGTAGGGTTGCGGGATTGACAGGTTCGCCTTCAGCATCTCTGAGAAACTGATCCTGCGGGATGCTCTGTGCTGTTCCGTCGGCGATGGCGCGCACGGTCTTCAGGACGAGTGCCGCACCGATGGTCATCAAGCGGTCGTGAATGTCGCCCACATTGTCGTCAGGAGCTATGGGTGTGCGCTCTTGCATGATGATGCGCCCGGTGTCGATGTCGTGATCGAGAAAAAAGGTGGTAACCCCCGTCTCAGTCTCTCCGTTGATGATGGCCCAGTTCATGGGCGCAGCCCCACGATAGTCGGGCAGGAGTGCCGTGTGGAGATTGAAAGTGCCCATGCGGGGCATATCCCACACAGCCTCGGGCAACATTCGGAAGGCCACGACCACTTGCAGGTCTGCTTCGTAGGAGCGCAGTTCGGCAAGGAAGTTTTCGTCCTTGAGGCGCTCGGGTTGCAGCACGGGGATGCCGCGCTCCAGGGCAAACTGCTTGACTGGCGACGCCTGCAGCGTGTCTTGATGCCTACCGATAGGTTTATCTGGATTGGTGACTACGGCAACGACCTCTTCGCCGTTGTCCAGGAGTGTTCGCAAGGGTTCTACTGCGAACTCAGGTGTACCCATGTATATGATGCGCATAATAAGTATAGGTGGTCAGAGTGATAAGATTCAGTTCAGCCAGCGGGTCATCCACTGTGTTGCCAGACGCTTGCTTAGTCGTTGGAGAAGTCTGCCATCATCTGCCGGTAGACGGTGAAGACGCGACTCTTGCGGATGAATCCTATGAAGTGCCCGTCGCGGTCGACAACGGGGAGTGTCCATAGTTGTGTGCGCCCGAACACCTTCACCACGACATCCATGGAGTCATCGATGTCGATGCGGGCGGCGTAGGGTTTCATCAGGGAGGTCACGCGGAACTCATTGAAGAGCTCCGTGCGAAACATCAAGTGGCGTATGTCGTCGACGTAGAGCACGCCTACGAGTTTCTTGTCGGCATCCACAACGGGAAAGACGTTGTAGGTAGAGGTGGAGATGCGGCGCACGATATTGGCAAGCGTCATCTCTCGCGTGAGCATCTGTTCGGGCTCGTAGTGTTCGATGACGTTGTCCATGCTCATGAGCGTAAGGATGGCATGGTCCTTGTCGTGGGTGAGCAATTCACCGCGCATGGCCAGTCGCTGCGAATAGACAGAATGGCGCTCGAAGATGACAATGGTCAGATAGGCACAGACACTGACCATCATGAGCGGCACGAAGAGTTGGAATCCGCCCGTAAGCTCTGCAATGAGAAAGATGCCAGTGAGGGGGGCGTGCATCACGCCGCTCATGAGTCCGCACATGCCCAGCAAGGCAAAGTTGTTGAGTGGCAGTTCCAGTCCAAGGAAACCAGCATCGTTCCAGACGTGGCAGAAAAAGAATCCCGACACGCTGCCCAGAAAGAGACTGGGTGCGAAGATGCCTCCACATCCTCCGCCGCTGTTGGTGGCGGTAGAAGCAAAGACCTTGAAGATGATAAGGAATCCGAGGTAGAGAAGGAGTAGATGGGAGTGGCCGTAGAAGAGCGAGTTGTTGAACATCGTCAAGAAATCGTCGCCCTGTCCGTTGAGCAGGAGTTCGATGAGGTGATAGCCCTCGCCGTAGAGCGACGGGAAGAGATAGATGAGAACGCTCAGTATGGAGCCACCGATGAGGAGTCGCACGTAGCTACTTTTGAAGCGTGAGAAGAAGCGCTCGAGGCTTGTCATCACGCGGGTGAAGTAGAGTGCGACGAGTCCGCAGAAGACACCCAGAAGGAGGTAGGCAGGTGTGCGGTCGATGGTGAAGGCGTCGCGCAGTTGGAAATGGAACACCGTGCTGGTGTCGGAGAAGAAATAGGTGATGGCAGTGGCTGTGACACACGAGACGAGCAGTGGGAGCAGACTCGACATGGTGAGGTCAATCATCAGTACCTCAACCGTGAAGACCAGGCCTGCGATGGGTGCCTTGAAGATGCCCGCGACAGCACCTGCAGCACCGCAGCCAACGAGGAGCAACAGTGTGCGGTTGGGCAGTCGGAACAGTTTGCCGAGGTTGCTGCCTATGGCACTGCCTGTAAGCACAATGGGCGCCTCCGCTCCGACACTTCCTCCGAAGCCGATGGTGATGGCAGATGAGAAGACGCTGCTCCAAGTGTTGTGCCCCTTGATGCGGCTGTTCTTGCGGGCGATGGCATAGAGGATCTTGGTGATGCCGTGACCTATGTCGTCGCGCACCACATAGCGCACAAAGAGCATTGTGAAGTAGATGCCGACAACAGGATAGACCAGATAGAGCCAATTCGACTCCTCTGTGTCAAACTGGTGGGTGAGGATGTACTGAATCTGGGCGATGAGCCACTTGAGAAAGAGTCCCGCAAACGCCGTACAGACACCCACACAGAGCGACAGCGAGAGAACGAACTGTCGCGGACTGAAGAGGCGCCGAAAGAGGAGCAGCTTCAGGAGCAAGGTGTGGCTTATGGAACGTGGTGGGCGGTTCATGATGTAATCTTTCAGCGTATGATGGTGACAGCGCCGTCGAGTCCCAGCTTGACTATCTTGCTGGGCTGATGTGCCGTTTTGTCGCCTCGACGGAATGACACAATATAGTCAACCTGTTTCTTAATCTCGTCGGGGATGTCGTAGAAGTTGCGGGGAGAAGGTTGGCCGCTCACATTGGCACTTGTGGAGACGATGGCCTTCTGAAAGCGATAGCAGAGCTGGCGCGAGAATTCCTCCTGTGTGACGCGAATGCCCAATGAGCCGTCTTCGGCGATGAGGTTGGGCGCCACGCCCGAAGCACCGTCGAGGATGAGGGTGAGCGGTGTGGACGTGAGGTCGACCATGTCCCAAGCCACATCGGGCACATTGCGGAAATAGCGCTGCATGCGGTTGGCGCTGTCGACGAGACAGATGAGCGCCTTGGAGTCGTCGCGCTTCTTGATTTCGTAGATGCGGCGCACGGCATCGGGATTCGTTGCGTCGCACCCGAGGCCCCAAATGGTATCGGTGGGATAAAGGATCACGCCTCCCTTGCGGAGCACGTCTATTGCGTTTTTGAGGTCAATGTCGCAGTTCATCGTCTAAAACTCGCTTGTGAAGTGGAATTTGATGTGTTCGAAATCCTGCTGAGCCATGGTGAGCACATAGCCCGAATCTGCCAGGAAGACGTCGCGCCCTTCGCGGTCGAGCGCCATATACTGATGCTTGCGTGCCTTGAAGTTGGCGAGTTCCTGCTCGTAGCCAGGCTCCACCTCTATCCAGCAAGCCTTGTAGAGCGAGATGGGCTCCCAGCGGCACTTGGCGTTGTATTCGTTCTCCAGGCGATACTGTATGACCTCGAACTGCAGTTGGCCCACCGTACCGATGATCTTGCGCCCATTGAACTGGTTGATGAAGAGCTGCGCCACACCCTCGTCCATGAGTTGGTTGATGCCCTTCTCGAGTTGCTTGGTCTTCATGGGGTCAGCATTCTCGATGTACTTGAACATCTCGGGCGAGAAACTGGGCAAACCGCGATAGTGGAGCTGTTCGCCCTCGGTGAGCGTGTCGCCAATCTTGAAGACGCCACTGTCAGGCAGACCGACGATGTCGCCGGGCCACGCCTCGTCGATGGTGCTCTTGCGCTGCGCCATGAACTGTGTGGGACTGGAGAAGCGCAGCGTCTTGCCCTGACGGACGTGGAGGTAGGGTGCATTGCGCTGGAACTTGCCCGAGCACACCTTGCAGAAGGCGATGCAGGAGCGGTGGTTGGGGTCGATGTTGGCGGTTATCTTGAAGATGAAACCGCTGAACTTTGACTCCTCGGGACTCACCTCGCGCTCCTCTGCTGTGGTGGGACGTGGCGAGGGTGCGATCTCGACGAAGCAGTCGAGGAGTTCTTGCACGCCGAAGTTGTTGAGTGCCGAACCGAAGAAGACGGGAGCCACCTGAGCATCGAGGTAGAGGCTATCCTGTCGTTGGCCAGCGGCTCCCAGCACCTCTTCGACTGCAGGATAGACGCCTTCTATCATTTCGAGGTCCTCGCGCAGTTTCTCTGCATCTTGTTCGCCAACGGCTTCATCCAGTTGTGCGCTCGTGATGTCGATCTGCACCTTCTCCGTCACCTTTTGCTTGTCGGGTGTGAAGAGGTTCAGGTTCTGTTCGTAGATGTTATACACCCCCTTGAATTTCGCGCCCTGATTGATGGGCCACGAGAGTGGGCGCACCTTAATTTGGAGTTCCTCCTCCAATTCGTCGAGCAGGTCGAAGGGGTCCTTACCTTCACGGTCCATCTTGTTGACGAAGATGATGACTGGCGTCTTGCGCATGCGGCAGACGGTCATCAGCTTGCGTGTCTGTGCCTCCACACCCTTGGCTCCGTCCACCACGATGATGGCAGAGTCTACAGCGGTGAGCGTGCGGAAGGTGTCTTCGGCAAAATCCTGGTGACCGGGTGTGTCCAGGATGTTAATCTTGTATTCCGTCCCGTTCTTTTCCCCCGTTGCGGGGTCGGTGGGTGTATAGTCAAACTCCATCACGCTGGTGGTGACAGAGATTCCACGTTGCTTCTCGATTTCCATCCAGTCGCTCGTAGCGGTCTTCTTGATTTTGTTACTCTTTACGGCTCCTGCCACCTGAATCTGGCCTCCGAAGAGGAGCAGTTTCTCGGTGAGTGTGGTCTTACCGGCATCGGGGTGGCTGATGATGGCGAAGGTTCGCCTGCGTTCTATTTCCTGGTTCATGCGTTTTTGTATTCTTTTGCCAGAAGGGCAAGCAATTGACTGATGTGTGTGAGGGCTTTCTGCGTTTCGGGTGTCATATCCTGCTGTTTGAGGCGCAGCACCATGGCTCCGTAGAGCGCTTCGAGACAAGTCTCCAGTTCGGGCTTCTCCTGTCCTCCTTTTGCGCGCAGTTCGACGATGAAGGGCAGTGCGCGGTAGTAGGCAGCGTGATAGTCTGCCTCGTTGGGGTCCTTGAGCAGTTCGAGGTGGCGGTCGGTGAGCAGTGAGAGCGACCCCTTGTTGATTTGCAAGTGTCCGCTTTCCACCACCTTTTCTTCCTTCATCATTCCGATGAGGTAGCCATACCAGGCGCGCAGTTGTTTCATCTCTTCCTCTCCGTATTTGAAGAGACTGATATAATTTGCATCAAGTGCGCTCAGGTCACACCCGAACGCACGTATTGTGTCTTCGACCTGCCACATATAGAGCAGGTATTCACAGATATTCTTATCTTTGAGTTCCTTTGCTACAAACATAGATGACGAAAGCTAAAACCTCACATTGTGGCTCAATACAGTGTCTTACCGGTGATGGTGAAGAAGAACATGACGAGCGAAACCACCATCACCACAACGCCGATGGTGCGGTTGAGTTTGAAGATGCGGTCGGAGTTGAACTTGGAGCGCACCTTGCTGATGAGATAGGTGAGCCCTAACCACCACCCGAGCGCACCGAACATGACGGACACGAACTCTACGCCAAGCTTGAAGCGGTCGGGCGTGACGAAATTGAAACGCGCAAAGAGGATGAGGAAGAGAAAGACGATGATGGGGTTGCTCAGGGTGATGAAGAAACCGGTGACTCCATTCTGTATGAGTGTTCCCTTCTTGCCCGTCCGTCCCTTGGGGATGTTGGTCTTGGGGCGCGTGCGATAGGTCCAGAATCCGAAGCAGAAGAGCAAGAGGCTCGCCACGACCTGCAGGAGCCATTGCACGGTGAGGTCGCCCATCAAGTGGGTCTCGAAGAAGGGGCGCAACAGCCCCATACCTACGGCTGCCAACACGGCATAGAGCATGTCGCTCACAGCGGCTCCGATGCCTGTGAAGAATCCATACCAGCGCCCTTTGTTGAGGGTGCGCTGCACGATGAGCACGCCAACGGGGCCCATCGGTGCGGACGCCACAACGCCGATGATGAGTCCCTTGAAGATGCCGTCTAATATGTCAATAGTGCTTTCGAACATAACTTTTGAGTGGCAAAATTAAGAATTTTTTAATTATAAAAAAAGGAATTAGCAAAGTTTTTTCGTTTTCTACCTTTTTTAGCCATTTTCCTGCGCACAAAGATTTAGCTTTGCGCATATTTTTTACTACCTTTGCCGTTGTGCGTTTTGACGTCCCCACCCCCTACAAGAAACCTAACGAATCCAACAAATAAAATTATTATGGCAACAGAAAAGAAACCTTACGTCATCGGCCTCGACCTCGGTGGCACCAATTCCGTTTTTGGCATCGTGGATGCTGAAGGCAACGTCGTAGCAACCACATCCGTCAAGACACGCGGACACGGTCCCGTGGAGCAGTATGTCAAGGACTGTGTTGAGGCACTTCAGTCCACCATAGCAGAAGTGGGCGGCATCGAGCAGATTCAGGGTATGGGCATCGGTGCACCTAACGGAAACTACTATACCAACTGCATCGAATACGCGCCCAACCTGCCTTGGGACCAGGAGAACATCCCCTTGGGCAAGCTCTTCAGCGAAGCACTCGGGCTGCCCGTGGCCATGACGAACGACGCCAACGCGGCAGCCATAGGCGAGATGACCTACGGCGCTGCACGCGGCATGAAGAACTTCATCATGATCACCCTCGGAACCGGCGTAGGCAGTGGCATCGTATGCGACGGAAAGATGGTGTATGGCAGCGACGGTCTGGCTGGCGAGCTCGGTCACGTCCGCGTGGAGCCTCACAAGGGACGCGAATGCGGATGCGGACGCACGGGATGCCTTGAGACCTACTGCTCTGCCACCGGCGTGGCACGCACCGCGCGCGAAATCATCGAGACGAGCGACACCCCCACCATCCTGCGCGACATCCCCATCGACCAGATTGAGAGCAAGGACGTCAGCATCGCTGCCAGCAAGGGCGACGAGGTGGCAAAGAGCATCATGGACTTCACCGGCCGTCTGCTCGGTCGCGCTTGCGCCGACTTTGCCTGCTTCAACTCTCCCGAGGCTTTCATCTTCTTCGGCGGCCTCACCAAGGCGGGCGACCTCATCATGGACCCCATCAAGAAGGGATATGAGGAGAACATCCTCAAGTGCTACGCAGGCAAAGCCCAAATGCTCATCAGCCAACTCGACGATGCCAAGGCTGCCGTACTCGGTGCCAGTGCACTCGGTTGGGAGGCATGATTTCAGCTCCCCCCTGCAGGACTTTTCAGTTTCTGCTACAGAACTTTTCAGTTTCTGCTGCAGAAACTTTCGGTTTCTGCAGCGGAAACTTTTTTTTGTTGCAGCACCACAGCACAGACATAGCAAATAATTATATGTTCGCGCGCGATATTTTAGTGAGTTTCTCTTTCTCATTCCAGAAAATAATCGTACCTTTGTAGGCGAAAAGTACAAAACAAGATTATATCTATGGTCATCAAATTCTTCAAAACCCCACAAAACACCATCATCGCCACCCAAAGCATGGCTGGCATAAACGATGCCGACGCGCAAAAATTGTGCTGGCTCTATGGCGGAGCAGAGATGCTCGGCAACGAACAACTCGAAGGATACTACATCGGTCCGCGACGCGAGATGATCACGCCCTGGAGCACCAACGCCGTCGAAATCACTCAGAACATGAACCTTGAGGGCATCACACGCATCGAGGAATACTTCCCCGTGAAGAGCGCAGATGCCGACCACGACCCCATGCTGCAGCGCATGTATGAGGGACTGAATCAAGAGATTTTCCACGTCGACATACAGCCCGCCCCCATCCAAAGCATCACAGACCTCGATGCCTACAACGAGCAGGAGGGTCTGGCGCTCTCACCCGAAGAGATTGGCTACCTCCACAACGTGGAAGCACAGTTGGGACGATCACTCACCGACAGCGAGGTGTTCGGCTTCGCACAGATCAACTCTGAGCACTGCCGCCACAAGATATTCGGCGGCACCTTCATCATCGACGGAGAAGAGAAGCCCTCAAGCCTCTTCCAGATGATCAAGCAGACCACCAAGGAGCATCCACACAAAATCATCTCGGCATACAAGGACAACGTAGCCTTCAGCGAAGGCCCCGTAGTGGAGCAGTTCGCACCGCAAGACCACTCGACAAGCGACTATTTCGTCATCCGCAACATCGATAGCGTCATCTCGCTCAAGGCCGAAACCCACAACTTCCCCACAACCGTGGAACCCTTCAACGGAGCCTCCACCGGCACAGGAGGAGAAATACGCGACCGCATGGGCGGCGGCGTTGGCTCGTGGCCCATCGCCGGAACTGCCGTCTACATGACCAGCTATCCACGCAGCGAGGAAGAGCGCGAATGGGAGCAACTGCTGCCCGTGCGCGAATGGCTCTACCAGACACCCCGCCAGATTCTGACAAAGGCATCGAACGGCGCAAGCGACTTCGGAAACAAATTCGGACAACCACTCATCTGCGGTTCCGTGCTCACCTTCGAGCACAAGGAGAACGAGCAGGAGTATGCCTACGACAAAGTGATCATGCTGGCTGGAGGTGTAGGATATGGCACCAAGCGCGAGTGCCTCAAGAAGGAGCCCCAGAAGGGCAATAAGGTGGTGGTGGTCGGTGGCGACAACTACCGCATCGGACTCGGAGGTGGCAGCGTGAGCTCCGTGGACACCGGTCGCTACTCCAGCGGCATCGAACTGAATGCTGTGCAGCGCGCCAATCCCGAAATGCAAAAGCGTGCCAACAACCTCGTGCGCGCACTCTGCGAAGAGGAGGTGAACCCTGTTGTGAGCATTCACGACCACGGAAGTGCAGGCCACGTGAACTGCCTCTCCGAACTCGTGGAAGAGTGCGGCGGACTCATCGACATGACCAAACTGCCCATCGGCGACCAAACGCTTTCGTCCAAAGAAATCATTGCCAACGAAAGCCAGGAGCGCATGGGTCTGCTCATCGACGAGAAGCACATCGAACACGTGAGACAGATTGCCGAACGCGAGCGCGCTCCGCTCTATGTGGTGGGCGAGACAACGGGCGATGCACACTTTGCCTTTGAGCAGGGCGACGGCGTGCGTCCCTTCGACCTCGATGTGGCGCAGATGTTCGGACACTCGCCCAAGACCATCATGACGGACGAGACGGTGGAGCGCAGCTACGCCAACGTGACCTACGACGTGAAGAACCTCAACGAATACGTGAGCCGCGTGCTGCAACTCGAAGCCGTGGCTTGCAAGGACTGGCTCACCAACAAGGTGGACCGCTCCGTGACGGGCAAGGTGGCTCGTCAGCAGTGCCAGGGCGAGCTCCAGCTCCCTCTCTCCGACTGTGGTGTGGTGGCACTTGACTATCGCGGACGACACGGCATCGCCACCGCCTTGGGTCATGCACCTCAGGCTGGTCTTGCCAACGCCGCTGCCGGCTCAGTGCTCTCAGTGGCAGAGAGCCTCACCAACATCGTGTGGGCTCCTCTCACCGACGGGCTCAACAGCGTCAGTCTCTCCGCCAACTGGATGTGGCCATGCCGCTCGCAGAAGGGCGAGGACGCACGCCTCTACCAGGGTGTGCAGGCTCTGTCGGAGTTCTGCATCGCACTCGGCATCAATGTCCCCACCGGCAAGGACTCACTCTCCATGACTCAGAAGTACCCCAACGGGCAGAAGGTGATCTCACCGGGCACCGTCATTGTTTCGAGCGGAGGCGAGGTGAGCGACATACGCAAGGTGGTCAGCCCCGTACTGGCTCAGGATGTCCCCTCAACACTCTACCACATCGACTTCTCCTTCGATCAGCTTCGCCTCGGAGGCAGTGCCTTTGCGCAAAGCCAAGGATGCGTAGGCAGCGATGTTCCAACGGTGAAAGACCCCGAATACTTCCGCAACGCTTTCAACGCTGTGCAGCAACTCGTGGGCGAGGGACTGCTCCTCGCAGGTCACGACATCTCTGCCGGTGGACTCATCACCTGTCTGCTCGAGATGTGCTTTGCCAACACCGACGGTGGTCTCAACATCTCGCTCGACACCTACAAGACAGACGACATCGTCAAGATTCTCTTTGCCGAAAACCCAGGTGTTGTGGTGCAGGTGGCTGACAAACAAAAGAAACTCTTCAAGGAGATTCTCGACAAAGCAGGCATCAGCTACATCAAGCTCGGTGTGCCCACCGACGAGCGACTCATTCAGGTCAACCGCGAGGGCATCGAATACCAGTTCGGCATCGACTACATGCGCGACGTCTGGTACAGCTCAAGCTATCTCATGGATCGCCACCAAAGCCACAACGGCTGCGCACAGGAGCGCTTCGAGAACTACAAGCAGCAGCCCGTGGAGATGAACTTCAATAAGGACTTCACCGGAAAGCTGGCACAGTATGGACTCAACCCCGATCGCTGGAAGGACGGACAGAACAGCGCTGGCGCACCCAAGGCGGCCATCATCCGCGAGAAGGGCACAAACGGTGAGCGAGAGATGGCATACTCGCTTTGGCTGGCAGGCTTCGACGTGAAAGACGTGATGATGACCGACCTCGTGACCGGACGCGAGACGCTCGACGAGGTCAACATGATCGTCTTCTGCGGCGGATTCTCCAACAGCGACGTGCTCGGATCTGCCAAAGGATGGGCTGGAGCCTTCCTCTTCAACCCCAAAGCCAAGGAGGCACTCGACCGCTTCTATGCACGCCCCGACACGCTCTCCCTCGGCATCTGCAACGGTTGCCAGTTGATGGTTGAACTCGGTCTGCTCACCGGTCAGCCACAAGAACAGCCGCAGGACGGCTACTACGCCAAGATGCTCCACAACGACAGCCATAAGTTCGAGTCCACATTCCTCGGCCTGACCATTCCCACCAACCGCAGCGTGATGTTTGGCTCTCTGAGCGGCAACAAACTGGGCATCTGGGTGGCTCACGGAGAAGGTAAGTTCGACTTACCACACAACGAGGAGTCATACAACATCGTGGCTAAGTATTCCTACGACGAATACCCCGGCAACCCCAATGGCTCGGACTACAGCGTGGCAGGTCTCTGCAGCAAGGATGGACGACACCTGGCTATGATGCCACACCTCGAGCGCGCCATCTTCCCATGGCAGTGCGGCACCTACCCCACCAACCACCGCATGGACGAAGTAACGCCTTGGATTGAGGCTTTCGTAAACGCTAAGAACTGGATCCTTGAACACAAATAAACCGACCACCTCCCAACTAAAAGGGGGGGGAGACAAAAGGCAGACGGGCAACGTATCTGCTTCTTGTCTCCCCCACAAGGAGGCGGAAGAGAACTGGGACGCTTGGTCGCTCTTCCTGACGTTCTTCCACATCGGTCTTGTCACCATCGGTGGAGGCTATGCCATGATTCCACTCATCGAGGAACAAGTGGTGAAGAAGAAGAAATGGGCAACGCAGGAGGAACTCATCGACCTCATGGCTGTGGCTCAATCGTGCCCCGGCATCTTTGCCGTCAACATCAGCATCTTTCTGGGACATAAACTGGGAGGCACAAAGGGGGCATTCATTGCCGCACTCGGCACTTCCCTACCCTCCTTCCTCATCATCCTCGCCGTTGCCATCTTCTTTCAGCAGTTTCGCGACTACGACCTCATCAATCGTGCCTTCCGCGGCATACGACCAGCCGTCGTTGCACTCATCGCGTGTCCTGTATTCAAAATGGCAAAGACAGCCAAAATCAACCGCTTCACCGTGTGGATTCCCATCGCCGCAGCGCTCGCCATCTGTCTGCTGGGCGTCAATCCCGTCTACGTCATCCTATTGGCAGGCATCGGTGGATTCCTCTGGGGAAAACTGATTGTCTGAACTGAATCTATCTTGTTCCTATGATATTCCTGCAACTTTTCTGGACCTTCTTCAAGATAGGTCTCTTTGGTTTCGGAGGTGGCTACGCCATGATATCCATGATTCAAGGCGACGTGGTGAACCACAACCATTGGCTCACGCCCGGACAGTTCACCGACATCGTAGCCGTGAGCCAATCCACACCAGGCCCCATCGGCATCAACTCCGCCACCTACGTTGGCTACAGCAGTGTGGTGAATGCTGGCTACTCACCCGTCGTCGGGTTTGTCGGCAGTCTCATTGCCACGATTGCCGTTGTCCTGCCCTCCTTCGTGCTCATGCTTCTCATCAGTAAATTTCTGATGCGCTACAAGAACCATCCCTCTGTCGAGCACACCTTCCTCGGACTGCGTCCCGCTGTGGTCGGACTGCTTCTTGCGGCTTCGCTCTTGCTCATGACAAGCGATAATTTCGGTTCGCCAAGCGAATGTTTCTGGCAGTTCCTTGTCTCTCTACTGCTCTTCTTCTTCACCATTGTTGCACAAGGCATCTTCAAACTGGGTGCCATTCGCATCATCATCATCAGTGCTCTTGTGGGCATTGCATTGCTCTGACAAGACAACCAGACAGAAGCTTAAAATCACTTCTGCCGCAAAGCAAGGTGTCTGTGTCTGTGCTACGACAAAACCGGAAAACGAGATACAGAGTCAAACAGAAAGACAGAAACAACTATACCGCAGAACGGCAACGGCGAAAACGAAAGATTGCAACGGAGAAAACTAAGGATTGCAACGGAGAAAACTAAGGATTGCAACGAAGAAAGCGAAAGATTTCAACGGAGAAAGCGAAAAGCGGAAAAAGAATAACGCGCGCGTATATTTAATATAAATGTACGCGCGCGCTATATTATATGATATGTGAAACGTTGGGTGAAGACCTCAGTCAAAGAGTTCGATGGTGTAGGTGTTGGACCATTGTTCGCCAGCCTTGACATGCTGCATGAAGGGACGGTCGGTGAACTCGCCATCGTAGGCAGGACCATCGCAAACGCCATACCATGGCTCGATGCAGACGAAAGGACACTGTCCGCCTCGTGGTGCCCAAATGGCGATGACGGGCATCTCATGCGTGAGACGAACAACGGGACGTCGCTCCTTGTCGAGCAGCGTGACTTCGCGGTTAAGACCACGAATGTCGAGGATGGTGTCGCAGTCGAAGGTGTGGTTGGTCAAGGGCAACAGATTGCCTTCTTCGAGTTTGATGATGGTCTGCTCGATGTGGAGATGACCGTCAGGGAGAACGTCTTGCGAGACAAGCTCGGGCGTGTCGAACTGCAGATAGCCATGCACCTCATCGTCGGGATTGAAGCCAGGAATGAGGAATGCAGGGTGCGCACCCACGGAGAATGGCATGACACCCTCAGCCTCGCGCGATTCCACTTGCCAGGTGACACTTAGTTTGGCATCGTTCTCAATCTGGAAGATTTGGCGCAGTGCAAAGCGAAAGGGATAGTGCTGCAGCGTGTCGGGCGTGTCGGTAAGCTGCATCACAAGGCGATGGTTTCCCTTCTCGTCGCGCACCTTCTCGATGCGCTCCCATTTCATGTTGAGCGCCAAACCATGCTTGGGCATGGGATAGAACGCTCCGCTCACTTTGATTTTGTTGTCAAACGACTTGCCGATGGAAGGAAAGAGAATCGGGGCATGGCGCCCCCAGTATTCAGGGTCACCTGACCAGATGACGGACTGTGCTTCGATGCTTTTGCGACCAAGCACTTGCAGTTCTGCTCCGTTCTCGCTCACGAGTGCCTGCAACTTATCGCTTGCATCACTCAGTATGGTGTAATCTTTTGCCATGGTTCTATGTTGGGTTATTTAGGTTTTCGTTTCTTTTTCGGAAGAGAAGGGTGGGTGATCAGAAGAGAGCGTCTTGCTGATTCGGGGAAGGCGGGTGGTTAGGAGGCAAAACAAGGCGTCGTCATTGCACCTTGCATGTCACATACTTTCGGAAGATGTCGCGTGCGTGCTCAGCCTGCTCGCGTGTCAGTCCCGGCACATCATGCAGGGGATACGGAATGCCCATGCTTTCGTATTTCTGTTCGCCCATCGTGTGATAGGGGAGCACCTCAACACGTTCCACCACGGGATACTGCGCCACATATTGTGCCACAGCCTCAAGGTGCTCCTCATCATCGTTGATGCCTGGCGTCACCACATGGCGAATCCAAGTAGTCTTGCCCGTTTGCTGCAAGTAGTCAAGGAAGCGCGCATTGTTGTTGCGCGGCATCCCCGTGAGCGTATGGTGGAGTGCATCATCTGTTGTCTTGATGTCGAGCATCACAAGGTCGCACTCCTCAAGCGCAGTCTTCACCTCGTCGTTGAAGTAGCAGCCACTCGTGTCGAGACAAGTGTGCAGTCCGGCAGCGCGGCACAAGCGGAAGAACTCCGCAAGGAAAGCAGCTTGCATCAGCGGTTCGCCGCCGGTTGCTGTCACACCGCCAGTGCGGATGAAAGTGCGGTAGCGCTCCACCTCAGACAGGAGATCCTGAGCAGTCCATTCTCCGCGTCCTGAAGCAGAAACGTTCTTGATGCCCGCTGTAGAAGTCTGGACGTTGGTCTTCGCCACCTCAGCCTCGCCCGTTGCGAGCGAAGGCGACCAAGTGTCGGGATTGTGGCAGAACTGACAACGCATCGGGCATCCTTGAAAAAAGACTACAAAGCGAACGCCAGGTCCGTCCACCGTTCCAAAACTCTCCAGACTATGTATTCGTCCTTTTGTCATTATCCTTTTGTTTTTCTCTGTTGCATTTCATGAAGAGCAGACCGTATTCAGTCGTGGCAGAAGAGTCGCGTCTGAGTCCGTTCTTCTCACCATTTCACACTGACGCCGAATCCCTTCACTTCCCGTCGGTCGATGGGCAATACGACGCGCCCGTTCTTTTCGCGGTACGGCACCATATTCTGCGCCGTGTATCCTTCGAGCACAATCTTGGCACCGCCTCTGTGGGCAGGTGAAGTGTTAAGACTGCGGTTGAGCGCATTGGCAAGTCCTGAGATGTCGCCACCACCACCTTGTGCGTCAGCCACAGTGCTCTTCATGTCGAACTTGCTGGCTTGTGCCACCTCCTTGAGCATATCCCCCACGGGATCGCTTTCTTCGAGTTTCATTTCCTCCACGAAGGCAGCGTCTTTCATGATTTCAGCATGGATGTGTGCAGCCTCGTCGACATGGTCGCACTTGATCAGAGCGCGACTAAGTTCGTAGTTAGTGATGTTCCTATCTTTAGGTGAGAAGCGAACAGCAAGCAGCGAGAGCTCCTTGCATCGCTGATACTCGTTGAGATTGCCGTATGCCTCGACAAGCATGGCACACATGCCGCTGAGGGTCGTGCGCGTTTGCGCGTCTGCTTTGATTTCTCTCTTCCCCAGTTTGGTGTACACATCCGACAAGAATGCCTCCACACCCTTCACCTCTTTGTGGAAGACGTCCATCTTGCCCGACTTTTGTGCACAGCGACACACCTCTGTGCCCGCCATGTAGCGAAAATAGAGCATGCCGTTCTTGTCCTCAACATCCTTGCAAGCCTCCCAAGCTGCGATGCTGCGCAGTCCGGCGTCCACCGCCTTTTCATACTGTTGGCTCTTTTGGCAAGCAAAACAGAGAGCAGCATAACCCGCCGTGCGCACCACTTCGATGTCCTCCAGATACTCTTGCATCACAGAGTCGTTGCGGTCCGCCTTCTGTTCAAATTCTTGGTATTCCTTCATCGACACTTCCAATTCCTCGACGAGACGTTCCTGCTGATCGTTGGCAGTGAAAACGTTTGTGAGGTTCAGTCGCACAGTAGCGTCATAATAGAGCGCACGCACGATTCCTTGGCTGAGAGGTTCCTTCACGACCGCCTTTGCTTCTTCAAAAAGTTGCAGTGCTTGCTCTTTTGCGCCCACCTCGATTTGCATCACGCCCATATTGTGGAGCACCTTGAAGCGCAAGTCCCAGTTTTCGGGCATTTCGCGCACCGTTTTGTTCAGGAGCCAATAATAGTTGTTGAACTTCGCCTCGTTGTTGGGTTCTTCCTTGATTCTTTCGAACATTTGCTCAAGGTTGGTCGTATCGGGCATCTCCTCCTGAGCCGCAGCTGTGGTGGCAAACAAGGATAGCGCCATCGCTGCGGTTAAAATAAGCTTTTTCATGATGTATTTTGTTTATTTTTTTCGTCACCGCTACAAAGATAGGCAAAATCTTCTGTTTATGCAAAAAAAATCAAAGAAAACTCTTGCCGCCATTCAGTGCAGAGCCAGCAACCCGCGTGAGCACCACAGCACTCTGTGCAGGCACCACGAGCTGTCGGCGTGTCAGATGCGGAGCCTTGTCGCTGTGCAGAGCCACGCGCCAGGAAGCCGTCAAAGGCACTCCGGGCAGTTGGCGGAGCGAGACATCTCGGCAGCAGCTGTTCAGCACGACCATGATTCCTTGGCCGTAGACATACGCCACTACCCCTTTGCGTTTGATGGGCAGAAACTCCACGCTTTCGTCGCATAGCGAATGAAGTCGACGCCAGCGAATCAGGCGGCAGAAATAGTCGAACACGCCCAAGTGCTCAGCCTTGAGGTGCCAGGAGATGGCATTGACGGAATCGGGTTGGTTATAGCAATTACGCACGCCCTGCCGTTCTCTCATCATCTCGTCGCCACACCAGATGAAGGGAATGCCACGACTCGTCAGGACAACCGTGTAGGCCAGTTTCTGCAGTCGTTCGCGCTCCTGCAGGTCAGCCATCGGAGCCGTCATCCGAATGCGGTCTGCCAGACAGAGGTCGTCGTGACAACTCACATAGCTGATCATCTGCGCCGGATGCGCCAGCCAGTCCATGGCAGCAGCAATGCCCTTCTGCAAGCCCGCGCAGTCCTTGCCTTGTCCTGTGAGGAAAGCACCGCGCCGGTCGTTGTTCCACGGTCCGCGCAGAGCATCTCGCAACTCATCGCCAAAGGCAGCCACACAACAGCCATTCTCATAGAGTTGGCGCATGTTTTGTTTCAGGGCAAGACGATCGGCGGGCAGTCCTGGCGCAGCTGCCGTCCACGCCTCCCCATAGACAAGAATGGTGGGGTCGATGGCAGCCAAGGCGTCTCGGATGGCACGCATCGTGTCCACATCGTGCAGCCCCATGAGATCGAAGCGAAAGCCATCCACATGATACTCGCGCACCCAGTGGAGCACACTCTCCACCATGAAGCGGCGCATCATCGCGCGCTCGCTCGCCGTCTCGTTGCCACAGCCCGAACCGTTGCTGGGTCGGCATCTGCCCTGCGGATAAGAAGGTGTTTGCGACTTCTCTTCCTTCCAGCGAAAGAAGTAGTCGGGACAGGTGCGCTGCAGCGGACTTGACTCCAAAGAGTGCACATGGTTGTAGACCACATCCATGACCACACGCAGCCCTGCCCCATGCAGCGCCATCACCATTGCTTTGAACTCTCGGATGCGCACAGCTGGTGTGCGGGCATCGGTGCTGTAGGAACCCTCCGGCACATTATAGTTCATCGGGTCATAGCCCCAATTGTATTGCGGCACGTGCGGTGCAGCCTCGTCCACACTGCCAAAATCGAAGGAGGGGAGCAGATGGACGTGCGTCACGCCCATTTCCACCAGATGGTCAATGCCGCTGGGCAGTCCGTCTGCAGTGAGCACACCGTGCTCGGTGAGCGCCAGAAACTTTCCCTTATGCCTAATGCCGCTCTGCGCGTCAGCCGAGAAATCGCGGTGGTGCATCTCGTAGATGATGGCATCCGAGGGGCGGCGCAGCGGCGGTCGACGGTCTTGCGCCCATCCCTCCGGGTCCGTCTCGCGCAGGTCAAGCACCTGTGCCACCCGTCCGTTCACACCCACAGCCTTGGCAAAGATGCCCGGCGTCTGTCCCAGCTTGCGCCCCCTTGCGTCGGTCACCTCAAAGGCATAGAACTTGCCGCGCAGGTCTGCCTCCACAGTCACCGCCCAGATCCCGGTGAGCGGGTCCATCGCCATCGGGTAGTTGAGGTAGCACAGACTCCCGCGCCACATTCTTTGCGCATGGTGGACGCCTTCGCTGTCTTCATATATCCACACGCACACTGCGCTCGCCTCCGGGCTCCAGAGTTGAAAGCGCGTGTAGTCTGCCGTTGTCACCATCTCGCAGATCTGCCCGTTCGGCACGGGGTATGCATCGAAGTTTCGCTCCATCACTCCTTCGTTCGGGCATATCCCACGAGTCTGTCGTAGCGGCCACCCGGTTCCTTGTAGTAGACGAGCACCTGGTATTCATTATTCGTTTGGAAGAAGTCGCCATCGGTGCGCCCCTGCGTCACCTCTTCTCCCTCCAGTTGCACGAAGCGATAGTCGTAGTAGCCCTGTTTGAGCAGGACAGCCACTCGGTATTCTTCCTCCTCCTCATCGTATTCCATGCGATAGTCCTCGCAGGGCCAGTTGTTGCACCACAGTCCCTGAACATAAACCGGTCCGCCGGGCAGGGGTTCGCTTTTGAGACGGAAGTGGACGTAGACATACTCGCAGGTTGTCTCATTGTCCTCATTGTCGGCATTGCGCATCACATAGGCACCGTTGGCATCATGCTCGAAGACGTAGCTTCGCTGCGGTCTTGTCTCGTAGAGGGTGGCATGGAAATAAGGTTCGAACCACCGCATATTGTCGACGTTGAGGTTGACGCGGTGCACATCGAGCAGTTCAAACTTATGGCATTCGTTGCCGGCAGGGAAGATGAGCGAACGCTGGTGGGTGAACTCTGCCCCACCCGCTTTGCGGATGTTGGGCTGCACGGCGACGGTGCGCTCCTGCCTGCGGTTCTGGACGACGAAGGTCTTGAGTTCGCGTGCCGGGTCGGTCACGCGCAGCACACCGTAGTTGATGTCGACAGCCACCTGCTGGTGGTGGCGCTGGAAGTCGATGTCGGTGTTGCCATCCACCTGCAAGGCGACGTGCATCACGGGGTCCACGAGACAGAACTCTGCCGTGGCGAGCGGTGCGTGCTCGTCGTCGTCCTCGTCGTAGATGGTCACGCGGTAGTTGCCGGAGAGGAGCAGGTTGGTCTGCTCGTTGGGCAGTCGCAGTGCATAGTGTGTGTAGATTTGCGTCGTGTTGAAACTCTTCTCGTAGTCCTCGATGAGTTGGTCGTTGAGTCCAGCCAGATAGTTGCTCTCGAAGAGGTCCTCACTCGGTGTCCAGTCTGCTTCGCAGTGGTCGATGTGGTAGCGATAGCGATGAGGCTCGTGCGACATCTCGTCGAAACCAATCTCTACCCGCCAGGCTTGACGGTCCATCACGCATGGCAGCAGGGGATCGTCCATGGCGATTGTCTGCAGCGAGCGCAGGTGGTCGGTGTCGAGTATGGTGTTGCGCTGTGCGCTCAGGCTGATGGCTATGGTCAGCAAAAATAGGATCGAGAGGAGTTGGTTCTTCATGTTGTTGAGAGGTTTCTGTTTCTTCCTTATCTGTGTGGTTGATGAGGGAGCGCATGCGCTGCTGTTTCATGCCACAAAAAATTGCTTCACGCAGGACTTTTTAGTTTCTGCTGCAGAAATTGTCAGTTTCTGCTGCAGAAAATTTTTGCTCCTCGTGCAGAAACAACAAAAAGCTGCCGGCAACGACTTATTTTTTGAGTCGGAAAACGCGTATGCCGAGGTTGGTCGGATGCTTTTTCATATACCGGTAGAGTGTCATGGGTTCGAGCACGACCTTGTGGTGGATGCTGCTGGCATTGAGCAGATGGAGCTTGCCGTCGGTGCCCCATTGGGCAAAACCGAGGTGGGAGACGTCCAGTCCGTCCTTCGACGTGACAAGCGCCAGCACATCGCCGTCGCGCACGTTTGTGAGCACGTCGCGCCCCTTGTTGAGCATTTCGTTGGGGATGTAGGCTACGGGCTGCCCACTCAGTTCCTGCTCGTAGGTCTGGATGAGGTCTTTCACTGCCTGTGGTGCGTCCTTGAGCATACGGTAGGCGGCGCTATGCCGACTCATGTAGTGGAGGTCGAGCTTCTGTGTCTGGAGGTGGGTCTGAGGGCTGACCACTTCCTCAGCCAAGCCCAGGGCTGTGTTGCTGCGCACCCACTGCGACCAATAATGGTTGCGCGAGGGATAGCCGTTTCGCTTTCCGTCGCGATAGCGCATGCGCTCGAGCCAGTAGCAGAAATCGGCGAACGAGGTGCTGCCCTGTTGGGTGGTGAGGGCGAGGGCGAGACAGTTGTCGACCAGGGTGGTGCAGTCGAGCTGGCGCAAGTTGACCACAAGCGGCTCGTTCGTGTGCCCCTCCAGGGTGTGTGCCACATAGGGCAAGCCCAGAAACTGCTTGGCATAATAGCTTGTCAGACTGCAGTCCTTGGGTTGCGCAGCTCCCTGCTGGAGGAGTGTCACCACCTTGATGCTGTCTTCGCGGGTGTAGATGGCGGCGTTTGCCGCTGTGGCGATGCTGCAAGCGAGCATCCAGGCTATGAGCTGTCCTTTCATCTTCGTTTTTTGTTTTTTTCCGTTCTCTCTTTTTGCTGCTCTCTGCGTTTGGTGATGGGTTTCTCTTTGATGCACCGATCTCGGTCGCTCCAATACTTTGCCACATGCTGCATCTGCGTGAGTATCTGCCGCTGCCGCTTGCGCATGTAGGAGGAGGGCGACTTGCTGCTGAAGCGGCGCGGATTGGGCAGTGTGGCAGCGACGAGGGCGCACTGCTCGCGGGTCATGTCCTTGGCGTGACAGCCGAAATGCTGCTGTGCCACGGCTTCTGCTCCGTAGATGCCATCGCCCATTTCGATGACGTTGAGATAGACTTCCATGATGCGCTCCTTGGGCCAGAACAGTTCGATGAGGAAGGTGAAGTATGCCTCAAAGCCTTTTCTTATCCACGTCGATGAGGGCCACAGGAAGACATTTTTGGCTGTTTGCTGACTGATGGTGCTCGCGCCACGCCTTCGCCCTCCGCGTTCGGCTTCTTCCATGGCTTTCTCG
Source organism: Candidatus Physcousia equi (assembly GCA_018065005.1). Lineage (GTDB taxonomy): Bacteria > Bacteroidota > Bacteroidia > Bacteroidales > Bacteroidaceae > Physcousia > Physcousia equi. The sequence continues at coordinate 74,135 of JAGHUD010000011.1, forward strand.
ATGGCGTCGAAATCGAAGCCGTGGTGCTCCAGAAAGAGTTGGTCTTCGCTTGCCATCACTGCCACGGGCAGGTGTGCGGAGATGTCTTCGAGGGGCACCCATTTGTGCTCGCACACAACGGGCCGTCCCTCCTGCTTCATCGCTATGCTGCGAATACCCATGAGCGTCGTGTAGGGGACGGGCACCCATCGGTATAACAAAACAGCAAGGATTGTGCTCCCAAAGAAAAGGAACACAATCCATAGCATTATCTTACCCAGCTTCTTCACAGGCTTGGGATTTTTGTCGTGTAGCTGTGAGTGCGGCAAGCCAAAGCGCATCCTTGACGCCTGGCTGCCGCTACGCACTCGTTACTGCAGTGTGCCGTTGTTGGCAGCGTTGATCATGGCCTCGCTGGCATAGAGATACACCTCTACGCGACGGCTGGCAGCCTTGTTCTCCTTGCCGTTGGCGTCATAGATGAGGTAGTTGGCGTCAGCACCGTAGCCTGTGGTGCTCTTGATCTGAGCGTTGCTCACACCGCAGTTGTTGAGCAGGTAGTTGGTCACTGCCTGAGCGCGGTTCTTGCTCAGTGAGAGGTTGGTGCTAGCGCTGCCCTCGCTGCTGGCGAAACCGTAGATGGCTACGTCGCAGTCGGTGTAGACGTTGAGCACGTTGGTGGCAAACTGACGCAGGCTGCTCATGGCTGCACTCTGGAGTGTGGACTTGCCCTGAGCGAAGAGGATGCCGCTGTCGAAGGTCACCTTGACAGCCTCAAGGCCCTGCTTGTCGGTGGTGGTCTCTACCTGTGCGTTGGCAACAGCCTTTGCTGCAGCAGCTGCCTTGTCCATCTTCTTGCCGATGAGAGCACCGGCTGTGCCACCTGCTGCTACGCCTACGCCTGCACCAATGGCAGCACCCAGACCAGCATTGCCGAAGATAGCACCCAGACCAGCACCCAGACCAGCACCTACGGCACCACCTGCTGCACCACCAATCATGCCGCCCTTGGCAGAATTTGTCAGGTTACAGCCACTCAACATCAAAGCGGCGCAAAGCACGCCGATCATCATTTTCAAGCTTTTCATAATCTTTTTCTTTTAAAAAAAATAATTAATAAATATAGAAAGTGTTTCACGCTTTAGACGGCGCAAAGTTACGAAGAAAAGTTGAAAACCATGCCACAATGGACAGAAAAGTTATACTCTTTTCACAACAATACGCCTTTTTTCAGTATAAAAGAGGAGCAAATGATGCAACTCTCACAGTTTTTTCGTAACTTTGTGGCCGAAATGATTTGGACTGACAAAAGCAGCCCACCAACGCACTATACACAGCCAAGCTAATAAAAAAAATAACGAACATAATGGCAAAAGAACTCGATTTCCTTACAAAAAGGAGTGAAGACTATTCAAAATGGTATAACGAACTCGTCGTGAAAGCAGACCTCGCTGAGCAGAGCGACGTGCGCGGCTGCATGGTCATCAAACCCTATGGCTATGCCATCTGGGAGAAGATGCAGAGCATACTCGACGCCAAATTCAAGGAGACGGGCGTGCAGAACGCCTACTTCCCCCTGCTCATCCCTAAGTCGTTCCTCTCGCGCGAAGCAGAGCACGTGGAAGGATTTGCCAAGGAGTGTGCCGTGGTCACACACTACCGCCTCAAGACCAACGAGACGCACGACGGTGTGGTGGTGGACCCCGCCGCTAAGCTCGAAGAGGAACTCATCATCCGCCCCACCTCGGAGACCATCATTTGGAACACCTATAAGAACTGGATCCACTCGTATCGCGACCTGCCCGTCCTCTGCAACCAATGGTGCAACGTCATGCGCTGGGAGATGCGCACACGCCTCTTTCTCCGCACTGCTGAGTTCCTCTGGCAAGAGGGACACACCGCACACGCCACACGCGAGGAGGCTGAAGAGCGCGCCAAGCAGATGCTGAAGGTGTATGCCGACTTCGCCGAGCAATACATGGCTGTGCCCGTGGTGCAGGGTGTGAAGAGCGAGACGGAACGTTTCGCCGGTGCACTCGACACCTACACCATCGAGGCGATGATGCAAGACGGCAAGGCGCTGCAGAGCGGCACATCGCACTTCCTCGGTCAGAACTTCGGCAAAGCCTTCGACGTGCAGTTCCTCAACAAAGAGAACAAGCCCGAATATGCATGGGCGACATCGTGGGGTGTCAGCACCCGACTGATGGGCGCACTCATCATGACACACTCCGACGACAACGGACTCGTGCTCCCTCCCCTGCTCGCTCCCCTGCAGGTGGTCATCATCCCCATCGGCGGCAAAGCGGCACAAATGGAGGCTGTCGACGCTGCGGTGGCACCCATCATGGACGAACTGAAGGCTATGGGCATCAGCGTGAAGTATGACAACGCCGACAACCGTCGCCCTGGCTTCAAGTTTGCCGACTACGAACTCAAGGGTGTGCCCGTGCGACTTGTGCTCGGCGCACGCGACCTGGAGAACGGCACCATCGAAGTGATGCGCCGCGACACACTCGAAAAGGAGAGCCGACCCATTGCCGGCATTGCTGCCTACGTCAAGGAACTGCTCGAGCAGATTCAGGAGAACATCTTCCAGAAGGCACTCAAGTATCGCGACGAGCACATCTACGAGTGCGACAACTACGACGAGTTCAAGCAGCGCGTCAAGGAAGGCGGTTTCTTCCTCTGCCATTGGGACGGAACGGCTGAGACCGAGGCAAAAATCAAGGAGGAGACGCAAGCTACCATTCGGTGCGTGCCCTTCGGCGTGGAACAAACACCTGGCGTGGACATGGTGAGCGGCAAGCCCGCCGTGGCTCGCGTGCTCATCGCCAGAAGCTACTAACCACATTGCGCCCCCGCCTCTCTCTTTTTGCTGCGCAGGAAATCCCCGCAGCTCTCATCATCTTCGTCTCCTTTCTGGTGTTCATTCAGACGGGAACAACGCCAGCGCTGAGCACACTGTACTCAGCGCTGCTCGCTTTGCCATGGACCACAAAGACCTGGATGCGACAGAGAAACATGCGCAGCGGAAAGTCGCGCCTCTTGCTCTGCGAAGGCCTCATCCTCCTGTGCCTGGTCGCCTTGTCTGCCATCACAAGTCCACAATCGCCTGGCTTCCGATGGAGCGGAATGGGCAGCGGCAACGGTCTTGCCCTCTTCACGCTCCTCTTCCTGCTGACGCTCAACACGGCATGGCATGAGGTGCTTGCCGAGGCATCCTATTGGCAGATGCGTCCGCGAATGCGTAGGTTCTACGAGCAACCGCGCCTGTTTGTGGCGCAAAGTCTCGTTGTGGCAACCTATGGTCTGCTCATCATCTTCGTGGCAAGCCTGGAAGTGCTCACGCACAGCATCTACGTGTCATGGGCAATAGGTTTCAGGGCTGCGGCTAGCATCCTGCTGCTTTTCTTTCTCTGGCACTCCATTGCTGTGCCTAACGCCTCCGCTACGCAATCTCCCGACAGGGGAGCAGACGAAGGACCAGCACCAAGCAGTGCTCATTCGGCTGCTGCCACCACACTTCCCTCTCACGCGAAGACATGGTGCAAGCGCTTCGCACTTCTTTTCCTGCTCCTGCTTCCCCAATCGCTGATGTTCTACACCCGTGTGCTCTTCCTGCTCGCCACAGAAGACCAAGGCGGTCTCTCATGCAGCCTGCAGGAATTGGGCTACGCACATGGCGTTGTGGGCGCCATCGCCTTTGGTCTGGGTGCCTTCCTCAGTCAGCGGTTCAAAACACACAAGCACCTCAAACACCCACACTATCCACAACAGCACGTGACCAAGAAGACGCAAAGCACCTCCCACTGGTGCCCGCCCTTGAGTTGCATCTGCCTCACGCTGTCTCCCCTCGTCTATCTGGCACTCTCACTCAACCATCCCGACACGCTCTGGATGCTCAGCCTTTCCACCTTTGCCGCTCAGCTGCTTTTCGGCTTCGGACTCCACCGCACGCTCTCCCACTTCGCTCTGCCTGCCTTCATCGGACTGCGTGTGCCCTTGGTGGCGCTTGCCATGTTTCTGCCCATGGCACTGAGCGGATGGATGGTTTCGCAGATGAGCTTCACCCAATTCTTCCTGGTGGATAGTCTCTGTGCGCTCCTCCCACTCTCCCTTATGCTGTGGCAACACCATAACCGACGTTAGGCGCAAGAAAACCACACTCGTGACCATCATCCACGTTGGAGTTTTGAAGAAACAAGAACACGTCAAAAGGCGAATCACCAAAAACAAAAAAGCAGCAACCGCATGGTTTCCCTTACGGGGATACCGTGCGGTTGCTGCTTCTGTACGCCTGATAAGACTCGAACTTACACGCCTCGCGGCACCAGATCCTAAGTCTGGCGTGTCTACCAATTCCACCACAAGCGCAGATTTGTGGGTGCAAAGTTACACAAAAGTTTAGATAGAGACAACTTTTAGCGCATTTTTTTGGAGATAAATCACATTTTCATTAACTTTGCACGTGGGAAGTCCACCCTTCCCAAGAAGGATTGTATCATCACACACCTTCCCCCCACAAACAGCTAAAACTATACCTAACAATCAAAACTTAACCTTACAACTGAAAACTTAACTAAAAACAAATCATGGGACAGTTCTTTAAAATGGTAGGTGCCACCATCGTGGGCCTACTGCTATGGTCTTTGCTCTTCGTCATCTTTGCCATCATCGGCATCGCTGGCATCGCGTCCTCTGAGAGCAACGTGAAAATTGAAGAGAACAGCATTCTGCGCATCCGACTCAACGGCATGATGGCTGAACGCAACGAGTCATCCGCACTCTCTTTCCTCGCAGGAGAAGGTGCTACCGTTTCACTCGAGCAAGTGCTAACCGCCATCAACAAGGCTTCCAAAAACGAGAACATCAAAGGCATATACATCGAAGGCGGTGCATTGTCTGCCTCACCAGCCATGCTACAAGAGATCAGACAAGCGCTCGCACGCTTCAAGAAAGAATCGAAGAAGTGGATCGTGAGCTATGCCGACAGCTATACACAAGGATGCTACTATGTGTGCTCAGTGGCAGACGAACTCTATCTCAACCCAAGCGGTATGCTCGACTGGCACGGACTGGGCGGAGAGATCACTTTCTATGCTGATGTGCTGAAGAAGGTGGGCGTGAAGATGCAGGTTTTCAAAGTGGGCACCTTCAAAAGTGCAGTCGAGCCCTACATCGGAACAGAGATGAGCGAGCCGAACCGCGAACAGGTGCGCAGCTACTTGACAAGCATCTGGCAGGTGATGCTGAAGGATGTGGCTGAATCAAGAAAGATAAGCACGAACCGCCTCAATGCCCTGGCAGACACGCTGACGACCTTCCTCCCTACTGCCACCTTGGTGAAGGAAAAGATGGTGACAGAACTCTTCTATAAAGACCAAGTGCGCGACCGCCTCAAGACGAAGACCGAGCGCGACGAAAAAGAAGGACTTCGCTTCGTCTCGCCCAGCAAGATGGCACGAGCCGAAGAGGACATCGAGAAACGGGAAGACTGCATCGTGGTCTACTACGCACACGGCGACATCGTGGACGACATGACCAGCAGCATTACGGGAGCCAACGGAGCCTGCATCGCACCCGAACCGATGAACCGCGAACTGGAAACCCTGCGCAACGACGAACAAGTGAAAGCAGTGGTCATTCGTGTGAACTCTGGCGGTGGTTCAGCGTTTGCAAGCGAGCAAATATGGCACGAGATAGAACGCCTGAAGGCAAAGAAACCCGTCGTCATCTCCATGGGAGGCATGGCTGGCAGCGGTGGTTACTACATCTCGTGTGGCGCTTCACGCATCCTGGCAGAGCCCACCACCCTGACCGGAAGCATTGGCATCTTTGGACTCATCCCCGATGCCAGCGAACTGATGACAGAAAAGATCGGACTGCACTATGACGGCATACAAACCAACCGCTATGGCAACTTCGGAACAATGAGTCGCGGCATGAACGAAGAAGAGTCGCGCATGATGCAGAACTACATCGAACGAGGATACGATCTCTTCACACGACGCGTGGCAGAGGGAAGAAACATCTCGCAAGACAGCGTAAAAGTGATTGCTGAGGGACGCGTCTGGACGGGAGAGCAAGCGCTCAAGATTGGACTCGTCGACCAACTGGGCGACCTCCAGGACGCCATCCGCGAAGCTGCCAAGCTGGCAAAGATTTCTGACTACAACCTCTACAGCCTGCCAGAAGAGAAGTCCTTCTGGAGTCAACTCTTCGGCGGCGAAGAAGAAGAGGACGGCAAAGACCTCATGGAGATGCAACTGAAGGCGCTCCTCGGCGAGCTCTACGAGCCATTCGTCACCTTGCGCAACTTGCGCAGTGCAAATCCCGTGCAGGCAAGACTTCCATACCTTCTCAGAATTGAATGAAATGGAAGGCAACATGATCATGAATACACGATGGATGATGCCACTGAGCTGGATCTACGGCGGCGTCACCAAGTGCCGCAATTGGCTCTTCGACATCGGTGTGCTCAAGAGCCAGCAATATCAGATTCCCGTCATCAGCGTGGGCAACCTCACCGTGGGCGGAACAGGCAAAACGCCACATGTGGAATACCTCATACGCCTGCTGCTTAGGGAAGGCAAGAAGGTGGCGGTGCTGAGTCGAGGCTATAAACGAAAGACACACGGCTACCTGCTCGCTTCGGCAAAGAGTACGATGCAAGACATTGGCGACGAGCCCTGGCAGGTGAAACAAAAGTTTCCGAATGTATACGTAGCAGTGGATGGCAACCGACGACGTGGCATCGAACGGCTCACCAGCGACCCAACGACCAACAACGTGGAGGTCATTCTTCTCGACGATGCCTTCCAGCACCGATACGTCAAGCCCACGCTCAACATCCTCCTCATCGACTACCACCACATGATTACCGACGACTGCTTGCTGCCCGCAGGCAGATTGCGCGAGTCGGCAAAGGGCAAGCAACGTGCACAGTTGGTTATCGTCACGAAATGTCCGGCAGACATGACACCAATGGACTATCGCGTCGTGCTGCAAAACCTGCATCTCAGACCCTATCAGTCACTTTTCTTCAGCACCTTCCGCTACGGCGAACTGCAGGGTCTCTTCAACAAGCGCACACGTCCTCTGCACTCCATCGAGAACGATGAGCACGTGCTGCTGCTCACCGGCATCGCTTCTCCCGAACAAATGAAACGCGATCTGCACCGCTACACGCGCCACATCGACACGCTCAGTTTCCCCGACCACCACTTCTTCACCCCAAAAGATGCCACAATCATCGAAGAGCGACTGCGGCGCATTTCCCCACCACGCCTCATCATCACGACGGAGAAGGATGCCACACGCCTGAGACTCTGCACCTCCCTGTCTGAGTTTGTCCGCCAAGCCATCTACATACTCCCCATCGAAGTCGAAATCAAGCGGGACGAGCAAGACAAGTTCAACAAGGAAATCATCAGTAAAAGCAAACTGCAAGCATCACAACCATGAACTACGAACTCATCACCCAAACTGCTGCATGGCTCAAGGAGCGCATCAGCACACATCCCGAAACGGCCATCATCCTCGGCACCGGCTTAGGAAGGCTGGCAGACGAAATAGAAGTGAAGAACCGCATTCCCTACAGCGAGATTCCCAACATGCCCGTCTCCACCGTAGAGGGGCATAGCGGGTGTCTGCTCGTCGGACAGTTGGGCGGCAAAGACATTCTTGCCATGCAAGGACGCTTCCACTTCTACGAAGGATACTCGATGAAGGAGGTCACCTTTCCCATTCGCGTAATGTATGAATTGGGCATCAAGACGCTCTTCGTGAGCAATGCTGCAGGCTGCACGAACCCCAACTTTGAGGTGGGCGACTTGATGATCATCACCGACCACATCAACCTCTTTCCCGAGCACCCGCTTCACGGGCCCAACGTCCCCACAGGTCCACGTTTCCCCGACATGAGCGACGCCTACGACCCCGAACTCATCCAGTTGGCCAACCGCATCGCACAAGAGAAAGGCATCAAGGTGCAGCATGGCGTCTATCTGGGCACCCAGGGTCCCACCTTTGAGACAAGAGCAGAATACAAGATGTTTGCCCTGATGGGTGCCGACAGCGTAGGGATGAGCACCGTGCCCGAAGTCATCGTAGCACGCCATTGCAGCATCCGTGTCTTCGGAATGAGCATCATCACAGACATCGGTGTGGAAGGCAAAATCGTGAAGGTGACACACGAAGAAGTGCAGAAAGCTGCCAACGCGGTGCAACCTCTCATGGCAGACATCATGAGGGAGATGATCAGGCGCAGCTGAACCCACGCCACGCTACGCCACCCCGCCCCGTTCCGCTCCTTCTGTGTGCAGAGAGAGAGAGTGTGTGTGGGGCAGGGCAAGTGACGTATGAGTAGAAAGAATTGCAAACAGCATGAATGAATCAAAGCCAAAGATAAGCGTAATCCTGCCCTGCTACAATGTTGGACAATACATCCAAAGAGGTTTGGATTCTATCTTGTCACAAACATTTGCGGAGTGGGAAGCCATCATGATTGATGATGGTTCTACAGACGAAACGCCTGCCATTATCGAAGACTATGCCAGCAAGTCTGAGCGGTTTATTGCCTTGCACACAGCAAACCAAGGAGTGTCATGTGCGCGGAATGAGGGAATAAGGATTGCGAAAGGAGAGTTACTGTTTTTTATGGACCCAGACGATTGGGTTGAGCCAAACTGTTTTGAGAAGTGCTGGGAAACGTACACGAATGGTGGTGCAGACGTCATCCACTTCAACCGTTGGATTCATGAAGCAGACGGGAGAAAGCAAAAAGAACCGCTATCCGCCCGCGTGGTGGAAGGAAAAGAGATCAATCGTGCCTATGCTGCCACACTGATAGGACTCAGCCAAGATGCCTTGTATCACTATTATCAAGGTCAAAATATTTGGAGTTTCAAGGGGAATTGGCAAGTCTGGTGTTTCATGTTTAGGCATTCCTTGATCACAGAGCACCGTGTTCTGTTTGCTCCTGGCGTAAAAATCTTCCAAGATGCATTATTTGTCGTTGAGGCCACAATATATGCACGCAAGATACAATGCATAGAGGATGTGCTCTACAATTATCAAATCCGCAATGACGGATCGGTTAGGTCGAGAAGTGCTAATGCCGAGAGATTGTTCAACAACAAAAGCGCTTTAATTCCACTAAGAGCCCGACTACGCGGTATGGTTACGGATTTCGACCTCCACTACTATTATTTGGGGTCGCAAGTCATGTCTTCATTGGAGCTCTGCATCGCACTATCCGAATCTTTATCGCACAAAAAGACCTACCTCAAATACGTTAACGATGCCCGCATCAAGGAATCCATCAAAAAAGTATGCATCGCAGGTGCTCCTTTGAAATTCAGGATTCCCGTACAGATGCTAAAGTGGAGAATGGGAAGTGTATTATTTGTTGGTTGCTGGTTGCTCAGAAAAATCGGACTGGGTAATCGATTACGGATGTAGAAGACCTACGACAAAAAACAGCACCAACAAGGCGTCTGCTTCGTCGGCGCGAAAACAGATGAGTGCTGCCCAAAAACAACTGGCAGTCCGCTGCCCCAAAATAACAGAAAACCCGATCTCCACCTCCCAATCAACAGACAGCCCCCCAATCCATCAAAAAGGATTGGGGGGCTGTCGTCGTTTAGAGAGTGAGCTTGACGGAGTCTGCCAAAGAGGGACTGATTAAAGTTTGTTGCACTTGCTGAAGAAGTCAATCTCCTCCAGTTCCTTCTTCATCTGTGCTTCCTCCTCTGAGGTCATATTCTGGAAAGGAGTGCGGTTGGGCCCCAGATCCAGACCAATAAGCTTCATGATGCGCTTGCCGCCAACGATGTTGCCACGGAAATGGCAGATGACGTTGATGACGAGCTGGGCAAAGTTCTGCAACTCGCGAGCCTTCTCCACGTCGCCAGCCTCCCATGCCTCGATGATGCCTGTGAGGCAGCGTCCGTTGTAGTTGGTCGTGCCACCTATGCCGCCCTGTGCGCCACCCATAGCGAGTGAAGGCAGTATGGTCTCGTCCTGACCGTGCAACATGTCAAACTTGCCTCCGGCATAGAGACGACATTGGTTGTATTCATAGATGCTCTCGAAGGTGTACTTGATGCCAGCAAAATTGGGGATGCGACCATCCACCGCCTCAAGCAGCTTCACCATAGGCAGGAAAGCGCCATTGAAGGCGGGAATGTGATAGAAGTAGAAGGGAAGCTCGGGCGCTGCTGAGGCAATCTCCTCGCAATACTTCACGAGTTCCTCCACGCGACCGATTTTCGGGAAGGGAGGAGCCATGGCACCGATGCCCCATGCGCCCACTTCAGCTGCGTGACGAGCCAACTCGCGTGCATCCTTCACGCAGCAGCTGCCCACATGCACGATCACCTTGAAGGCTTTTCCGTCGGCACAGACGGGCAGTGCCTTAGCCGCTGCCACCCAAGTCTCAGTGAGTTGTTTGCGCTCTTCCACGGTGAGCATGTATCCCTCGCCGCTTGAGCCATTGATGAAGACGCCCTTCAAACCATTCTTCTGCAGCATGGCTGCATACTGTGGGATGGGTGTGATGTTCACGCTACCATCCTCGTTGAATGGAGTGAACGGTGCGTCAATGAGTCCTTTAATCTTTTCCATAACTACATTATATATATATAAGGGTATTGTGTCGTGTTTTTCTTCCGAACCGTCGTGCGTCAGTATGCCTTCTCTTCACCACGCAAGGCATTGACGATGGTCTTCCAGATGATGAAGATGTCGAGCAAGAACGACCAGTGTTCGATATACCAGATGTCTTTCTCGATGCGCTCCTCCATGTCGTGCAACTCGCGAGTCTCGCCACGGCTTCCAGTGACCTGAGCCCAACCCGTGATGCCGGGCTTGGCATAGTGGCGCACCATGTAGTTGCCTATGAGTTCGCTATACTGCTCGGTGTGGCGCACCATGTGTGGACGTGGCCCTACGACCGACATGTCTCCTTTGAGCACGTTGATGAACTGCGGTAACTCGTCGATGCTCGTGCGCCGCATGAACTCACCGATACGTGTCTTGCGCGGATCGTCTTTGGTGGCTTGCACACGGTCTTGGTCGGCGTTCACACGCATGGAGCGAAACTTGAGCATATCGAAGTTGCGCCCCTCGATGCCACTGCGCTTCTGCCGGAAAAAGACAGGACCTGGCGAGCTGCGCTTGATGAGCCAACCGAAAACAAGATAGACCCAAGGAAAGACGAGCAGCAGGAAGAGCAGCGAGAAGACGATGTCGAAGCTACGCTTGAGGATGCGGTTGCCCAACGAAGAGAGCGGCTCGTAGTGCATGGCCAGAACAGGCGTGTTCGCCATCAGTTCGAGTGCCATGGTGTGGCGCTGATAGTTGAACGAATCGGGTATGTGGTGGTAGCGCACCATAGATTGCTCGCAGGTGCTGATGAGTCGGTTGATGGTGTCGTTGTCGCTCGAAGGCAACATGCAGAAGACATTGTGCAACGTGGCGCCCTCGCGCTCCACAAAGGCTATGGCCTCATCCGGAGTCCCGAGATAGCCGTCGGCAGTGACGTTGGGGCGCGGATGGTCGGCAAAATAGCCCACAACGCGATAGCCCGTCGAGGGGTCGTCCTTCATGCTGCGGTAAAGATCGCTGGCTATGTTGATGTTGCCCACAAAAAGCACGCGCATCGTGTTGCGTCCGCGGCGACGATAGAATCGTATGACTTGCCGCATCGCCCACCGATAGACGGACACGAAAACGACAATGAAGCCATAGAAGGGCAGCATGAACTGCCAGGTGAGCAAGGGCCAGCGAAACACCCACATGATGAGCAACGAGAGGGCGATGAAGGACAGCAAACCGGAGATGAGGTTGCGCAGTATCTCGTCGTTCCGCACAAAGCGGTGGTGTATCTTGCCTCCACTGCGCATCTCGCAAGCCACATAGACGAGCGACATGAGGAGCATCAAGCGCTTGTAGTGGGGCGTCACCTGACCTGTCAGACTCTCGTAGAGCAACGACATCATGAGCAGCGCCGCATTGAGCGCCAACAGTTCGCCAGCAAGCACGATGCGGCGAATCGTATTATCTGCAGTCTTGTTCTCTTGGACCATAACGTTTCTTTGGGAATTCTTTTCTTTAATGCACAACGCCTCTTTCTATGTCCCTGCAAGCCTCTTTCTGTTTCTGCACGAGAAACTTTCGGTTTCTGCAGCGGAAACTTTTGATTTCTGCAGCAGAAACTTTTGATTTCTGCACGAGAAACTTTTTCGGACATTGAACAGCGTGTCTTTTGAGCGCATCGGGAGGGATGAGAGAGAGGGGGGAGAAGGATGTTTCAGCGTTCACGACGGCTTCCCAGGTAGCCGTGTCTGCGCCGCCAGATGTACTGCGTGATGCGATACCACGGATGCCATAGCACCTCGCTGGGATAATATGGCAAGAGGCGCATCACCCACTTGCTGCCCCAAAGGAACCGTTGCCAACGCGAAAGCGAGTCGTAGTGGGGGGTGCGGCTGTCGGCATGTCCGAAATTGCCTGCCTGAAGCACCTCGCTGAGCAAGAAGCGCCCATGCCGCTCATCGGGTGGGGTGAGCATGTGCTCGCGCGGCATGGCGAACACCTCGCCCAGCACCCACATCAGTGCAGCAGAGAAGTGGCGCAGCCCGATGCTTGCCACCACCTCCATCACCTCAGTTTGTTCCTGAGTGTCCTCCATATTCTTATGTTCGAGCAGGTAGTAGTAATCCATCAGTTGACGCAGACCAATGCCTTCGGAGAAAAGATGACGATAGATATGGGTGAGCTGAAAGACCAAGTTCATCTTTCTGTTGGGCACCTCAATGTCGCCATCGGGCAGGTGCACGGCTTCGGTGGTGCGTAGCTGCTCGGCATAGTAGCGTTGCAACCGGCGGTTGGTGAAGGGATTGTAGAGGAAGCTTGGCATGAAATGCAATTCGATGGCAGTGTCCTTGCGCACAGGAAATTCCATTTCTACGCGCGTCACCTCAAGCGAGGGGAAGCGCTTCAGCACGTAGTCGACAATCTGGTCGCGGTCGCCGTCCAACCAAATGTCCACGTCACCCGCAGCACGCGTCAGCGGTTTCGGATAGAGCTGTGCATTGCCCTGTCCCTTGAGAATGACATTCCGATAGCCCAATCGCTTCCACCGATCAGCCACCCACACCGTGTCGTGGTTGAGGCGCACATTGTCGGCTGCAATCTTCTCGCTCATAGCGTGCCAGTTTATCACCACCTGTTTGGGGGGCATCTGCTCGCGTGGCAAACGGTTCGCTCCTTCGAGTAGCACAGCTGCGATCGTTTGGTCGATTGCCATCTGCAGCAGTTGTTCCCACTCCGCGGTTGATGGTGTGCGCGACAGTCTGTCTGCACGTCCCACACTGACACGTATCAGTTCCAAAAATATCTTTTCTATCTCTTTCAACTCTTTCACTTTCTACTCCACACAAAAAAAACAATGATTCAAGAACGTGCCACCGTCCACAGGAACTTCACGTTCCCGATGACGTAGCGGCGCCACATGCGGCGGGGCTCTCTGAGCAGACGATAGAGCCATTCGAGCGAGTGGCGCTGCCACCAAAGCGGAGCACGCTTGACGGTGCCGGCATAGAAATCAAACACAGCACCGATGGTGCCCACATGGCAGCTGATCTGCAACTCCTCCCAGTGCACGTAAGCCCACTTCTCCTGCTTTGGCGCCGTCATGCCTATCCACAGCAAGTTGGGCTGCGCAGCGTTGATGGCAGCAATGATGGCACGATTGTCGGCATCGCTGAACTCAGGTTTGTAGGGGGGCGAATAGGTCACAATCTCCAAGCCGGGATAGTCCTTTGCAGCTCGCTCACGGATAAGGTTCAGCACCTTCTCGCTCGACCCCATGAACATCACTTTCTTCCTCCGCTCGCCTGTAGCCTCTTGTCCTGATGCGCCCGACGGCTCCGTCTGCCACTTTGTTGTGTTGGCAAGGTCCTCCTCCTCGTTTTCCTTTGCCAATCTCTGCATCTCAAACTCAAAGAGGTCCCAACCGGAAATGCGCTCTTTAGGTTGACACTTTGCCTTCTTCCAACGACAAGCCTTCACGATGCTTGCCCCGTCGGGGATGAGATACCCTCCCCGAGTCAGTGCCTCAGCAAACAGTTCATCCCGCTGCGCCACATTAAAAGAGTGCGCATTGATGGTGTTGATGAGCACCTTGCCAGCGGGCAACTCGGCAAGATCCGCCCGCGAGCAGAGCATATCGAGATTCTTGAGATTAACAGATGACATTATCCTTTTTTTCATTGACCAGAAAGTGAGAGCACAGGGGGCTTGCATCACCAGCACAGGGGACTTTCATTAAGTACAAGACACCAGCATAGGGGGCTTTAATTAAGTACAAGACACTAGCATAGGGGGCTTTAATTAAGTACAAGATGACAACGTTTTTTTGTCAACACTCATTTTGAGGCTGTCCAGGCACAACGCAGCTGCCATGGCATTGAGGTTATGAAACTTGGCATAGAGGCTATCAGAGGGGATATTCTTCTGCCCGCAAGCTATCTGCCCGCAAGCTATCTGCCCGTCCGTTAGCGTAGGGCGCATGCCCCCACCCTTCCCGTCCGTTGACGGACGGGCTCCCCCAACAATCTCCCATGGCCCGAGCACCAGCATGATGCCCTTGCCGCAGTAGGCGCGATCTCTGTCTGTAGGGTGCGATCTTGCAGTGATAGCCTTCTTCTGCAGCTTGATGACGGGGAGTCCTTGCTCTAACGCCGCATAACAGATGGCAGCCTCGCCGGCGCTGATGGCAGGCGACACAAGCACAGCCCCTTGCTCTTCGCACGCCTTCAGGTGCTCTGCCATCTCCTTGCGGAAGGCCTCCGTACGCGTATAGTCAATGGCAGTCGTGCAAGAAGGATTATTGCTGCGATACCAATCCCGGTCGAAATGTCCGAGCTTATGTTCACGGGCATGCTGCTCGAAGGCACGAATGGTGTCCCACGATGCCGTTGCCTTCTGCCATTCTTCAGCTGTCAACTGCCCTCTCCGTGCTAAGCGGTGGCAGAACACCTGCCGCCTTTCAGGGTGCTTCAAGAGGAACATACACCCGTATGCGCTATATTCACAGCCAGCTATCGTCAGATGCAGCACGTGCTCAAAGAGCTGCGGGTAGAGCGTTTCCATCTGCCAGTACCAGGCATTCTTTTCCACATACTCGTATGCGGCTCGTTTTGCCTTGTCGTCGATAAGCACACGGTCGTTGTATTTGTCCTCCCACAGCGTAATGTCCGTCTTGCCGCCAGGTGTGGTAGTGTAGGTGCGTGGCTGCCTCTCGCCTGTCGCATCCCCCTTACCTCCGTTAACGAAGGAAAGAGAATCCAGAATGGCATCCGCGCTCTCCCCCTCATCCAGCGCTTGAAGAGACTGGTGCAGCCCTGCTTGAAGCCACGCACCAAGTCGCCCAGATGGTACGTGCGCTTACGGCTGGCACAGTACGGCAGGTCGCGCTTCACCTCAACTATGAGGTGGATGTGCGTAGGCATGATCGTGCGTGCTTTGACCTCAACATCCCCGAACTGGGGGTAGCTGCTGATGGCATCAATCTTGTAATCCACCATCCGCCCCAGTTCTGTAAGCTCAGGATGCGGATAAGCCTCCGTATCGGCCTCAGCCATTGGGTCACCTACGATGTGCGACAGCAACATGCCCTCGTAGCAACGTCCCTCGTCATCCGTGCATATATGGATGGTGAGCAGATACGTGCCCATGCGTGTATAGTCATGCCAGACGGCGCGCCTCTTCTTGTTGTGCTTGATGGGCTGTATCTGGATGCCGAGGCGGAGCGCTTCTTCTTTGGTGTGCGGCATAGTAGCAGGTCAGTTTTCGCTATGTTCAGCCATCGCTTTGTGGTAGACCTCAACCATCTGTTCAGCTTTCTTTTCCCAACTGAGTTCCTGCCGCTTTGCCTTGCAGCCCTCAGACATCCGTTGCAGTTCATCACGATGATGGTAGAGATAATCGATCCTCTCCGCAAAGTCCTTCACGCTCTGCTCAGGATTCGTGAGTGGAACTTTTACGCCTACTGTAGAATCGATGACAGCAGCCATGCCGCAACAGTCAAAGCACAGAACAGGAAGATGATTGCTGACAGCTTCAAGCACCACGGTTGACGTGTCCTCGTTGATGCTGGAGAAGAAGAACAAGTCGGCTTCTCGCATTTCCTGCATAATCCGGTCATTTCTGACAGCCCCCATTAGGTGTACCTGACCATGTAATCCTAAGCGATCAACCAGATTCTTCGCTGCCTTTATTTGCTCTTTGTTGCCCGTTCCAAAAACCTTTAGGTGCACGTTGGGAAGGTTTGCTGCGCCAATTGCTTTTATAGCGATGTCCAGTCTTTTTCGGAAATCGAATTTTCCGATCCATAGGATGCGGAAAGTGACATTTTCGAAATTGTGGCTTCGCGTCTCATCTCTTTCCAAAGACTCAAAGCAGCCCGTTTCCGGAATGAGGATACTATCGCGTCTCACGTATTTCTTGATGCCTGTTTGCGAATCGGGGATAGAGCTGACAAGAATATCAGCACGCTTGAAAGCCTTGTTGATTCGCGGAGCGTATTCCAACTGTAGCCTATTCAAGATGTTCTTAATGGCAGAGAACATCCATAGACGTAGTCCGCCGCCACGAGCGTATGCAAGTGGAAACTGTTTGATGCCTCCGATGGGTCCCCAGACAAGAGGGATTCTCTTTATGCTGTACAAATAGCCAGGCTCTCTGAATCCTATCATGTTCAGTTGGTGCAACACATCAATGTGTGTCGAAGCAATAATACGCAACGCTTCGTTCAATGCACGCTTCTGCCACTTTGCATAATAGTAGTAGAATCGCCAATCGCCCTGATTCCAGCACATCCTGCGTATCTTCTCACCAACCGGAAGGTAATAGAAGTGCATATTGTGTCCGTACTCCAAGGTAGAAAGCACGCGCTCTATGTCTTCACGAAATTCTCCTTCCGTGATGATATGCAGCACACAGTGCTTGGCCAGATGGCAGCACCAGTTCCAAGCCATGCCAGGTTCAGAACCGCGATTGGGCCCACAGGCGTATGCATTGATGAGTATGGTGAGCATCAGCTACACTTTAGCTTGTTGATGGCTCTGCGCCACACCTGCCCCACAGCGCGCACCATGAATCGCGTGGCAAATGTGCATTTGGGATGTCGGCTCTTTGACACCCGCAGACCGAAGCGCGCCAAGAGGTCGTCCACTTGGTGTATGAGCGAAGTGTGGAAAGTCATCTTCACATCGTTGTCCACGTTGCCACGATGTATCACCTCCATCCACATCTGCTCGTCCTTCAGGACACGTATCGTCACATCCTTCTGCTGAAAGAGAAAAAAGTGACCGCCAAAATCAAAACATGTGCGCACCTCATCTTCGTGCTCAACCAAAGTGATGAAATGGTTGTTGGGGTAACAGATGCGCGTGCCGATGCCATACTCATCGAACCACTGCACACCATACTTGAAGGTGAAAAAGGTGTGCACACTCGCACCGACCGCTTCCTGGCGCATACGCTCCACGAAATCTGCTGAGATGGCATCATCGCTGTCCAGATAGGATGTGAGCACGATGCCCTCCGGCATGCGTCCGATGGAATCAAAATAATCTGCTATGTAACGTTGGGAAAGCAGGCATGGATTGCACTCCTCCTGACGCGAGACATAGACGGGACGCAGTTGTGGGAGCCTGTCTGTCCACTGCGAAAAGGTGTCTTTGCACCATGCAGGTGTCAGTTCGTCAAGCAACACAACACAGAAGAACTGCTTGCACGTCTGCGACAGAAGAGACGCATATGTGTAGTGCTCAAAGAGACGCATGCGCTCTTGCAGCCAGGCATCGGTCAGGGTGGTTCCGCCCTTCTTATCCTGCTTCCAAAGCGGCAGATTGAATCGTGTCAGAAAGAAATGGGTGATACGAGGTGACTTTCGTTCCATCCTGAATATGGTTTTGGATTATGATGGCTTGATGTGCAGCAAACGTCTCATCTTCTTGACCACGCCCATCCAGCGGATACGCTTGAAGTCGCGATTGCTGATGCGGAGCCGCTCGGAATTGAGCACCGCCTGGTCATCGTAGAGCAGCGGCCATTCGAGACTGCCGATGCAAAGATGAGCGTAGGGGTCCTTGTCGTAACGCGAATAGTGAGCGCCCCCATCCATGCCGATGTTGATGGCAAGGTTATCTCCTGGTTCGATGACCAGACCGCCATGATGGATGATGGCAAAGAACCAGCGTGTGGCCCACGAAGTGCTCTTGTGTGGTGCACGGTAGACCACTTTCCAGTAATGATGCATCATCAGTCCGCGGAAGATGTCGAAGGTGCGGATGAGGCGAAGTCTGCTCCACTGAGGGAAATGTAGCATCTCCATGTCCATGCGCTTCCATGCCCGTGCCCATGTAGCCCACCCCCAGCAATGAAAGTCGTTGGCATAGACGTAGGTGTTGCGCTGCAGCGGATTTGGATAGTGGTTTTGTGCTGAAATCTCCATCACCCGCTCATCATCTTTATAGCGCGGCAAGAGTTCTTCACAAAGGCGAAAGAAGTCTTGCCCCACCACCACATCGTCTTCGATGATGACGCCCCACTCCTCCTGTTCGAAAAACCAACTGATGGCTCCCGACACGGCATAGGCACAACCGAGATTCTCCTCGCGGAAGAGTGTCTTCACCTCGCAGGGCCAGTCCACGGCATCTAGCATCGCCTGACGCGTCTGTGCCACAGCCTCAACTTCGCCCGTCTTGCCAGGTCGCGCGCCATCACACTCCAGATAAAGGCGCTGGGGCTGATAGCGACGTATGGCTTCCATGGCTTGTGCCACATGGTCGGCACGATTGAAGGCTACGACGAGGATGGGTAGTTTCTCTCTCTTCATTATTTTATCCATAGCTTTGGGAAGAGACACCGTAGGTACACCAAACAATATTGCACAGAAGCCTTGAACAGCGACTCTTGTCTCTTCAGGTGGAACACTTCTTTTGGTGGCATACCATTCGGGCGTTTGAGCATGGCCCATCTCTGCTTAAACGGCACATCGGGATTGCACCATCGATCCATGTGTGGGTGAACATCACACACGCCGACTGGCTTTGCTGCTTGCACCATCTTGATGTTTGCCTTACGTGCCCGAATGGCATAGTCGAAGTCGCCCTTCGAATGAGCGTAGTAAGAGTCCAGATTACCTAACTTCCGAAACACATGGTCGGGCACCAAGACAGCATTGCCATTGAACACATACACCTCCTTCTCTGTTCCATCAGCAGGGAGCAGACGACCATTTTTCCGCCCACCGTATGTCGGTTGTGATTGTGAAGCTGAGTCTACGGTAGCCCCCGCAATGATGGCTTCATCGTCATGCCGTCTGGAGCAAGCAAGGAGCTGCTCTAAGGCAGTAGTGTAGAGATGGGTGTCGTCGTTGAGCCACAGGTAGTAGTCATAGTCCTTTGTGTGGCTTGCTTCTTCCCATGCTTTGTACATGCCACGATTCCAAAACAGTGTGCCGTCACCCTGGATGATGTGCACCTTCGGGAACTCCGCCCTAATGGCATCAGATGTGCCATCCGTAGAGCCATCGTCGGTCAAGAACACCTCCACGAGCACATTCTTTACAGGCGTCTGCGCATAGAGCTTACGAAGACAAGTCAGGGTTGTTTCCTTGCGGTTAAAGACGGTAATGAGTACGGCGAGTGACTTCATTGTTGACACAAACGTATTATTGGCATGCTGACTCTTGAGCCAGCAATGCCTGATAGATTTCTATCTGATTGTTCACGACAAGTTCGGGGTCATTCTCCTTTAACCGACGAGAACGAGCTTGCTGGGCCATTGCCATAGCCTTTACTCT
This sequence comes from Candidatus Physcousia equi, assembly GCA_018065005.1. Taxonomy (GTDB): domain Bacteria; phylum Bacteroidota; class Bacteroidia; order Bacteroidales; family Bacteroidaceae; genus Physcousia; species Physcousia equi. The sequence continues at coordinate 93,996 of JAGHUD010000011.1, forward strand.
ATCCCGCAAAAGAGTCAGAATGTGATGCGCCCCCATGACGGTGTCGTTGGGTGAATAAAACAATGCTTCACTGTTGGCATCAGCCAATTCGGGAAGTGCTGCTGCATTCGAGCTAACCACAGGACAGCCCACCACCATGGCTTCTGCAAAAGCCAAGCAGTAGGTCTCAACAAAAGAAGGAACCACACACACATCGGCGTGCTGCAATTCTTTCACAAGCGAAGGTGCATCGAGTGGGCCCAAGAGTGTGACCTGGTTTTGCAAATCATATTTTCCTATCAGATGCTTCAAATAAAGACTGTAGCCATCCATCAGGCGATTGCCTATATAGAACACACCAGCTATGCGCAGTTCCACCGTTGGGAAATGCTCCTTGACCAGACACAGCATCTCCAGCAACTTGTGCAATCCTTTATAAGGTATGGCTCCGGAAAAAGAAAAGAACAAGACGGGATGTTCGCCTATCTCATATCGCTCCTTTGAAGCAGCATAGAATGCCCGACGCAAGAGTATCCTGGAGTGATGTATGCAAGCCCTTGCTGCCATTTGCTCTATATGGGCTTCTACCCAATTGGATTGAACGGCGATGTGGCGAAATGCTTCGATGTTGTGTTTTTCCTCTTCACCGCGTTTCCGAAAAACGTTTTGCTTGACCCACATGGTGCGCCAGGGCATTAGGATTTCTTTTAGATGTATGCATCGGCATAGGTCGCCGAAGCTCATGCCTCCCATGTAGTAGCGAGCACAAGGTCCCACTAAGCCCTGTATTTCCAGTAGCGTAGGGCATGCTATATAGCCCTTTCTGTAGACAGAAGCCCATGCAGACTCCGTGCCCCAGATATGCACCAGGTCGGGACTATACTCATCGATGATCGAACGTATCTTCTCGCATAGCTCATTGGGGGCTTCGTGTCCGTGCTTCGTCAAGCCTTTGCGAGGGACGAGCCATTGCTTTATCCCCCTCACAACGCGACAACTCTCCTCTCCCCATGAGACATTGGCTATCTCCACGGAGTCTCGTTGATTCAACGCTTCCGCTAAAGGCTGCACCCACGTTCCGGTGTCGCACAAGTCGCTCTCGCGAAAAGAGAAATTACTCAGCCAAAGAATCTTCATCATATAAACTATCTTGGTGCTCTTCTGTTAATGCTTCGCCGTCGTTGTCACTAAACTCACTGTCCTCGTTGGATAGTTCTGGACGGAATGCCTGAAAAGAAAACACCCAATACGTCCAGCAGAAAGGGAGCGACAAGTTAGGATTGGCTGAACCAATCAGATAAAAGATAATCATGATGGCCCACACATCTATCTTCGAGTAATAGCGAGTCAACCACTTCAAATGGAACATCACCAAGAGGGGAAAAAAGAAAAGAACGAAAAAGAGTCCGTACTTGATAATCAGCGAAATTTCTCCATTCTCGACTCCACCCGTTCCCAATTTGTTCATGAGGTAGGCGTAGTTGTCTGGATGGCCATAGAGAATCTGATCCCAATTTAAGTACTTGTAAAACTCAAATACTTCAATTCTCGTGTGCGCGCTTCCGTCAAACACGTTGTCGGAATTGAGCAGACGGCCGCCCCAAATGCCAACATTGACAGTCAAATAGTAGGCTACAAGCAGCACCAGAATCAACAGAAAGATGCTACTGCTTCTCAGTCCTTTTGCCTTATAAAATTCCCTAAAAAGAAGGGGAAGTGTCACGAAGAAAGAAACAAGGGTGGCAGCACGAGCATTAAATGCCAAGATGGCAAAGAAGCCCAAAACGAAGAGAAGCGCTTTAGACACCATGCCCAAACTATTTGTCGTAACGATAAAAATGGACATGACCGCCACCACCATGGCATTCATGAGTGGGTGTCCCAAGATGGAGGTGCTACGGAAAAGCCAGCCTTCCGAGAGGTCAACAGGCACTTCATCTTCGGTCAGGAAGAAGTTGACCTTCAAATTATGCTCTACGATAGCAATGACGCACTCCGTAACGAAAAACGCTAAGACCAACCAGCGGAGATGCTTGCGCTCAGTCGGTGTGATTGAGTTGAGCGCCACAAAGATGAGGGTGGGAAAAATGAGCAGACAAAGATAAGACTTGAAGTAGTCTTGTTCCAACAGATACTTCTCGACAATGCCTAACACGGCAACCACAAGAATCATGATCTCCGTCTTGTAGCTATTATCACCCCACTTGACGACTCCCGTGTAGCTTCCCCATACAATGTAAATGGAGAAGGGAAGCTGGGAAACAAGAACCATCTGTGATGCGCCTAATGCAGAACCAAGGCTTGTGCCTAAGAAGAGAGCGCAAAAGATAGATATATATAATAAGGTATTTTGTAACATCTGTTTAATACAGAGCTATCCGTCTATCGATGTAGTTGAAATACTATATTCATGTCAACATCAGTCTGCTCTTCATTCATCACCAATAGCATCCATTTTCGACTTGTTCAGCGTGCTTTGGTTTATCTGAGAGTGAAGGATAGACCCAATGCTCATTAAATAATTGCAAATAAACTCCTTCTTTTTCGAATTCTTGTACACCATACAAAGGATTATCCCAGCGTCTGCCACGTATGCCAAAAAGCAGTTGCAAGGCTCCACCTAAATGAACCGACTTTTTCCCTTGTCGTTTACAGTGGGCAGCAAGAGGAAAGCCATAGGCTCCACACCCGATAAGTGCTATGTCGTAGTATTCTTTATCCACTTCTGCTTTCATCCATTCAAGGGCTTCAAACCAATCGGCAAATCCACCAGCTTCGCCGCCAATACTTTGTACTGCCTTGACAACACGCAGTTGAAAAGAGGGCAATACATCAGGGTTCAAAAACAAATCTAAGCGGTGATTATTGTATTGATTCTCTATCAACTCCGAAAAAGGGTGAACCACCACAACTTTTTTACCCTCCAAAGCTTTTGTCCAAGGCTTATAGGACCAATAGGGTTCTAAGTATAGAAGTCGAACCTTTAGAATATCGTGAGGAAGAAAGTCTTCTGCAAATAGTTCTTCTCCTATCCAACTCCCCAACAAGTCAATACTTTTTGAATCCTCAGCAATAAGATGAGCAAATCGCAGCAGATTTTCCTTTGTATTGGGAAAGAATCCCGCATTAGAGAGCATTTGACTGCAGTTCAGTTCATTCCACCACCATTCTCGCTCATTATTGGTGATATATCTCCAAATACTGTGTTTTGGTGATTCTATGCTACGTGCGTTGTTTACATTCATCAATTCGACGCTTCCGAAACGAGCAATCATACATGGGTCATCACTCGTGAGCAAACGAAAGATGGCTTCTGATGCTTGGTCTGGATGGTTAATAATGTTCGGAATGTCACGTTTCGCATCGAACTTATGCCAAAAAGACGTAACATACAATTTGTGCAAAACTTTGAGTATCTGATGTTTCCAATTCATTGATTATTTTTTGAGATTCTGCTTTTGCAGCATATTTTTTACACAAGAGAGAACCTTGAATCGTTCATCATGTGTAAGAACAACAAGCCAACCAGTTAAGCAGATAATGAAAGGGGAAGATAAACTTAGACACCAAGCAGCCATCTCGCAGTCGGAGAAAGTCTTTACGCAAAAATAAGGTAACACACCCATAAGTGTGACTGCTGCACAGGGTGCTATGACATGTCTTAGGTATTCAGGTATCGGAAACTGTGTTCTGATATGTGCAAAATAAAGATTGGTGACACCTCCACATAGTCCCCAGCAGACAATCCACACAATGTAGAGCCACACTGGCGACCATCCCAACATGAACAGACAAGGAACCACAAGCAGAGGCAAGACATTAAGCACCGATTTCACTATCACATAATTCTTGATGTGACCTTCCGCATAGACCAACGTGTACACACTGCTAAAAAGTTGCTCAACGATAGAGCGTACCAACTGAAGCTGAGTGAACACAACTGCCCACTCAGGAACATTCTTCAGCCACAATCTCAACACGGCGGGCGCCATCAGAATCATAGGAATTTCAAACACTAACATGATCCACGTAGAGATGCGACAGCCAAAAAGTGTTACATAAATCGTTCGCGCCCTGTCTTGCGCACCCGCACTCTTTACCAAAATGGGATTGACCGCCTTCATCAAATTCTGGGAGAATTGCATCAGCATACCAGAAACCTGATTGGCAATGCCCTGCGCTGCATTCAAGACAACTCCAAAGAAATGGTTGATTACAATTCCCAATCCATACTGAGTGATCATGGAAGAAACAGAAGCAAGGAAATTCCACCCGGCAAATGTGGTCATTTCACGAAAAAGGGTGCGTGAAGCATATCTGCGTGGTGCAACCACACACTCCTCATAATGCCGATGGCAATAGACACGCATAATGGTGAGGGTGATGAGCGGAATGCAAGCCATGAGGATGCCATAGAGAACAAGCTTGTCGCCTCCATATAGGAAACATAGAAATGCCACTGCCAGTTTGAGCAGACTCTCCAATATGCCTACAAGGGCATAATATCGCATATTCTCATGTGCATTGAGCATGGCATCATAGGGCACCGACATGATGGTGAACATCGTGCTCACGATGAGACTGCCATAGACGACCTTTGCGGCAGCCAATCGTCCGTCGGGAATATTCAGCAGTCCGTCGAAGAAGAAAAAACCGGCTGCCAGCAACATGACACCCACGACACAGGCTATGACGAAGTGAAGGAGTAAGGAGACGTTGAAGATGCCCTTCTGCTTTTCTTTGTTGCCTTCTCCCTCGGCATAGCTCATAAAGCGCTGCGTGGCATTTGCCATGGCAGCATTGAGGAAGCCAAGCATAGCGATGGCGCCTCCCACGAGATGGAAGATGCCGAAATCCTCCTTGCCCAGTCCTTCCAGGATGAGGCGGGTGGTGTAGAGCGATACGAACATCGTGATACCCATCTTGGCGTAGAGGTACCCCGTGTTCTTTATGACTCTGTTTGCGGTTGAGGGCATTGTTCTTCTGTGGAAGCTACGTTTCTCTTTTTTACTGGCTAATCCAGCTCTTCAACGTTCCAATCTTTCAAGGTACGGTCTTTGACGTCGAAGCGGGCGCCTATCTTGACTATCTTGCGCTGTATGGCAAGCCAAGGCTCGTAGTATCTGTTGCGGTCTATCTGATCTAATGCACTCTCGGCACTGGCGCTTACTTTGAACTCGCAGACATAGACCTTGTCGCCCATACGCATTGCGAGGTCAACACGGCCTGTTGCCATCATAACCTCGCACTGTACGGTTGCCGACATGCCCGAGAAGAAGATGTATAGGTCGCGCTGATACAGGGCTTCGTACTTGGCAAGGTCCTTCAACTCGTCCTTCCCCTGCTGCATGTATGGTATGCTCGAAAGGAATGCCTGGAGGGCAGTCTTGGCTCGGTCGTAATTGCCTTTTGCCAGGGAACTCCTGATGGTGGTGGCATAACTGGCATTCTCATAACCCTTTGTTCCATTAACGATAGGCAGGATGTTCTTCATCATTCCGCCGCGCACCTCAGCATTAGGTAGTCCCAGAGTATATGTGCATGAAATTGGATTATAATCCTTGATGGTCAGGTATCCTGCCTGATACAGAAGTGGAAGCGGACTCTCTAACGATTCGGTAGGCTGGTCAAACTCCTCGACCTCTGCCTCGGCTCCATCCAGAGCGAGCAGATCGGTGTTGCAACGTCTGAACTCATCAAGTATGAATGTTGGCGTACCGCTGGCAAACCAGAAGGACTGGAGTCGGGTATTGAAGAATGCAAGGAGCAGGCTATATGGGTTGTAGATATCCTCTGATTTCGCCACAAAGTGGTAGCCATCGTACTTATTTTTCAGCTGGGCATACATTTCCTCCTTGCCGATGCCATATTCTTCAGCCAGCATTTCCACGTCGATATCAAACACATCATGCAACTCCGACTCCGTGATGCCACATATTGAGGCATACTTTGGGTTCATCGTAATGTTAGACAGATTATTGATGGTCGAGAAGATGCTCATCTGCGAGAACTTGGTGATGCCGGTGATGAAGACGAAACGTTCGTCACTGTCGCAGACCTTAAGGGTCTGATAGAACTCCTGCAGAATCATTCTAACCTTTGCTTTGTTTTCCTCGTCGTGCATGTAGGTCAGCATGGGCGCATCATATTCGTCTATGATAACTACGGCTGGCAATCCCGTCTGCTGACGGGCACGTTGGATAAGCCCAGCAAATCTCTTGCCTGGAGTCGTCTCGTCAGGACCTGGGTTACCATAAATGTCTTCGTAGTTACGTAACTGAAAGCCCAATCCGGACTCCATCACTTCTATCGGCATATCCTTCAGCATACTGATGTCAAAGCGGAACACCGGATACTGCTTCCACTCTTGCTCGAGGTCCATGATCTTGAGACCCTCAAACAGTTCCTTCCTACCCTCAAAATAGGCCTTGAGGGTTGAGCACAGCAGCGACTTTCCGAATCGTCGGGGACGACTCAGAAAGACAAAGTTTGTCTGTGCCAGTTCATACACGAGATCTGTCTTATCTACATAGACACAACCTTGGTTTCTCAGCTTCGGGAAGTCTGCCACACCGCAGGGATATTCGGCAGGTCGTCTGTACTTCTTGTCTTGCATATTCTTTGATTCTGGTTTATCCGTCCCGTGTTCTTTTTGACTCGCTGGACTGTAGACGTGGTCCGCTTTGTGGTAACGGGCGAGAGGGGAATGCACAACTCCAGTTCCTCAGCATTCCGTCAACAGACGGTATGCTAAGTACTTACGACAGTATGTCGGAGTTTGCAGGAACAATGCGTTAAGTTTGGAAGACGCCACGTATGGGTGGGGCAATTCGGCGTCTGGAGGTTATTCTGCGGGGAGTGGGAAGAGAGTTATGGCTCTTCCCGCTCCCCGCTTTTTGTTGCGTGGGGTTATTTGGCAGCGATGCGCTCGAGCGTCTGCCAGCATTGGAAGAGACCGCGAGGCACATGGAAGCAGCCCTTCCACTTGCCGCCCTTGAGTGTGAGGAGCACTTCGCCACGACGGTTGAGGTAGCCGAACCATTCAGGGTATTCAGCATCGCGGAAGTGGGTCCAGGTGTATTCGTGTACGCGCTCAAACCACTTGAGGCACTCCTCGCTGCCCGTCAGTTCGTAGCCCTTGAGCATGGTGATGAGTGTCTCGATGTGCACCCACCAGAGCTTCTGGTCCCACTCCAGTTGCTGCATAGGACGACCGAGGCGGTCCTGGAAATAGAAGATGCCTCCGTACTGCTTGTCCCATCCCATCTCCACTTCGCGGAGGGCGATGTGCACAGCCTTCTCGATGAGGTCCTGACGTTCGAGTCGACGCCCGAGGTCCATGATGAACCACATCGCTTCGATGGCATGTCCGGGATTCTGCAGGCGTCCTTCGTGGCAGTCGACGAGCTGTCCGTCCTTCGACACGCACTCCACGATCATGTCCAGTTCGGGACGATAGAACACGTCGAGCACTTCGTGCAAGCAGGTCTCGATGGTGCGGTTGAGGAAGTCGGGTTCGAGCAGCGGCTCAATCTCCAGCGCCACGTTGCAGAGAATCATGGGGAGGTCGAAAGTCTTCAGCGCACGAGCGCCCTTGGCAGCCTTGCTCCATCGTCCTTTGGGGCAGTCTACCTTGGCGAGGACGATGTCGAAGGTGCGCTTGGCAATGTCGGCATACTCTTCGTTGCCCGTGGCAATATAGAGCTGTCCGAAGGCGATGACCGCGAAGGTGTAGGAGAAGATGTTGTAGGGCTCCACCAGGGGATTGCCGTCACGGTCGAGCGAGAAGTACCAGTTGAGTTGTCCGTCATGGCCATACTTGCGCAGGAACTCTGCACCCTGAATGGCAGCCTGGAGCCACTGCTGGCGCGTCTCTTCGCTCACGTTCTCGCTGGCGGGCAGATGGTTGTAGAGCGTGGCAAGCATCCACACCTCACGGCCTTGCAGCCAGATAAACTTGTCGGTGTCGTAGACCTCACCGTCTCGTTCGATACAGGTGAAGAAACCGCCTTTTTCTTTGTCGATGGACTTCTCCATCCAGAAGGGCATCACACGCCCTAAGAGTTCGTCGCGGTATTGTGCCGCCAATGCTTTTGCGTCCATATCTTTGTCTTTATATAGTAGTTTATTATGTAGTCAACACTGTGGAAGAGGCTTTATTTTTTTCTTCTTCTCTTCTTCTTGTTTTGTTCTTCCTCGTTTCCGTAGCCGTAGCCATAACCGTAGCCGTAGCCATAGCCGTAGCCATAACCGTAGCGTTTCTTTTCGATGTGGGCATCGTTGAGCACGATGGTCATGCGGCGGAACTTGTTCTCTAAGTGCAGGCGCTCGATCTCGCTCAGATAGCGGCGGTCCACCTTGCCCTCACGGATGACGTAGATGGTGGTGTCTGCCACACGGTTGACGATGCCCGAGTCTGCCACCACCTGTGCGGGCACGTTGTCCACCACGATATAGTCGTAGTTCTGCTTGAGCTCCTCGATGAGCTGTTCCAAGCGGGTGCTCATGAGCAACTCGGCAGGGTTGGGAGGTGTGATGCCGGCTGGCAGGAAGTCGAAGTGAAGTCCTTCTCCCGCACTGACGATGAGACAGTCTGCCGTGTCCACATTGCCAGAGAGGTAGCTCGTCAGTCCAATCTTGCTGCGTCGGCTGGTGAGCTTGCTCTGTGTTCGTTTGCGTATGTCGGTGTCCATGAGCAGCACGCGCTTGCCCGTCAGTCCGAGTGTCTCGGCAAAGTTGCGGCTGATGAAAGTTTTTCCCTCGCCGGGCATGGTGGAGGTAAACATCAGCACGCGCGCATCCTTATTGATGAAGCTCAGTGAGAAACGAATCATGCGGAACGCCTCGCTCAGGCTATCCGTTTTCTGCTCGCCCACCACGATTTCTTCATCCTTGAAGCCGTCCTTGCGGTGTGGCACTTCTCCCAGCACGGGTATGGTGGTGGCATCTTCGATGTCCTTGCGGTTTCTCACGCCCATGTTGAGCATTGCCTTCACGCGGAAGTAGACGAAAGGAAAGATGAGACCCAGCAGAACGGCAATGAAGAAGGCAGGCTTGCGTTTCGGTCCAACGGGTTTTGCGCTGCCGAAGGGGTGCTCCACAACGCGGATGTTGGCTTCGGTGATGGCGAGTTGCAATGCCGTCTCCTCACGCTTGTTGAGGAGATAGGTGTAGAGTGTTTCCTTGATGGCCTGCTGGCGGGTGATGTCGAGTGCCTGTCGCTCCTTCTGCGGCACGGAGGCGAGTCCGCCGTTGAGCACATTCTCCTCCTGACGAGCTTGGTTGAGCTGTACGCGCAGCGAAGCCATGAAGCCCTGCACACTGGACATGACGGTGGCGTGCATCTGCTGTAGGTTGGCATCGAGTTCCTGTATGGTGGTCGCTGTTTCGCTCGAGTTGGCAGCCAGTCGGTTGCGTTGGAGCATCATCTGGTTGTAGTTGGCAATCTGTGTTTGTATGCCCGCATCGTTGATGCCTCCCATTGTGGGAATGAGCGTTTTGCCCTGACTGTTGTCGCGCAAGAAGTCGGCGAGATACTGTATTGAGGCCAGTTGAACCTCAAGCTGTATGCTGCGCTGACGGGCAGCTGTCGACTGGCTGAGATAGGTCTGTGTGCTCTGCTGTAGGTCGACAATCTTGTTGCGCTCCTTGAAGTTAGCTAATTCGTTTTCCACACCGCTCAGCTCCTTGTCGATGATGCGTATGCGCTCGTCGATGAACTGCGATGTGGACTGCGCCACCTGGTTCTTGTCGTCGATGATGCTCTGCTTGTAGACGTCGAGCAACTTGCTGAGGATGTCGTCGGCACGCTTCACGCTCGTGTCGGTGCAGACGATACGCACGAGGGTGCTCTCCTTGTCTACCTCGGCTGCGCTTACCATGCCGCACACCATGGCTCCTGCTGCCTCCTGAGTCAGATGCTCCACGAGGATTTTCTCGCCTTGCAACTGTGCAGCCGTCTTCTCTGGTGTCACCACCATGCTTCCGGCTGGCGTCACCACCTTTTCGCCATAGCGACAGGTCTTGTCGAGCGGTGCTTCACCGGCTCGTGTGGTCACGGTCTCGATGACATACTCTCGCTGATTCTTGGGCCGTATGTAGAGCGAGGCAGAGGGATAGTCCTCATCCAGAAACTGCACCCGAATGGGCGAGCAGCCATAGAGTGAGGTGGTGCGCAGACGTCCCACCAAACTGTAGTTGACCTCCAAACCGAGCTGGCGTGCCACTTCGTGACAGAGTTGATAGCTCTGCAGGATGTAGCACTCGTTTTTCACACTCGTGCCCGCCATCACGCCGTTGAGCGACATGAGGGCATCCATGCCCATGGAGCTGCGTCGAGCGCCACCACTGCCTCCATCTTCCTTGACGAGCAGCACGGCTTGTCGCTGATACACGTCTGGCTTTTTGGCCATATAAAAGTAGCAGATGGCGCAGCAGACAACGACGGAGAAGATGAACCAGTACCAGTTTCCCAGGAAGGTGTCGATCACATCGCGCAGGGAGAGGCTCTCTTCTCGCTTGGCACGACGCACGCGCGGCGCATTGTTTCGCGTTGTTTCCATATCTTTTTTCTAAATGCTTATTTTTTTAATGCTACGATGAGCGAAACGATGCTCACAATCATACCCACCACGGTGGAACCAACAGAAAGCAGCGAGTAGCCGGTGCTGCCCTTCAGGCGCACGCTCTTGTTGGGCTGCACGTAGACGACGTCGTTCTGCTGCAGGTAGTAGGCTGGACTCTCAAAGATGCTTTTCGGGTCGCGCATGTCTATGTCATAGGTGACGCGCTTGCCCTTTTCCTCGCGCACCACCAACACATGGTCGCGCTTGGCTGAACTGTTCATGTCGCCTGCCTTGCCGATGGCTTCGAGCACGGTCAGACGCTCGCCCGTGAAGGTCTGTGTGCCGGCATTCCGCACGTCGCCCAGCACGGTGACCTTGAAACTCATCACCTTGGTGTTGACCACCGCATCTAGGATGTGCCCCTCGGCAATCAGGCGCTGCTGTATCTCGGCAGAGAGCTCACGGCAGGTCTTGCCCTTCGCGTTGAGTTTTCCGAAGATGGGGAAGTTGATCTGACCATCCTTGTCGACGAGAAAATAGCTCACGCCCGACTGCAGGTTGGCACTGCTGGAGTAGGTGCCATTCGTGCCGCTTCCGATGAGCGTCGTGTTGTTGAAGGGGTCGATGAGTTCACGGTTTTTGCTTGCCACAGAGATGGCGATTTCGTCGTCTGGCTCTATCTTCAGTTCGAAGGCTTGCTCTATCTGCTGCGGCACGGCATACTTCTGTTCTGCACCCTGCAGATAGACGATCTTCTTGTCCGATATGCACGAGGTGCTGAGCAGGGAGCAGAAGAGGGCAAGCGCGATGGGGCGCAGAACTTTCTTTGTCTTATTCATTGTCTTTTATTCCAAATTACACAAAAATACGCACAAAGGTAACACATTTTTGCCACAAAAGGGACACGATTAGGCAAGAAAGCAGAAAAAAAAGCGTAAAAATTTGTTTTTTACCGAAAATTAAACGAAAATTGCAAGCAGAAAACATCAATGACCATGCACAATCCACACCATGTACCATCGAGAGGATGGCGCCTGCGGGCACTACAGACAATCCTCCTCTGCCTGTTCTCCACACCGCTCCTGGCACAGCAACTTCCCAAGGAACTGGGCAATGCCTCCTACTACGGCAACGCCCTACATGGCCACAAGACTGCCAGCGGAGAACGCTATCACAAGGACAGTCTGACCTGCGCCCACAAGACGCTGCCTTTTGGCACACGCCTCCACGTCTTCTGCCCGAGCACGGGCAAGTCGGTCGTCGTGCGCGTCATCGACCGAGGGCCCTACAGCCGAGGCCGCATCGTGGACCTCAGCACGGCTGCTGCCCGAGAGATTGGCATCATACGCCGAGGGTGGGCGCCCGTCGAGGTCACCATTCTGCGCAACGTGCAGACGCCCTTCCGACCCGAAGAGGAAGAAATTCCTGAACTGGAACTGGGCATCTCCCTGGATTCGGTCTTCTTCGAACCGGAATGGCAGTCTGACTCTCTCTCCAACAAATTCATGCGCCGCAATGCGGGCATCTCGCACCCCAGGAAATAGCACCACGATCCACCCACCACAATTATGACATATTGCTTCATTTTTACACTCCTTTGCTTTCATTTTGACAAACACAACACACCGAATAAAGGCATCGGATTCACATTCCGAGTCTTCGGGGGTGTTCTTTTTTACCTTCGAGCGCTACTACGCGCATCTGATTATCTGCATAATACAATCGCACCATGCCGATATACACCATAATTTACCATCGATTTCGGCATTTTTTTCGCTACAGAAAACAAGAATTTCTGCTGCAGAAAACGAGAATTTCTGCTGCAGGTCCGGATTTTTTCTGCAGCAGAAACTTTTTTGACCTGCTGCGGGTCAAAAAAAATGCCCGAAAAGTTGCTTTTTCGAACTTTTCGGGCATTTTTTCGTTTCACTTTTCAACTATCGTTTTGCTGCGCAATATCGCGCTTTTAGCAGCAATTTGACACCCTCGGCATCTCATGGGAGCCACCACAATGTGCTCAGCTTTCTTCTGCAGCAAACTGCTAAGTACCAACCTTCCTGGAGTGGATCGACAGCTTGCGGATCCATTCATCTTGACGACACGCACGCTCTATCACGACGACTCCAAAAACCATGAACACCGTCCTTCTCCTCCGTCTACGCAGCTCTCTCCCTTCACAGAGCGGCAGGGGAGACCTTCTCCACCACCCTCACCTGCCATCCGCTGAAGACGATGACGAACTTATGGAGTGTCCAGCCCTTGGCTGCGGCACGTTGGTTGAGTTGCTTATCCTGGGCATACTTATGCGCCTGGTCGATGGCTTCTAGGCGTTTCGCTTCCACCTCTGCGTCTGTTGCTCCAGCGTGGAGATACTTGAGTTTGATGATGTAGGCATGAGAGGTCCTCTCCGTCCAGGGCTCCAGGTAGAGGTCGGCATAGCCGTGGTTCATGTCGGGTTCAGTCGCGGAGATAAAGTAGGAGACCATACCTCCTAATTTGGCAAGCATGAAACCCTTGACGAATGACTCTGCCTTCACATCAAAGTCGCGCGTGCTGCTGTTCTCTCGGATCTGCTCGGCAACGAAACGCAGGAGGGGTTCGCCTTCACCGTCCCTTGCCATGCGAACACCTAATTGGTCATATTCCCACAGTTCCATCTCCCATTGCATGTTGCGGTCGTAGCAGTCGTCAAGATATTTGTAATACTGCTCGCGCACCACGAGGTTGGGCACGACCAAGGAAGGGTGACCATTGGGTGACAGGCCATGCGTGAGCATACCCATGTAGTACATCAGACTGGGCAGGATACGTGGCTCGTGCAGTTCGCTGATGGAGAACTCGCGCTTCAGCGGCGAACTGGAGTAGCCTTGCATGGTGATCTGCTGCAGGATTTGTGCATTATGACCAAAGTTCTGCTCTATGCGCACCATCTTGCGCATCTTGCCATAGTCGCTGCTCACGTTGGTATCTATCATCTCAGAGGGAAGGGTGAAACGAGAACGCATATATTGATTGATGAAATAGAGCACCATGTCGGAGTTGAACATATGCTCATCATCAAGGCAGAGCTCAGAGAAGCAGTTATTATCATACCACGGACGCATCACCTCAAGCAGTTCGTCCACCGTATGACGAAACTGCCCCATCGTGTCGTAATAGTATTGCAGCATCTCCTTGACTTCCTGTTCGGTGAAGCCTACCATACTGTTATAGTCTGCCAACAAAGAAAGGTTCTCGCCGATGTTGAAACCGCTGGTCACATCACTCAGCGTGAGCGGACTGACGCCAGAGATGTACATACGGTCCACCACCGCCCCAGCACCGGTCGTAACGGCTTTGAGCGAGTTGAAGAAGAGACGGAAGAAACCATCGCCATGCGTGAGGTTCATGTATGCCCCTTCATCGTAAGACATCAGGGTGTTGGCGAAGTTGTCATACTCGTCAATCATCACGTACATCTTGTAGGGCGTGTCAGACACCATGTCGCACAAGCTATTGAATGCTACGCAACAATGTGTCTGACTCTGCATCAGCGCTTCGGCTCCTTCCGGCAAATACGCCTTGTATTTGCGCGCGAATGACCGCAAAGACAGGAGTAGGTTTGCATTGAACGACTCCTCCACCTTGTCCTTGTCAGGATCCACAGCACTGAAGTTGAGGCTCAGTACGAGGTAGCTGTTGCGCAACTCCGTTGGATGCTGACCAATGTAGAGTTCAGAGAAGATGCCCTCAAACCTATCTGCGTACTGCAGACCATAGTAGTACTCCAACATGGCAATGGTGATGCTCTTGCCGTAGCGGCGGGGGCGCAGAAAGATGACATAGCGCCCATCTTCCTCCAGTTTGGGGATGAAATGCGTCTTGTCCACATAGTAATATCCCTCGCGAATAATGCTCTCGAGGTTGGTCATGCCGTATGGTATCTTCTTAGCCTTTGCCATAATCTTGTGCGCATTAAGAGCTGCGTAAACGTATCACATCTGCAAAAGTACAGAAAAAAAGAAAATCCGCAAAACTTTCAAAAGAAAATCTTGCGGATTCCTACTATGCACTATGCGCTTGCTCTGCCCCTTGCGATGCAATAACTATGCACTAAATTATGAACTATGCACAAAACTATGAACTATGAACTATGAACTATGAACTGTGAACTATGAACTATGAACTGTGAACTATGAACTATGAACTATGAACTCTGAACTATGAACTGTGAACTATGAACTGTGAACTATGAACTGTGAACTATGAACTGTGAACTATACTTACTCCACCAGTCTTCCGGCTGCCTTGAGGTAGGCTACGCTCTGGAGGTAGAGTTGGAAGTGGGCTTCCACCTGCGATTCATAAGCCTTCTGCCACACAGCCTGTGACTCCAGAAAGTCGGAAAGAGGCTCGGTGCCCGCCTTGTATTGCTGTTCGGACAGGCGCATGCTCTCGCGCGACTGTGCAAGGGTTCTTTCGGCAAGTTCCACTTCGAGACGCGCCTCATCGAGGTTGTTGGCGGCACGCGCCAGTTCGAGCTGCATGAGTTCTGATTTGTTGTCGCGCTCGAGTTCTGCCTGCTGCTGCTTGAGACGGGCAGCCTTGAGTTTGTTGCTGCGCTCGCCAAAGTGATAGAGGGGCACGTTGAGGGTGATGCCGGCGGCAAAATTCCAGCCATCGAGGAGATTTTTGTCGTTGAACTCCAAGCCATGGGCGTAGCCATACTTGGCCAGCAATGTCACCTGAGGCAGCATCTCGCTGCGCGTCATCCTGACCTGCTGGGCTGCCAACTGAGCCTGCCCCTCGAGCAAGGCATATTCGGGGCGTGAGGTGATGTCGGATGCAGCCAAAAGACGGGCATCGTCGACAGCCGGATAGTCGCTGTTCACGGCGAAGGAGCTCTTGAGGGGCTGCCCGGTGACGTGGCAGAGGTTCATGGCGGCGAGGCGCTGAGCATTTTCTGCACGTCGTATCTGGAGTTCCACCTCGTTGAGTTTCACCTGCACCTTCATCTGGTCGGCGGGCATCTTCATGCCATGCTTGATGGCAGACTGCACGTTGCGGTTGAGCTCTTCGAGCAAGACTTTATACTGCTCTGCTACTTTCTTCAATTCGGTTGCTTTGACACAGTTGGCATAGGCCTCATCGGCTTGCTGTATGACCTCAGCATCGGTGAGGCGCTCGTTCTGGCGCGCCATCTGGGCTGCCGTTTGAGCCATGGCATAGCCTGCCCGTATTTTTCCGCCCATGTAAAGGGGTTGCTTCATCACAAGCGAGGCACCATAGACGAAACCTATCTTATAGTCGAGTCCTAACTGATCGGGCACTTGCTCGCCTACGCCCCCAAGCCACTGCGCCATGCCGGGAGAGAGCACGCCGGCTTGCATGCCTCCCATCACGGCACTCGTGAGTTGCTGTTTGAGTCCGGTGAGCCCCAGACCAAGCGTACCATCGCCCGTGTCGTAGAGTCCGAAACCGGTGATCGAGAAGTCGGGCAAGAAGAGGGCACGAGTGGACTTGACGGTGAGGTCTTGCCGCTGGGTGACGAGCGCAGCGCTTTTGCGCTCCTTGTTGTTCTGCAGGGCGAGTGAGCGGCACTGGTCTATGGTGAGCACATCCTGGGCCATGAGTGGAGCCGCGAGGAGTGCTGATGCGATAAGGGTGAATATCTTTTTCATAGATTAGGAGCGTGGGGTTTTAATCTTAAAGAACAAAGCATAAAGGACGGGGATGACAAGCAGGGTAATGACTGTGCCGAAAACGAGACCTCCCATGATGGTGACGGCAAGACTGCCGAACATGGCATCCCAGAGCAGAGGTATCATGCCCAACACTGTGGTCATCGACGCCATCATGACGGGGCGAAGGCGCGACTGCGAGGAGGTGATGAGCGCCTCATAGGGGTCGGTTCCCTGCGAGAGTTCGAGATTGATTTCGTCGATGAGCACAATGCCGTTCTTAATGATCATGCCAATGAGTCCTAAGGCACCGACGATGGCAACAAAGGTGAACTGCTTGCCGGTGAGAATCATCGTGAGGATGACGCCAACGAAGACCATAGGGATGGTGA